>NZ_QGMZ01000028.1 GCF_003173335.1 Methanospirillum stamsii
GCCAACAGTTTCAAGATATGAATTTGCTACCGCTGCTTTAAGCAAATCACGATTGTACTGAAATCCGGACAATCCTTTTGCAGGGTACTCAATATTTAGTGCACGATCAACAAAAATATCCAATGTTTTTAGAGTTCTAAATAACCTACTCTGATTCAGAGTCATTTTATAACCAAATAGACTGTTTTATCGAGATATTCTTTAGGACAATCTACTTTTGCCCCATTCCCAAATTTTGTGACTTTTCTGACCAAGTACCCCTGGATGCCCTCAATTGTCAATCTGGTAGATGGTTCAATGTCAATAGTTCGCATAGTATATACAAAGTATATACTTTAAAATATTTAAAGTTTCGTTGAATGTCGTTGACGAAAAAATCACTACAGAAGAAATAGTTCAGTTTCCAATGGATGTATCAGATTCTTTCGGAGATACTGACAAATAATAATATTTATTAGAGAAACTAACATTAACTGCTTCTCAGTTCACACCCGAAACCATGAAAATTTCATCGGTTGATCTTAAATTGTGGGTATTAAGACAGTTTGATTTCTGAAATGATGATCTCAATAGAGAAATTCTGTAAATTTTCCAAGTAATACTTCAATAAACAAGTTCGGTTGATACATAAATGTTATAGGTAACTCTAATCAAAATCAAATTGTGTTATTCTAATTGTTAAAACCGGATGAAAAAAATGTAAGAAATATTGATTGATAAGAAAATTGCGTGATCATTCAGGTTATAATAATGAGTGTCATTAACAGACCCCATTCATGTTTAACGAAAATGATGATATTATTTTCATCTTAAAAATTGAATATCATGAAAGTCCCATATTCTCCAAGGATTTTCGTCAACATTAAGTGGTGTACCATTCCAATCCCAAACTCCAAATATAACAGCCCCTTTTAAATGAATAATAACGCTGATACCAACTAAAACGAGTAGAACAAATGTCCAGATTTTTTTAGAAGAAGGTTTCATAGAAGATATTTTTGATAAAACTGGGATAATAAAATAGAGTAATAATGGATTTACATCCAGAAAAAATCGTGGGCCGTAAGAATGGCCTGCCCACCAATGAGGATACATGGAAATTGCAATCCAATGGAAAAAAATCGTCATAAGGACAACGATATCAAATATATCGATAGATTTTGTTTTAATCTTTAAGTACACACCATAAATACTGAAAATAAAAAACGGAGAAAATATTAATAAACCTCTTGCAGGAGAAAAAACATTTCCAATTAAGGCCTCAAAGATAACAGGAGAAAAATTAGTTATTCTTTCTGCTAAAAAATATGGCGGTAATATTGCATTGTATATGGAGAGATTCAGGATAATAAAAAGGAAAAGCGGAATAAACGTAAGAATACAATATTTTCCAATTCTTTTGTAACTATCCCTGTTACAATACAGCATATATAACGAAAAAAGAACAAGAGAGATAGCATTTGTGGGGCGGATTATGTATGCAATACTAAGAGGGATTCCAACATAAATTGAAAGGTGTGGTTTTTCTTTTGCATATAACATTCCTAGAAAAGCCAACTCCAGGAATAAAATCGACGGACCATGCATCCAAAATCCTCTACTTGCAACAGACCACAATGACGTAGCAAAAGCAAAAATCAGGGATATCAAAATTGCATAATTATTATTTAAATATTTTCGGGCAATAAAATAGAATAGAATTACGCAGAGTGCAGAAACAATTGATGCAATGGTCTTTTCATACAATAAATCATATAACCTATTATCTATTACCTTTAAAATGATATCCGGGTTGATTCCAACACTTTCCCCGACTTGAAGAATAATAGGTTCGATATCAACTGAGGAAATTCTCAGAATAAAATCTAAAAAAAATACTAATGGAATTGCAAGAATTGAATTCGCATAGGGAAAATAGGAGTAATAATGCCCGTTATTATTAGTTATTCTATAGTCCTTATCATTCTCGAATGATACATACTCATCTAAATCAAAATTTCCCTCATAAATGATACTTTTTGTGAGGGGAATATAATATTTGGAATCAAATGAAGTTACAATAGGGCATAGTAAATATATGCTAAAAATAAAAAAAAATAAAATAACAGCAGTATAATAATCCGAATTTATCAATTTTTTGTGTATTTGCATAATTCTGGTTAGATTTAGAATTTTTTACATTATTTACTTATCGAATAATCATTTTCTCCAATTCTATAAATGGGAGAAATTTCATTTCTTTTGTTTAATTAATTATTTATCTTATTTTTGGCATTGAATACAAATAATGCGACCATGCCCAATCCTACAGCAAACCAGAGGGTTGCTACACGGGTAAGAAGAGTTGCAGAAACCGCTGCATCTAACGGAATTTTCTCAGCGGTAATCAGAACCGTCATTAATCCTTCGGTAGCTCCAAGACCTCCGGGAATCATGACTAGCAATCCTGCTAAAGTTGAACTAGCGAAGATAAAGACTGAAACCATGATATTTACCGGATATCCAAGCCCCTCAAGTGCAAGAGAAAGACAAAGACATTCAAAAAACCATGATACACATGAAAGCAGGACACTTATTAGTAATGGTGCCGGACCGGAAAGAATCTTTGTTGAGTTAAGAATTGTGTCTAACAAAGGAAGAAACTTACTAATCCGGATAGATTTTGACATCCAAGTTCTGAACCAGGAAACAAATTTTGCATTTTGAATGAGTACTATCAATAAGATAAGAACTATACCCATTATCACTCCTGGAATAATGCCAATTCCCAATAATGCAGCACTTATTAAAAGTAGAATAACCATACCAAAAAGATCTGTCAACCTTTCAATGAGGACCACCGGAGTAGTATGTCCAGAATCATGACCAAACCTTGTCAGTAAATATGGCTTAATAAGTTCTCCACTTTTAGCCGGAGTCAGTGTCATCGAAAAACCAGAAAAAAAGCATAAAAAACTAGTCAAAAATGGAATACGGACATCAATCTTTCTCAGTAAATATTCCCATTTTACAAACCTGATAAGATAATTCACAAAAGCAAAAAGCAACATTAAAACAAACAAAACCAAAGGAAAAGAAGAAATAATATTTACCGTCTGATCAAAGTTCGAATAGATAATAAAAACTGCATAGATTACAGCAGCGAAGATAATTATTCTGATATATTGATGGATCTTGTTTTGTTTCATTTTCTTAATTTCCTGGTAATTATTGATATCAGATGGTAAAATGGTAGACTACGATTATATTGGATATTTGCACAATGAAGGTTTATCAAAAATTCTTTTGGACTGTCAAAAGGAGCAATGCGAACAGTTGTTCTAAAGAGTTCCCACCGACAATGAGCATCTGAACCACCAGTGATTAATAAATTATTTTTTGCAGAAAATTTTCTCGCAGTGGTAATATCCCCATCTGATAATGTCCGGGAATTATAAACCTCTATTGCATGAATTTTGGGTAAAAGTGAGGAGATTGTTTCATACTTCATTGCACTTTTCCTATATCTGTCCCCGGGATGCGGAATAATTGGAATCCCCCCCTGATCCAGAATGTTATCAAGAGTTTCTTCTGGTGAATGATAAGGAGGGATCTCCTCATTTAAAAAAAGACCAATTATCTCTCCATGAGTAGTCTTTATCTCTGCAGAAATAATTGACGGAATTCTATCATCATGATAGTATCCCATCTGGTGATAGTTTAATGACCCCAGAATAGAATTATGATCGCAAATAATTGGGGTCACCCTTGCCTTTTTTGCCAGTGTATGGATCTCTCTTATGGAGAGTAGACTATCCCGGGAATATCTGGAATGAATATGCATATCCAGGAGAATATCGTCAGAATCCATAAAGAACTAACACCACCACTGCAAACCAGAGAAGGAGGTTGGTAAGGAAAGCATATTCTTTCAGAAGATCATCCGGGTCTAGACCTGAAATAAGGGATTTTGATAAGAAAGAGAAGATTCCAAAGATCGCAAATGGAATTGTTAAGACAAAGTATGAAGTATGTGAACCAGTAATTGCATAAATCAGATAAACCATCAGGACTGCAGTTGCAGATAATATCAAATAAGCCTGGAGAACGATTCCATTATACTCACCAAGAACCGGACGATGAGCAATTGCACTTTCAATAATTCCTATTTCAGAATACCGTTTCGAAAAACCAAGTAGTAACGCTAAAAGAAACGCTGCAGTAAATAACCATGGGGAGAGAAAAACATCTGCTACGATGCACCCTGCAAGAACACGTAAAACAAATCCAACTCCGATGACAATAACATCAACAATAGCAACGTTCTTGAGCCAGTAAGTATACGCAATGTTCTGAACTATATATAATCCAATTACACAACCAAAGAGGGGATTCATATGAGTTAATCCGATTATTGTAAGAATAAAAAGAATAACTACAAGAAACAACGCCTCTTTCACCGATATTGCTCCGGATGGCAGTGGACGTTTCAGTTTTTTCGGGTGATGGGAATCACGCTCTTTATCACGAATATCATTGAGAATATAGATAATTCCTGATACTGCACAAAAAACCAGGGTTGCAATAATTACAGAAAACAGTACATCCAAAGAAAATAAGAGGTCACCAAAGAGTAGTGGTGTCAGAACAAGAAGGTTCTTGTACCACTGTTTTACTCTGATAAGTTGTAGGACTGACTTAATATTGATCAAAAAGTCTGCCCCAGGGTGTTTTGGAGAATGAATGTATCCTGCGTCTCCCTACCAGGTTATACCAGAGATAATCATGATAAAAGGCAGAACCAAAAACAGCAAGCATAAAAAGTGATGTTTTGAAAACCAGTGGCTCTAAAAATGATAGTTTGCCCTTTCTAAAGAGTTGATCTCCTGCAACAACGGGGCTTTTACCCGTAAAAAACCGGAAGTTAAGATTGGATATATCATCACCCAGTATTTCGATCTGGTCCGGATCACCACATCCAAGTCCCTCATCATGTGCCATTCTGATGAAGGGTATCTGCATTGGGTCAAATCCCATGATTTTTGCACTTATTGAATCAATTGCTACCTGATCATGGCTTGCAAGTAAGATGTTCCCTTCATAAGGGATCATGGTACGTGGACCCGGACCATTCCCACACACCGCACCATCCATAATTGCAAATATTCCCTGATGTATCTCCTTTTGAATTTTTAATAAATCTACGAGCACTTCGTGTATGAGACGGTGACAATGATGTCTTCGTTCAGTAATAAGGCCACCAAAAGCATTTTTCATCGCTCCGGTCATGGTGGTATGCCCATGAGTTTTCACCGTTGGAAGGTGAATCATATTTTTTCCAACAAAGAAAGAGGGAAGAGTATGTGTTCCTTCAAATATTTCATCTAATGCAGGGGTTTCTGCATGAATTTGATACGGTTTCCACTCCACATCAGTTAAGGGTATGAATGGTATGTTATATTTCTGTAAAACCGGACTCCATTTGTTACCCACAACCCCTTTCTCAATCTTTGTAACCACCGTCCGGTTTTCCGTAGCAGTGAGGTTATGGTATCCTCTGCTGCGTAATGCACTAGCAACGCCATCAAGCTGCCAGGGTTCAGTAGAACACGCCGGATAATATAGAGACCAAGAAAGATTTAATTTTATGAGGGTTTCTGAATCCGGAGAGATATGATCAGATATTTTACCGATTTCCAAAAGGTTGTCATAGTCTTTTATGATATTATGAGGATTAGTTATTAGCGCTGATACAGAAGATGACATAAATTATTCTCTTATTTAATTTGATATAATATTGTTTAACTGTATTCAACAGGGTATTCGTAATAATGGCAATATGAGAAATTTGATTGTAATTGAAGATGACTACAGCATGAAATATTGTACCTATTTTTGATAAAAAAAATATATCTTCACGAAAATCTGTGTTTAATTTTATAATCACAGTTTTTTAACAGATGGTAAGTTCCCTATATATTCTTTCTATCCTAATGAAAGCATAAATGCCTTATTACAAAAGTCCCCGCCGCAACCGGACATCAAACACCTTATCATATGTTCATCGTATCACAACCTTTTTGCTTATGCTCTTCCTTGTTACCTTTTGATATCATGCAGAGAAAAATAACTGTAATCCAATTGTTGCTTATTTTAATAATTACTGGATTTTTATGCGTTGGATGTCTTGCACAATCAAAAGAGCAGCCATCATTCAATCCGGATCCGGAATTTGAAACAGCCGTACTGGACCCCTGGATGATACCTGTTCAAGTTCTCCCGGAACAGGGTATTAACTCTGAAGAGATGGAATCTATCAGAGAAAGAGGGGTTGAAAGTCAGCCAGCCGAAGTTGAAAATTTCGGCAATGGTGGCTCTATCAAAGGCGGGCCATCAGCAATTATCCTTCTTGTGAGTGGAGTTAAGGGAATGAGTACCTTAGAAAACCACCGAAACTGGATAGATGTGATGAGTTATTCCTTCAATTCAGGTGAAAACCCGGAAAACGAAAAAGTATTCGGAGAAAATTATCTGACGATTACCAAACACGTGGATATTTCAAGTCCGGTCCTCTTTAATCTTATGAAATCCGGAGGAGGCCCGGTAAATGAGATAGAGATAGAGATACTGGGAAGTGGACAGGTAATGGCTGAATTACTCATGAAAAATGCAAGAGTTGTCGGGTATTCCTCTCATAGTGATCCAAATGATCAGTTTATTGAGATGGTAACTTTTGCCGCCAGTGATGCACAATGGAAGATGCCATTGTATGATGATAAAGGAATGGATAAATGAGTTTTTTTCCTTTTCAATGATCTGGTAACTTCCTGTTTTTTGGACCTACGGGTAGCAATTCATTCCTGAGCATCGGGTCTGCTTGTCCTGACCCGCCATCATCATAAGTTACCCGTTCATTCGGATACCGGGCATTGACAACATCATTGGAGAGAGTAATTTCAGGGAGGATATGTTCGTTCATTATTTCACTGAGAGTTCTACTCCGGTTTCCTAAAGGGTCGCGAGAATGGATGTATGTAAAGAACTTGTATGTTGGTTCTGCCTGTTTTTGTGAACTATGAGTAATTGCACCAAAGACACTATCCTGGCTCATTCTTTCTATCTCCTGTTCTGCCACCCTTTCTTGGTCAAATACTCCGATTATATGGTGGCTGAGCCATTTGTGCTCTGTTCCTTTAACATCTCCAACAATAACAAAATCATTCACCCCTTTTCCATTCTCCTGTCCTATCGAACGTTCCCCCGGGATTCCAGTATTCAAAAAACCAGAACAGGTATCATATGTAATAGAAGATGGCAGGGTTACTTTGTCCTGTTCATCATTGGCACAACCGGACTGTAAAACCGGATTTAATGGTGCAAGGGCTGCTATCATGTCATCCAGGGTGCCAAGGTATGGTTCAGGGATTTTTGTGTGCTTAAGACGTTCAATTCTGGCCTCATCAGGAGAATAATCTGTATAACCGTCCCATCCACTGTGATAAATGCTGTGATGGTGAAGTGCAATCTCATGCCCGTTCTTCTCCCATGACCGGACCTCTGCAAGTTTTTCCTGGTCAGATCCAATCATCGTTCCCCATTGCGGGGTAAACATAAGAGTCAGTGATAATCCATATTCATCTGCCCGACTGACCATCTCCCTAAGTACCGAGTATGCAGCCTGAAGTTTTTGTTCCTGGTGGGGATCCCCATGAAATGGCTCATTATGGACTGCAATAAAATATAAAGGAAGAGGATTGGGTATTGGACCTGTGTCCGGGCGAAAAACCTTTGACTCCGCAGATACCGACGGGATGGAACATATTATTAGAAAAAAGCACAGGAGAATCGATATTGATGAATAGAAATTTTTGGTTCTGCCGGGTTGGAGCATCATATATGATGGTGATATGGACTCAAAAGCCAAAAAGATATCCATTGCATAGGATCTGTTTTCAATAATTTTGGTAAACCTACCATATTCACCATTTTTTCTGAATATTTTCCGGTAGACAATCGAAATTCCCGGTCTTTCATTCCATTCGTTTTTTACGATTCAGTGAAAGAATATTCTATGGGTAGTATCGGTACAATACACGTGAATAAAAAAAAGAGGGATTATTCCATCTGATAGTTCTTTTTCAGTTCTTCCCATTCATGTGATTGCATCAGGAGATCTAGACCGGTGTTCATGGTTTCGAGAAGTTCTGAATTGCCTTTTTTCACTGCAACACGATAGTGATCATCTGTCTCAAACTCCCCGATAACATGGCAGTCACACCCGTCCATATGGGTCTTAATTAAAGAACTCGCACTGATTACTGCATCAATATTGCCTGCCTGTAGTTCATCAAATGCTTCGTTCATTCCTTTGTACCCGAAAAGTGATTCAGGTGCCTTATATTAATACAAGGGTTAGGGAGAACCTTCTCTTTATCATATTCTCTGGTTTTACTTGGTACCCATGAGAAATTATGTATAGAGATGTAATTCCCTCAATAACACTCCATCCAGTTTTCCATCATATCGAGTAAGTCTGTTCGTACAAAAGGGAACCGGAATAATTTTCCCTGGAATTAAAAAGCTTTCAAATATACTCCCGGATTTCTAATAATTATTTGCCATGCAGCAGCGTGATGCATATCATTATGATCTCACCTCTTGAAATGGTTCAACATCTGAAATATCAGAATTTTTACTTCTTTTTTTCAGATTGGACGAACCCACACATTATTATGGTGAGAAGCATGCTTGAAAAAATAGGTGAACTACAAAAAATTACGAGGTTATCCCTGGTTATAACCATTGTTTTTTTGTTCGTGACGTTTTGTGTATCAGGAGAAACCTTAGGGAAAGTTCCGTCTTCGATGATTGTAATGAGAAATCAGACTGGAACTGTGCAGGAAGTAAATACTCCCTTTGCACAGTTTTCATTTCCTCCCGGAGTAACATCAATTACACCGTCCATACCTGATGTTTCCGTCAGGAAATTGGAAGATCAAAAAAATATTGATTTTGATAAATCCCGGGCTGTTGCCCTTCCAAAAGACCGGATAATACTCACTCCACCAAAAAAAGTGGATTACACGCCGTATCTATCATTTATCCGGACACAGGATGGTAATGGGGGATGTTTAGGCTTTACCCTTATGCACTTGATGGATATCCTCAAAGAGATGGAACATCCCTATACTCCGGATAAATCATTTGCATACATGCATTTACGACAGGAACAGTTACGGGATAAAGAAGGTGTTCCGGATACAAAAATGTCTGAAGAACTTATTACGAAATATGGAGTGGCGTCAGAAGTGGTGTATCCATCTGATTACTCCGGATGCACAAAAAACAGTGAGGGTATATATGTCACTGATAACATGCCTCCCTTGAGTGATACTGCCAAAAACGAAGCAACATACTATAAAATTAAATCACAGGAATTTACCAGCCCGGTCGATGTGGATACATTAAAAACCCTTCTAAATGAATATGGCCCGGTTGGAGGTCAGGGAGGGAGTGATGTCTGGGTAAACCATAGTATGTTAATTGTCGGATATGATGATGCAACAGAGAATTTTAAAGTATTGAACAGCTGGGGAGATTATTGGAAGTATGGAGGGGGCATTGGAGACGGATTTTTCTTCTGGCCATACAGCAGGGTTTCAGAGATAAGTATGCTAAAATCATTAGTAAATGAACCCTCTGATAGGTCCGGGGGAGATTATGCATATACGGCCCGGATAGGAGTCAACGCCCCGTATTCAAGAAATTCCCTGGTAATTAGTATCGGGGTTGAAGGTGAAACGCCATTAACTATTTGGAATGCCCCAAATAAAATCGGACCATGGCCGGATTATAACAGTGACCTGACACTTGATGTATACCTTCCTTCCTATGCAAAATCTCACTGGCCTCCGGGAGATGAGTGGTACGTGAAGGTGAGTAATACCGGTGCAGTCAATGCAGTGGTTGACGAGATAGTATTTGCAAAACTGAACAAAGATTTACTATGTAAAACGGTTGGAAGATTTACCACTGATACCTACAAACCATCCCCCGGAACACTTCCGGTCACCATCCCGCCAAAATCTGAAAAGATGATATATCTTTCAGACCCGGGAGACTCTCAAAAACCAGAACTCGATTATGGAGAAATATCCGTGGAAAGATCGCTCAACCTTCTTTCAGGAACGGTGACTGGCCTGGATTCCTTATCTAATACCGCCAAAGCAGCAGAAGTTGTACAGATTAATGAGAACAATCTGAAAAATTATGTTGTGGATACAGATTTGAAGATTCCGGACACCGGTGAAGATGTAGATGACACGGGTAAGGTACTTGCAAAAAGGGATATCATTGAACCGGGAGATTATACTATCACTGATCAGTCCAACAAAAATCTTATCAGATCGGTTACCATATACCGTCTTGTCCCTGAAGTATGTGTGAATATGCCAGATAAGTGGGATGTTATCGGGACTGCAGTCATCGAAGGGGATAATACCTTTTCTTTCACTATTCCTCAGCAATACATCCTGGATACCCTGGCGGTTGCCTATTCTGATTCAGGAACCGTGGTAGTTTCTTCTGAACCTATCCCATCACCGTCAAAAACTGCCCTGACTAAAGAGCCATTAACTGAAAAAGCAATAGATTTTTCAGTGGATCCAATTGCTGAAAGAAACAAGGTTTTACCGCTCCGGGTAAATCCCATATGATCTTTTTTTGGGATTAGAAAGAGAAACACAGGCTATTTTCTGGTTAAATTTTCAGGAAGGTCTACCCCCAGAGAGACTTCATGGTTATCCGGAATCATAAATGGTTTGATGATAATATTTTTGAAAGATAGAACCGGACCTGGGGGAATCCCTGGCTTTCCTGAATAGGACCAGTAATTATAGATACTCGCTCTTCTCTCTATTTACATACAATATGACACCGGACGAATATTGTGACTTATCCCGGTATGAGATGGCTGATCTCTACCTGGACCTTGCAAAAACCCTGTATGAAGCAGGAGCCACGGTCCAGCGGGTTACGGATTCGGTTCGGTGGCTGGCCGGAGAACTGGGAGATACCAATGTTCATATCTTTGTCGGGTACGAAACCATCGAACTTAGTATACTCCATCATGATCATATTGAAAGCCGGCTGTATGTTATCCGGGAACCGTTTAAGGTAAATATTGCGGTTCTCCACCAGGTAAGCCTGCTTCTTCACCGGATTGCTTCTTATCAAGGGGATATCTGTGCCATCAGGGCAGAAATCCTCCGGATACAGAATGGAAAACCAATATACCCGCCACTTCTTATTTTCTTTCTCACTAGTATTGCCTGTGCCTCATTCGGGTGGCTCAACCATGCAGATATATCCTCACTTTTCATCATCGGAATATCTACATTTTGTGCATTATCAATCAAATTCAGGTACGGAAAACGACTCAATAACATCTATCTCTCTACCCTGGTAACTGCATTCACAGGAGGATTGTTTGCTGCGATACTTTCCAGGATAATCCCTACCACTACACCTGAAGTAGCCCTGATATCAAGTGTTCTCTTTCTTATTCCCGGATTTCTCCTGATAGACGGAGGACTTGATATCATCCGTGACCATACCAGTTGTGGTATTGTCCGGCTGGTCTCTGCTTCCACCCACATCTGTATTATTTCAGGTTCTCTTCTTATTCCTCTTGGACTCCTGGGAACTGTGGTTCATGCGAATGAAACCACTCCCGATCTTCTCTTTTCCATCCTGACCATGAGTATCGCTGCCGGAATTGCTGCATCCGGCTTTGCACTCCTCTTTAATACTCCTCTTTTTGTTTTACCGGGATGCATACTCTGTGGTATGGCCGGAAGAATGGCAAGAGAGATCGGGGCGTTATTTGGACTGGATACGTTCTTCTGCATTTTTTTTGGTATGGTGGTGGCAACCATCATCGCAGCGTATTATGGGAGGCTCACTCATGTACCCGGCGTCTTTATCGCTGTAATAGCTGGCATTACCATGATTCCGGGTCTTGCCATGATCAAGGGACTGCATGGACTATTTGCTATAGCCCACACCGGGACAATTCTTTCAGAAACGATGGTTATGTATTCCCTGCAACAATGTCTCTACGCCGGAGTTGTTGCATTTATCCTGATTGCAGGAATCATCATTCCGTCACTGGTCATCTATCGCACTACGCCAAGGGTATGATATCAGGTTTCGGCAGTATGAAAAAAAGACTATTTATTAGGTTATTATTATGTTATTTCAAAACTTTTACTGGCCGCTATAAAATAATAAAATACATATACCTGACTCAATAATGGTTATCTCATGAACTGTTTTAGTATTATGAAACTCTTTACAATAATTTTGCTGGTTTTTCTGGTTGGATTCTGTAACGCAGATGAAACTCCCATGTTTCTCGCAGAGGTACAAGGGGGCTCGGGCACCATTGTAAGTGAAGAGGATGGCAGATTTGCTGTAACTATTGAAAATTATGGCCGGTATTTCAACACTACCGATGGAAATTCCACCTTCTCGATGCCGGTAGAACACCTTTCTACAGTGTTATGGCCTTCTTATGCTGCGATAACATTTGCAGATGAGAACGGAGAGTCAGTATCCCTGGTAACCGTTGAAAACCTCTCTCTATTAGAGGAAGAAAACACACTGAAACTCCAGGTCACACCAGTTTCTTTCTATGAAGGTGAACTGCTCACCGCATTTGCAGAAGATATTGATGGACTGGATTCCATTCAGAATCAGTCCTTTGAGAGCACGAAGGTGTATTTTGAAATCACAAGGCAGATACCAGAAAATGAGCAGTTATGTTGTCCGGGAAATCATTGGTTAGAAACTGACCGGTGTTGTCAAAATGAAGGGCAGGGAAATATTCTGTGCTATTGGGATCGGTTTGTTCCGTGTTCGTAAAAACATTGATATATGAGATTTTAGGGTTGGTAAAACTCTGAAAACAATGGTTTGGTGACTGTGGCACTGGTAGTAACTTCGGGTAAATCCTGAATAATTGAAGAGGAGCATTCCCGGATGTGGAATAATCGAATACAACCGAAAAGAATTTTCGCTATCTTCCTGTTCTTTTTTTTCCTTCTTTTTGCATGTACTATTGCTGTTGCAGATGAACCGGTATATATCGGGGTTCTTCTTCCGTTAAGCGGCCCGGACGGGCAGTCATACTATGATGCATTAACCCTGGCCCGTGACCAGATTAACGCCGGGGGTGGCATATTCGGAAGACCGGTTGAATACGTCCTTCGTGATACCAGAACCGGCGATCTCATGACCTATGCCAACAGTCTGGCAAGGGATAAGCGGGTGAGTGTAGTAATCGGCCCGTACACCTCTGCAGATCTCTTTTCGATAGCGGACCTCTTTATCCGGTATCAGAAAGTCCTCATCACTCCGTCTGCATCATCAGACGAGATATATCGTGCATATGCCAAAAATTGGTATGTCTGGCGGACTATTGGAAATGATGGTGATGTCGTTCCGGTCGTCATGGATCACATCCGGAAAAATGAAGGGCATAACGTTGCTCTTTTAAGTGTAAACAGCTCGTATGGGAAGACGTTTTACGACTGGATGCCCTACTGGGCAATAGAGAAAGGGATTGATATAACCGGAGCACAAGAGTTCTCATCAGCGGATGAGATCCCTGACGCCGTCAGACAGTTAACAGAGACTGCACCTGATTACCTGGTTTTTGTCTATTCCGGATCAGTTAGTGAGATAGTAACCGTCATTGACACACTGGAAGAAGACAACTCATCAGTCCACCCATACTTTATCTATCCAAACATCGATGAAGAGGGCAGGATATCAGAACGGGCAGATCCTGACCTTCTCTTGTTTCTCCTCAGTTCAGGGCTTTGGAGGATAACGAACTCCAGCACCATGACAACCCCGCTCCCTGACAATACGCTTATCCTGATGAATCCAGAGTGGGATGTGGGTTTTTCAGAAGAATTTTCTGCTATTTCCGGGAATAACCAGGCAGGATATATCCCGGAAGTGTATGATGCAGCCCTTGTTTCTGCCATGGTAATGGCACAATTTATTGCAAATCCTGAAAAGTCTCCTGGAAATGCAGCGATGAGTCTGCTTACCGAAGCAGATGGGGACCCTGTACCCAGAACTCCGAATGGATTTCAGGAGGCTATACAACGGATACAAAAAGGAGATGCTCCCATCCTGACCGGTGCAACCGGTCCGCTCACCTTTAAATCAGATGGGCTGGATCGGCAGGTGACAAATCATGCAACGTATAAGATTGAGGACGGCAGGATTGTTTCAGATCCGGTCTTATTAACCAGAACCGGAAAGGAGTTAGCCAATCCCCGAACACCCGGGAGTGTTGGAAATTCCACCATAATTCCGGCGGATGACTACCCGGCAGGGGAATTCTGGGCAGTTATAGGAGCACTTTCAAAAGACTGGAATAATTACCGCCACCAGGCTGATGCCCTGACGATCTACAACCTGCTTAAGGACCGGGGAGTTTCAGATGACCGGATTGTCCTTCTTGTTTATGATGACATCCCGACTGACAAGAGAAATACCAAGCCCGGTGAGGTATACCACATTCCGGATGAGAAGGAGGTTCGGAAAGAGGCGTATCCTGATTTTGTCGGTGAAGAGGTTACAAAAGATCTACTCCCGGCGATTCTTTCCGGAACCGGTGCAGAATCAGAATCCGGTATGCTCCGGTCTGATGAGAACTCAACCGTCCTTCTCTACCTTACATCACATGGATCCCCTGGTGGAGACCTTCTCGTTGGTGAAGGAAATGAAACCATCACCCCGGCCGGAATTGCCGATCTTATCGGGGATATGTACAAACAGAAACGGTTTGGACGGATGCTGCTTGTTCTTGAGTCCTGTTTCAGCGGGGCGGTTGCAGATGCGATAACTACTCCAAAAACCATTGTCATGACCGCTTCTTGTGCAGATGAGACATCAAAAGCCGCTAGCTATGATCCTGAGTTATCTGTATGGCTCTCTGACGAATTCACGAAAGAACTGGTATCACAGTTACGAAATGCAGACAGATCCCTCACCCTGCGGGAACTCTACCAGCAGGTATACTATAACGTCAGGTCATCACACCCTGGAATCTCAACCGGGAATGAACTCCTTGACCTGCCGGCTGTGAGCTTCTTTGGAGGCGTAGAATGAAAATACAACGAGTAAATTCCCTTCCTGAAAGAGAGGCACCAGTACACCGGAACGGTCTTATGAATAAAAATTCTCATCCGGCCTGGATACGAACCGGGATTCTCATCGCCCTGCTTATGGTCATAGGAGTTCTCATAACCCCGTGTGCAGCAGAGAATACAACGATACAGGTTGGTGTTATCCTGCCACTGAGTGGGGCCTATGAAGTCATTGGGAATGAACTTCTTCAGGGAATTCTCCTTGCTGCAGATGAGATTGAGCAGGAAGGTGAAGCTCTCGGATACCACCTTTCTCTTCGCACAGCTGATGATAGTGGAGATCCAGAGACCGCCCTTTCGCTGTATAAGGAGATGCAGGCCGAAGGAGTCCCGGTGATCATCGGTTCATATACGACGATGCTGACCCTTCCGATGGCACAAGAGTCAAAGAACCCGTCATCCCCGGTCCTGGTCTCTCCCCGGGCGAATGGTGAAGATCTCTATGGAATCTCCCCACGGTTTTTCCAGGTAAATCCTCCCATCTTCTCCTTAAGCAGGTTCATTGCCGACTGGCTGAAGTACTCATCAGACCGGACATCTGTCATTTATATCGATGATGCATATGGCAGTTCTGTCCTTACGCACATCAAAAACGGGCTTAAGCAGAATGATGTCCAGCTTATCGGTGAATTCCCGCTTACCGATGATCCCGATTACCGCCTCCTGACAGAGCGTGTTCTTGATACCGCTCCTGATGCGGTTGTTATTGTCGTCTACGATAACCGGCAGATCCCCTTGATAAGTAACCTTTCACAGGCCGGTTTTAAGGGACAGGTGATAGTGACGGAATCCGCTCTCATGAGCAACCTGGAGGAAGAGATACCAGATGACCTTGAAACATTTGCCTTGTTTACCATCCTGGCATATACAAACCTGGTACCTGGTGAACATGCAGATCGGTTTTTGTCTTCTTACCAGGACCGGTTCGGAGAAGATCCCTCAAGAACTCCTGCAGGATACGGGTATGACTCCCTGATGGTGATTTCCGAGGCATTACGCACGATTCCATGCACAAACGGAACGGTTACACCGGATATGATACAGGAAGGATTAAACCGGTCAAACTATTACGGAGTGACTGGTCCAAAGGTGTTTGACTCTCATAATGCAGCAGGAACGGCAATGGACCGGTGGGGATTTGTTAATGGAAGACTGGAACTGATGGCTATCACTCTGTAACCGGGGGTTGCGAAGCTCGTAGTGGAATAGAATGGATTCCAACCATTTTTACCTGATTAATTCAGGATATATTGTAAGACCCGGAAAAAGACTGGTAATAGGCTGTTATTCATAAAAAAGCATAAGAATTATTACATTTATATATTCTTTCACAGAGAACATTTTTATGTCTGGAATATTACAGAAAAAAGTAATCATCTGGCTCATTTTTTGCTTTGCCTGTCTCTCCTTTTCATCCTGTCTGGCAGATGATGCCATATCTTTCAAAAATGCCACCGGAATACGAAATTTTCTGCCTGACCCTCCCTATACAGAAGGAAGTATCCTGGTGCAGGCAGCAAATGGTCCGGACGGTATGGTCAGTTCCCTGTCTGATATCCATGCAGCAATCGGTGCATCGGTTGAGCGGGATTATGGAACCGTTGGGATCCCCGGCTTATCTCTTGTCAAGCTTCCGGAAGGGATGCTGGTTCCTGATGCAATCCGTTATTATTCCGGTAATCCGGCTGTTTTGTATGCAGAACCGGATTATTATGTTATAGCATTGAAAAATCCTGATGATCCGGAGTTCTGGCGGCAATGGGGACTTTCCAACACCGGATCCCTGTTTAAGGAGAATACCACTCCCGGAATACCCGGAGCAGACATCGGTGCCCTGGCTGGATGGGAAAAAGCCACAACCACGAACGGGACTATCATCGCCGTTCTTGACACCGGAGCAGATATTTATCATCCTGACCTAGTGGATAATATCTGGAGTTATTCAGGGTCCGGGACTCTTCTGCATGGAATAAATATCCTGGAAGATATGCCTGTTGAACCCTGGGATGATGACGGTCACGGAACTCATTGTGCCGGGATTATTGGTATGATTGGCAACAACGGACTCGGTGGGGCAGGGGTAGCCTGGAATACCACCATCATGCCCATAAAAGTCCTGGATTACCGCGGGTCCGGAAAATTATCAGATCTTGCATTTGGTATGGCCTATGCAACACTGTACAATGCATCGGTCATCAGTTGTTCGTTTGGAACAGAATACAGCCGGACAATGGAGGATATCATCCGTCAGTCCCCGGCACTTTTTGTCTGTTCAGCCGGAAACTATGTCGCAGATTTGAACCGGATTTCCCAGTATCCGGCTTGTTATAACTTTAGCAACGTGATTGCCATTGCTGCAACAGATGCACAGGACAATCTGTCATGGTTCTCAAATTATGGTAACCGGACGGTGCATGTCGGTGCTCCGGGCTCGGATATCTACAGCACTATTCCATCTGCATACTCCTACACCACAATCTTTGAAGATCCTGCATTTTCAGAGCAGAACTTTACATTATCCGGTAACTGGATCCATGTTCCCGGTACTCTTCCTGGAGAACCCGTATCATTACGCGGAGTTCTTTCAGAACAACCTGATAATTCTACCTTTGTCATTGAACTGAACAAGTCTGTTTATATTCCTGATGATATGGGTGAAATACCTAATCTGGTCTGGGATATAAAGGGGAATTTTAACGGATACCAGATAATCGAGTACTCCTTTGATGGTGAGCAATGGATTCCCCTTTGGGATTTTGATACTGAATTTAGGGAAGATGACTGGAGACAACTGTTTATTCCGCTCAATTCTGTATATCCGGGAACATCTGTCCGTTTCAGATATACTTATTCCCTGTTTGAAGGTGATATCAAATCTGATTTTTCCATCCGGGATATCAGGATTGGATACCGTGGACTGGTAATAAAACCGGAATATACTTACATGGATGGGACATCAATGGCAGCCCCCATGGTCTCCGGTATCGCTGGTTTAATCAAGGGGAAAAAACCGGATCTTACCGCCGGAGAGATAAAACAGGTCATCATGGATACTGCTTTTCCCATTCCCTCATTACATGATAAGACTGTTACTGGTGGAAGGGTCAACCTGGAAGCTGCCCTGAAAGCATTGGATGAGCCTTCTACGATCCAGCTCTTTCCGGGCTGGAACCATGTATCAGTTCCACGGCAGCCTGCAGTGGGATATGAGACTGCACAGATATTTGCGGGTGTAAACTCATCCGGTCATTCAGTCCTCAAATATCTGAATGATACCGCAGGATACCAGACTCTCTCTATGAATGATTTGGTGGTTCCTCTTCAGGGGTACTGGATTTATTCTTCAGAGAAAACCGGGGTTCCGATTACGTTTAGTGAACCAATGACAATCCTTTCACGGGAGATTCCGGCAGGATGGTCATCGGTAGGGGGCTGGACAGAGGCTGACATATCAGCAAATGAGACCTTTCACACGTTGTCCGGTTGGTCATATGCGACCGGGTACAATGCCGGGCTTCAGCAGTATGAAGAACCGATTATCCGGGGAGGAACCAGCAACCAGAGTGATACAAGACCTGTCCTGCCATACGAAGGATACTGGCTGTACTGTTCACAGAATGGGACATATCAGGCCGGGTTTGGATGAAGGAGGATATTTTCTATTTTTGAGACTGGATTTATCTCCAAATTTATTTCTGCTCTTATTTATCTTTTAGAAGAGGAAAATATTGGTTGATATTGACAACCTTGAAAAAACTCATTGTTCTTTTATTGGTTGATTGATTATTTCCAGAAAATTAACTCTGGAAAAATCTGAATCGTTTGTCACAATCTTGTTAAGACCGTATTGTTTACATGAAGCTGCAATAAGTGCATCATGAGGCATTAGATGGTAAATATTCATAATTTGAAAGATGTCATTTCCTGAATGAGATGGAAGGTTGATAAATATGGAGAAGAGATCTCGTAAATCCTCATAATCCATGTTGATAGAAGGCAATTTTTCTCGTATTCTCTTTGAAGACAACTGAGTTTGAGCCCTGAGAAAGCCCAAAATGACTTCAGAGTACACAATGTCATTGATGTATCCCTGAATTATTCCCATCTCTACTTTTTTAATATATTCTGAGGCAAGGGGGTAATTACCAGAGAGATGATAGAAATATTCGAATCAAAAAATACTTTCATCTTCTATCTCCTCAATAATCTTCTCTATAGAATTTGAGGATAGTATTCCTTTAGTTTTTCTTGTTATTGTCCCCTGAATGATTATCGTTGCCTTTGTTTTATCTGCTATTTCGGGTTTCTTTAGTGGCTTAAAAACCCCATCCTCATAGATAGCCTCAATTATTTC
The DNA here is from genome assembly GCF_003173335.1 of Methanospirillum stamsii. GTDB lineage: Archaea > Halobacteriota > Methanomicrobia > Methanomicrobiales > Methanospirillaceae > Methanospirillum > Methanospirillum stamsii. Next base: position 19,561 of record NZ_QGMZ01000028.1, read on the forward strand.
TCCCATATTTTAACCGATGATTTTTACATATAGATATACGTATCAATGATATACAAGTTTCATGGTCTGTACTGTTCTAATTTCAGAATAAATACGTTCCAGATATCCGTCTCTCATCTTGTTGGGTAACAAAACCTGAAAAACCTATTCGATCTAATGCATCGGTTGGGAAAAATTTATAATAATCCCGCTACCTGCATTAATACCCGCAAAGTGGTCGCATCGGGACACATTTTTTATCCTCCACCTGCTTAAAAGTGCAGCAGTAATCAACCGGAGTATTCTCCGGTGCCGGAATGGTATATACGAAAGTAACATCTGTCTGTGTGTAAGAGCCGGGCACAATTTCCCGGATTTTGACTTGTTCTGAACCCTCCTGAAATTCTAACGGAATCAGATCAAATTCCAGGGTCTTGTCCTCTTCTAAATACCTGATATCTGTCACCCGGACTATATCTCTAATCATATCACCGTTATTATCCACAAGTCGGATGGGTCCAGTTGTGGTATTAGTGATGAGAGCATGTTGAAGGGGCACTGTGACTGACCGGGTATCATATAAGACCGTTGCATTCGGGATTACATTCTGAATTTGAATCTGGTAGGTTCCCGGATCAGGTTCTGAAATGGAAGATATATTCCCTGACACGAGAACCTGCATAACCGGTGTTTCATCACCTACAACCGAAAAGATAAGGGTGAACTGCGATAGGAGAAGAATGATCATCGCAAACCGAAGTAAACGCTTCATACCATGAATGGAGAGGGTAAGAAGATATAGATTATGAATTTTTTATGACGGAATCTCGTTATCTATATGGCTTTCACCTGAAACAACGGAGGTGATTAACACGCCTTCAAGCACCAAAGACCCCTCTTCATGGATATCATGCATTTTTTGTCGGCAGACACAATTTCCCGGACAAACTCTCAAAATCGGAGTTTCATTCATGAGACCGGATTATCCGGGGGATTCCTGAAAAATATCCCCAGGATAACAAAAGGAACAAAATATAGAATCTCAATGCCCGGGAGATCGGCAAATACCCAGAAGATTCCCAGTGCTGCCACAAAAGGGGGAACCAGACACTTTTTTAAAAGACAGGTGGTTTCAGATGGGATAAGGTCCGGGTCGAGAAGGGCCGGATGTGAACCGGCATAATACCATAAATAGGCAAGCAGTATCCCGAGGAAAAAATAATTTATTTGAAAAAAATAATCTACAAAAATGTAGTCATTTTCCCCCAAATTACTAAACGACGAAGAGAATGGGATAAGGACGATTGCCATCAGAGCAAGCATGTGAACATGAAGAAAATGATAATCATAGGTTTTCATCCGATGGAACATCTGGAAGAACAACATCCAGAACATGGCAAGAAGGATAAAAACACCTAAAAAATCAAAGATTGAAAATATGGTGTCCTCGACAAAATGTTCAATTGTAATCTGTGATGCCTGTTCATACTTGTCTGACGTTATGATGTTTCTGGCTAGAAGCGTCATCGTAAACGCGAAGATACCGTTAGTGATTCGTTCCAGGTTGACCTTATTAATGGGTTCATGAATTGCCATTATTTATCCGTACAAACCAATAAGGGGTCTTATATTGATAATCCTTTGTCTGTTTGTCTCTGCTGGATAATTTATTATCCGGGAATGGAGAGAAAGAAGCCTCATTTATTGACACCTGTTTAACTTTCCTCCTTTTCTCAAATATTAACTTCAGATATGTTCGAAGAAAATCTGAAATATTATTCAACTAGGGTATACATTAATGCCCATCCCGTTAAATATCTACCTGTATGCAGGATCTCCCGAAACTTGGTCTGCAATGCACTTATCCGGAAAGGATTGACTATCTTTTTCTTTCGTGATTCAAACAACGAATGCGATTTTATCATTAAAAAAGGTACCAAAATCAGCGGAGCAGTTCAGGTCTGTTATCATTTGACCGGAGAGAATACAAAACGGGAGATTGCAGGTCTTTTATCCGCATGTCATTCGTTTAACCTGAAAACCGGGTATATTATCACCGAACAGACATCCCGGATCATCGAAGAAGAAGGAGTGGAGATACGAATAGTACCAATTGTCGAGTATCTTCTGGGATTTGCAAATATTGACTGATTTGTGGTGGATAACGATGAAAAAAACTTAGGGGGTAATTTTTATCGCCCGGTCATACACTATCTCATTCCAGGCCGGACCCACTGATGTTTCCGGCTCTACATATACCCTGAACCCGACAAAACAGGGTTCATCAGGCTCGACCCCATGTGCCCCGACACCGGAAGGTATCACTGAAGTTGACGGACTTCCGTCATCTTCGCGACAGATCTTTGCAACGTACAGGTATTGTGCATTGGGATTTCCGGGTAAATACTCTTCTGCAGTCCCTGTATAGTCATGATTAGAGATCCCTTCTATTCCATTCAGGGCAGCAAGACCATACAGGCCGAAATTTGCATAGGTGGCCTTTTTGGTTGCTACATGGTTCACCCCGTACACCATGATACATTCGCCAGGTTTGTCTCCGAGAACGGTATTGGTCGTATTCAGGTAGACAGTATCCCTGATATCTCCAAGTGCATCAATTCCTCTCTGGATGGCATCATATCCTTCAAAGATCCAGATCTTCGTTGTCAGATCCTGGACCTCATATCCCTCGTTTCGGTCAATAATTGCCTGACGGAGTTCTTCCAGATCATCCATCAGGTCCATTTCACGGGTATCTCCGGTTCCCCGTGGGATAACGTCCGGGACATCAAAAAATGCCGGTTCTTCTTCTGTTTCAGGAGTGAGACGGTATACAGTCCCCGGAGTGCTATTCATGTATGCATCTCCCTCTTCTTCATTTCTGAATAACGCTACCCGGTGCAGGGTCGTCAAGGTATCGGTCTCTGAATCAAGCCCCAGGTTAACAAGCGTATGTGGTACTACCAGGGTGTGGATGATATCCTCCGGATATCCGACAGCGGTAAGAGCTGTTCGTGCCTTTGTATCTGTATTCATATCAGCGGTAAAGATGATGATAATCGGTTTTGAAAAAACACCGGAGTTGTATGCAGGCTCGTCTTTCAGACGGGAGAGACTTATGGCATCTCCAAGACTTGCATACACCCGGCGTTTCTCATTTGAAAGCGGGAAATATCTTGTGGCTAAATACCCGCAATAACTGAAATAATCACATTCCGGCGGGGTCGTTCCGATGTAGACAAAAGCCTCGTCCGGACGGGTATGATAATCAAGCCAGAGTCCCTTGTTCTCCGGATTAATCGGTGAATCAGAGATGGTATTGTTACTCGTCTGTCCGGGTGCTTTTGGAACCTTAAACGACATGTACGGAGCACTTGGATTAATGGCATAACACGACGGAGTAATTCCGGCATCATAGAGGCCGATTGCGTCAACGGTCTGCATCTTTCCAAGACCTACTGAAAAACCGGTATCCTGGAACGCCTGAACTGTTGTATTCACGTCAATTCCGGAATTGTCAGTTAATCCGGACACACTGAAAAGTGTTAAAAATAAAAGAATCATCACTAACCGAAACACACGTTGCATACCATGAATTATGGTGCTCAGGAGATATAGATTGTGAGTTGACTAAAAAAAATCCGCTGAATTTAAAATCCTGATCCCGGAGGCGGATGATATACTCGTCAAGGGTTGACCAGTCCGGTAAATAGGGCCAGTATGTTCCATTCCCTTTCGGGAGTATGTATTATCAACTTATCACCTGATATTTTTCATTTACAAAAAAAAGAGAAAAAAACGGATGGCTATATCGTATTGCTCATTAAATTTTAAACTTTGTCATCTCTCTTGAAATTGCATCTGCAATACCACTGACATTAGTCACAACCCGGCCTATCTGTTCAATTGAAGCTGAAGCCTCCTCGGTTGCTGCTGCTGCATCCCCGGCTTCCCGTGATGTTCCCTGGAGAAGAACCGACACTTCATTCACACTGGCCGTTATCTCCTCGACTGATGCAGCCTGTTCTTCAGAGGAAGAGGCCATATCCATCGCATTACGGGTAATATCTTCGATTGAATCTGCTATCTTTGTAAACGCAGCGACTGTCTTCTCAAGAGAGTGATTCCCGTCTTCAACTGCTGATCCGGCAGTGATGATTGCATCATTTGCTTTACTTGCCTTGGCCTGGAGATTTGCGATCATATCTGCGATATTCTCAGCAGAAGTCCGGGAATCCTGGGCCAGGGACTTGACTTCAGCAGCGACAACCGCAAATCCCCGCCCTGCTTCTCCAGCCCGTGCAGCTTCTATTGCAGCGTTCAGGGCAAGAAGGTTAGTCTGATTGGAGATATCGGTGATAAGCCGAACAATCTTTCCGATCTCCTCCATCTGCTTATTAATCTCCTTGACTATCTGGTCAACCTCTTGTGTCGAACTGGTAATCCCGCTCATCGCAGATTCAGACTTCTTCGCAAGTTCAATTCCTTCTTTTGAGAATTGGTTTGCCTGGGTAGCTGATCCTGATACCATTTCTGCCCGTTGTGAAACTTCACCGACGGTAATGGTAAGGTCTTCCATAGCCTTCAGGACCTGGGTAACCCCGTCATCTCCCTGCTCTGCATTTGCACTAACGCTCCCTGCATTCTTTGCAATCTGCTGAGCACCTGCTGAAACCTCCTGAACACTTGCGGTTGCTTCTTCAGCATTTGAGGCTAATTCAAGGATCTGCTTGTTTATTACCTCGATGGCCCCACAGATCTGAATGCCGATATCATCAAGTGCGGTTTTAAATCCTACCCAGTCACCATTAACCGTAATAGCGGGATCAAATCTAACGGTAAAGTTCGCTTTTGCGTATTCCTGAGCAATCCGAATGGCCTCCTGGACCGGGGTTACCACTGTATCAAGTGTTTCATTGATCCCGACAACAATCCCTTTCCAGGCTCCATTATACCGGGAGATATCTCCTCTTACTTTCAGATCTCCTGCAGTAGCTCCTTTTGACAGACGGTCAGTTTCAATAATCAGATCTCTGAGCACCCGGTTTGATTCATTGATATTATTTTTAATTACAGCATAATCCCCGGGATATTCTTCGGTGATATCAGCCACTTCCCGACCATTTGCAACATCCTCAATCCACTTCGCCGCTGCATTCAGGGGTATTCCAACGGTTTCAAGGGTCTGGTTCACTCCTTTGAGAACCTCTGCAAAATCTCCGGCAACCTTTGCCGCATCGGCACGATATTTTAGATCTCCCCGGATTGCTGCCTGAGCCAGATTATTTGCCTGAAGAACAAGGTTTTTCACCGAATCCCGTGCATGGTGAAGATTATCTGAGAGTACTGCTATCTTTTCCCGGACATCTCTGGTGTACTGATCGGCAGCTGGAATCCTGACATCAAAATTCGTCTTTCCTTCTGCAAACTGACCTAGGCAATAGGTGATATTATTGACTGATTCATCAAGATATTTTTCAACCTTCTTAATGGCCGTGACATCCTGAATCACCTCTACATGACCAATATCTTTTCCTGATGCATCTTTCACATACTCGACATCAACTTTGTAAAATCCTCCGTCCTGTTCGAAGAATGTCTCTCTCATTCCAGCCCGCAGACATTCAATACCGCAGTCCCTTGTTCTGCAGATATTGGCATTCCATCGGTTACATTGGGTGCCGATTGCCGCTTTTTTATCAACATTTGCCATCTTCGCAGTGGCAGGATTGAGGAAGGTCCAGTTCATATTCAGATCGGTGACCGAGACCGGAAACGGAATGGCATCAAGAATAGATTCATACCATGCCGCTTTATTTTCCATCTCTTTTTGCATTTTGACAAGGGGGGTGATTTCAGTTACTACTTCAACGTGGCCCACATTTTCTCCTTTTGCATTCTTCACATAGGCCACGTCAACCTTGAAATGTCCCCCGGACTGCTCAAAGTTGGTTGAAGTAAATCCCTTCCGAAGTCTTACAATTCCACAGTTTTCCGTATTACAGATCCCGGCACCCCATTCTTTGCAGGGATGACCCATGATCTCTTTCCGGCTGACTTTGAGCATATCTTCAACAGCCTTGTTTACAAAGGTCCATTTTGCATTGAGGTCGGTAACGGTAATCGGAAACTGCATCGAATCAAGGATAGATTCGTACCAGGCAACTTTATCGGCCATCGTACCGACCGTTGCATTAATTCCCTCAATGATCCTCCGGTATTCACCCTCATGCCTGCTGGCATCTGCCCTGATATCAAAATTTCCTTTTGCTGCTGCATCGACCAGGAGATTGGTGTCATTCGTCAAAGCCTGCAGATTTCCAAACGCTTTTATCAATCCGGGGACAACCCTGTCCTGCTCTGATCGTCTTCCTATCTTTTGATATGTACCAAGTTCTGAAAGATCACCTTCACTGATTTGAATAATAGAATCTACGATATGATTCACCCGCTCCCGGACTGCATTAATATTCGAGGCAAAGGTGACAAAATCGCCTTGATATGCAGCTTCATTCATTCCCTTTGTATGGTCATTTACTGCCATCCGCTCCAGCACGGCACCTGCATCACGAAGGGGTTTTATAATCGCATCAAGACTATTATTGATTCCTTCAACGATCTTCCGGTATTCACCCTGATGCCGGGTAATGTCAGCCCGGGTGTTAAGTTTTCCCTCAACTGACGCTTGAATAAGGGTATCACAGTCCTGAACAAGGGCCAGAATATTCTCCCTCAGTTTATCCATTCTCTCATTTGCAAGGGCCTGCTTACCGGGCATTTTCTCAAGCACCGGACTGAAATCACCTTCTGAATATGCCGTAAGAACAGACAGAATCTTCAGAACACTACTGATATGAATCCCGACAGCGTCATTATAACCTGCGATAATTTCTTTGTAAAAGCCATTGTACCGGTTGATATCAATTAAAGCCTCGATATTACCTGCTTTCTGCTCTTCGTACATCTTTGTTGTATCTGAAAGCAGGGATGTCAGACTGTCAATACAGGTATTCAGATTATTCTTTATCTCCTTGAAATCCCCGTTATACTCATCAGTAATCTTTGGCGGTATATCTCCCTTTGATATCCGGTCTACATACTCTGCTGCAACGTTGAGCGGCCCGATAATGGCATCCAGGGTTCCATTGATTCCTTCGGTCAGACTCCGAAGTTCACCGGAATAAGCCTCCGGATCAAGCCGGCTGTCAAGATAGCCGGCCTGGCATCGTTCGGTAAGGGTGATAATATCACGAACTGCTTTCTTCTCGGCGGTTTTATCAATATAATACGCGATAATTGAGACTAATGTACCTTGGTTATCGTAAAATGGATTATAGAAGTACTCAAGGTTTTTTGTTCCAGTGGATACAACTGCGTCCATCACACCGGTAACCTGGCTCTTTGTTTCAAGAGCCTCGGCAAGTGATCCGCCAACCCGGTTTCTCACATCAAAATCGGAAAGTTTCATCGTGGAGAGTTTATCCATCGGGGTATCAATCAGGTCTGCAAACGCAACATTCGCAGCTGCAATTGAAAGATCAGGCAAAATATCTATGAGCGGTGTTGGGGCATTCCTGATAATAAACTCTGATTTTTGTCGAAATGCAACCATATCTGTAATATCGACAAGGGTTGACATCAGACAGTTCTGTCCGTTATATTCAATCACCTGCAGGGTCACCAGACAGGGAAATATTGTTCCATCAAGACGCTTGTGTTCCCATTCAAAGGTAGTGGTTTCGCCGGAAAAAGCCAGATCAATGTATTTTTTTGAACCTTTGAGCGAATCAGTTCCGTCACTTTGTTTTTCCGAGGAGATGATTGCCGGAGATTTGCCAATAATATCTTCAACGGCTGATGCACCGAGCATTGTGTACGTTGCAGCATTACAATCAAGAAACAGCCCGTCAGGTCCGATTATCTGAACCGCTGAAGGAATTGCATCAATAATGCTCTTTAAAGAAGCAATATCATCAGTTCTTGTTTTTAAATCCATATTTATCGCATCCGGGTAATCCTGGCATCTGCCAAAAATCACAGAGATTGAAAATTTGATTGCAATGTAGTTAAATCATCATGCTTGTGCGCAGAAATACATATCTTTAAATATTAATGTGGTGGAATTAAATGTTCTGATCATAAATCATTTTTTATGACAAACCATTATTGTTGCTGGACAGGTTCAATGGATAAATATGGTTAATAATTCCCATGAGTGATATCCATAATAGAATCCTCTCAGTACTTTCTTCAGAGGATTCAGCCCTTAAAATAAAAGAGATAGCCGCACGTTGTGGTCTGGATCCCCATACCGCAGCAAGGAATCTTGATGTTCTTGAAGTCCTTGGCAGGGTTCGAAAAGTTGAGGTTGGAACTGCGAAGAAGTACCACCTCATCGAAGCAATTCCGGTGTCTGGTCTTATTGACATAAGTTCAGATCTTGTAATAATACTCAATACAAAACTAAAAATTCAGTATGTGAATCAAAAAGCACAGAAAATACTTGATCTTATGAATAAACCGGTAATTGGTGAAAGACTGGATCTTCTCCAGCTTGATCTCTTCTCTCATCCGAAGGTTATCAGCGGACTTAAAACCTTCACTCATGATAAAGTCTACCGGGAGGTGATTCCGTATATCAGGAACGGGCAGGAGTCATGGTATGCCATATCAATAATAGGCATATCTCTCTCGGTAAATTCACAATTAATTGCCATAATAGCCGAAGATGTCACTGAAACACGAAAAATTCAGGCTAAACTTAAAGAAAACGAGGAGAAACTGCGTTCATTCACCACAAATATTCCCGGAATAACCTATCGTTACACCCTCGCCGCTCGGAAAACCGAATTTTTCAACGACAACCTGCAAAAGATGACCGGTTATCATGAACAGGAGATTACCACAAAGGATCATGTTGCCCTTCATTCCCTGGTGATTCCTGAAGATGTTGATGGAATTACCGCTTCAATAGCCAGTGCACTTCGGTCAGGAGAAGGGTATTCTGCCCAGTACCGGATCAGAAGAAAGGATGGAGTGTGCATTCATCTTCAGGAACAGGGAAGTCCCTATAGGGGTGAAGATGGCGGGATTAGATGGATTGATGGGGTAATAATTGACATAACCCCGGCTAAAGAGATAGAAGAGAAGAATATCCGGTTGGAGAAGCGATACCATTCCCTGTTTGAGTCAGTCCCTGTTGCTATTTGTGAGGATGATTTCTCACAATTCAGGATGTACATTGAAGAGATGAGATGGGCCGGAATTGCTGATTTTAAGGAATATTTTGAGCAGAACCCGAAAGAGATCAGGAAATGTATGGGACTGATAACAAATATCGGGTTTAATCCTGAACTTGTGCGACTTTTTGGGTTCGAATCAAAATCGGCGTTTAAAAGAAATTTTCCCTTTCTATTTACTCAAGAATCCCAAAAAACCATTCAGGAATTATTTGTCTCCCTCGCTGATGGAAAAACCTCATTTAAAGGAGAATTATCTCTTAAATCAGCAAAAGGCAAAGTTCTTCATATTATTGCATATGTGTCGGTTATGCAGGAGGCAACACCTGCCCTGTCCCGGGTTCTTACCACCTGTTATGACGATACGAGCCGAAAAGAGGCCTATGATCTCCTGATAAAGAGTGAACAGGCAATGGCTGATATGCAAGTCCGTAAGATTTCCGATGCAACAGATGATGCCCTGTTTATGCACTCCGGCGGGCAGATCTGTGAGGTGAACGCAAGTGCTGTCCGGATGTTTGGATATTCTGAAGAAGAATTAAAAGGGATGTCAATCCTCACGCTTGTTACTCCCGAATATCGGGACTATGTCCTGGAACAACTCTTAAAGGAAGATGACGGAACCTATGAGTCAGAAGGATTGACAAAAGATGGGAAAATTCTCAGGCTGATGGTACGGGCAACCACTATCAGAAATAAGAATAAATTAATGAGATATTCAGCGGTAAAAGATATCACTATTATCAGGGAAAAGGAGCATGAACTTAAAGCCAGTGAAGAGAAGTTCAGATCACTTGTCCAGAACTCTCCGAATGCAATAATACTCATCGATGAGCAGGGATTAATCATTGAATGGAATACCGCAGCCGAATCCTTCTTTGGTATCCCCCGGAAAGAGGTGGTGGGTCAGGTGTACTGCGATTTCCTGGTATCCTCGATGATTCCAGAACGCCGGACACCGGAGAGGATTGAAAGAATTTTTACAATTATATCGGAAGCATTAGCGACCGGCAGGTCTGATTACCTGAAAACCCCGATCGAAGCTGAGATAATAACATCTGATGGTGTCCGGCGGTATATCCGGCAGACGGTATTTCCCATCCCGACAGAGACCCGTTTCAGGCTTGGATCCATTACTATGGACATTACTGAACAAAAGGAGAATGAAAAATGGCTTCAAGCCTCTCATCTGGACCTTCAGGCAGCATATGAAGAGATATCAGCAACAGAAGAGGAGTTGCGGGTTAATTACGAAGAACTGGCGAAGAAATCAGAAGAATTGAAAGAGAGCAAGGATCTTCTTACCTTGAAACTGGATCATATTCTCACTCCTGATTATGATGTCACCGAGGAAGAACTCGCCAATATTATCGATTGCGAAGAAATTCAACGTATAATGGATGATTTTTATGCTCTAAGCGGGATTGGAATTGCCATTGATGATCTGAATGGAAAAATTCTTGTCGCAACCGGATGGCAGGATATCTGCACAAAATTTCACCGGGTTAATCCTGAAACAGAAAAAAACTGTCTTGAAAGTGACATAATACTGACGTCCGGTGTTAAGCCAGGGGAGATAAAGGCATACAAATGCAAAAATAATCTCTGGGATCTGGTAACTCCGATAATGATAGGGTCACATCATGTTGGAAATCTCTTCCTCGGACAGTTTTTCTATACTGATGAACAGGTAGATCTGGACATTTTCAGGAAGCAGGCAGCAATGTATGGTTTTAATCCTGATGAATATCTCGCTGCTCTTGACCGGGTTCCCCGATGGAGCAGGGAGACGGTAACTCTGGTGATGGACTTTTACAAGCGGTTTGCAGGGCTTATCTCCCGGCTCAGTTACAGCAACCTGAAGCTTGCAAAAACATTGACCGATAATGAGATGATATTGCAGGATTTGGCAGGATCTCAAGAGAAATACCGACGATACTGTGAATTTTCTCCGCTGGGTGTCCTTGTGGCTGATATAACTGGACATTTTGTCGATGTAAACCCTATGGCCTGTTCAGTGCTCGGATATTCGCTGGATGAACTGATGGGAATGGATCTTTTATCCTTGTTTCCGGCTGAAAACAGGGCCTTGGCAGATGAGTACTTTTTTTCACTGGTCCGGATGGGGTTTATATCATATGAAATAAAGATGCAAAGAAAGGATGAAACTGCGATTTCTGTTCTTATTAATGCCGTCGGGCTTCCAGATGACACATATATGATATTTATCACTGAACTGACCGAGAGAGATAAGGCAAGACAGAGGGAAGCGTCAGCACTTGGGCAGATTGAGAGGAATATTTACCAGTTGGCAACGCTCAATGACCAGATACGAAATCCGCTTTCAGTTATCAGCACCTTATGTGAGATAGATAATCCTGTTCATTTTGAACAGATACAGCAGCAGATAATGATAATTGATCAGATAATCAGAAAGGTAGACCAAGGCTGGATTGAGTCGGTGAAGATAAGAGAATTTTTGCACAAGCACCATGGAATTATCCTGCATCAGGATGATTAAAGGGCAATTTTTGGAAATTTTTAAAAAAAATTTATTTAGGTTTTTTCTGAAAAGATGCTTCATTTCCAAACACTATAGATTCGATGGACTTCTCAAAAAATTATCCGGTGTACCGGTAATACATATGTTTTACCAGTTCACTGCATACAAAAAATGCCGCAACCAGACTGAAAATTATCCCGAGATGCATGGCAGACGGCGGGTAAAAATGAAATAATTTCTCTCCGATGACCGTATACGGGAGCAGGACGGTAGCTAAGGCTGCAACCGCTGTGAGAAGTATAACATACCCGGAAGGTCGTTCAGCCTGGTAACATGGCAGTTTTGTCCGTATCGAGAAGAGAAATACGAGCTCAGTGAGGATACTCCCCACAAACCAGTTTGTCTGCAGGATCTTGTCTCCCTCATGCATGAAAAATGCAAAAAACATGAGATCAAATACGGTCACAACTACCCCGAGCAATGTTGCGACCAGCATTATTTCCCGGACTTCATATTTTCTCGGTTTTTTGACTTCATTTTTATCAACCGTATCGGTAGCGATGGAGATCATTGGAAAATCTGACAGGAGGTTTACCAGAAGTATCTGAATCGGGAGCATCGGCAGAAAAGAAATGAACATGGATCCGATTGCAATCGCGTAAAAATGACCGAAGTTAGATGCAAGTGTTGCCTTCAGATACTTAACACTATTTGCAAACACCCCTCTTCCGCTCTCAATTCCATCCATTATCACCTCCAGGTTCTTCTGAAGCAGGATGATATCAGCAGCTTCCCTTGCAATATCTGCTGCACTCTCAACTACCATTGACACACCGGCCAGTTTGAGGGCCGGAGCATCATTGATTCCTTCCCCTAAAAATCCGACGGTAAATGAACGCTGAAGGGTCTTGATAATATCATATTTCTGTTCCGGGGTGACCCGTGCGATGACCGCATGCCTGGTTATTGCCTCTGCCCGGTCGTTTTCAGGTAACTCCTGCAAAACAGAACCGGTAAGGACCATCGATGGATCATCAAGTAACCCGATTTTTACCCCTACCGCTCCTGCAACCTCCGGACTGTCTCCGGTGATGATTTTAATCGCAACACCAAGTTCCCTGGCTTTCTCTACGGCATGATAAGTGGATGGTTTGATTGGATCGGCAAAGGCCATAACGCCAAGGAATTGTAGATCCTGTTCATCTTCAGGAATTATTGTTTCTTTTTCTCCCGGAAACGTCCGTTTTGCAATGGCAATCGTTCGCTCTCCTGCTTTTCCCTTATCAGAGATCCACTTCTCAATCCCCTCTTTTTCAGAATTTAAAAGAGAAGATAAGCCGATGATTACCTCTGGTGCACCCCGGACGATCATGAATGTTTCTTTCTCGTTCCTGATGAGAACCGCATTTCTCCGCCGAACCGGGTCAAACGGCAATTCCATCAGCCGCTTAGAACCATTGTCCGGTAAAACCTGCCAATCTGCAGCCTCCTTTTCTATTGCAATGTCAAACGGCTCTGTTTTTTCCAGCGTCTGTGCAACGGTCAGAGCAGCATATGAGAGGAGAGCTGGGTGTGCATCCGGAGAATAATCCGTCGCACTGAGGGAGTTTTCTGTCAGGGTTCCGGTCTTGTCAGAGCAGAGTACCTCAATACTTCCAATATCCTCAATTGCGGTGAGCCGTTTAACAATAACCTCATGTTTGGCAAGTTGCAGGGCACCTCTTGAAAGAGAGACTGTTGTTACAACGGGAAGAGCTTCAGGAACGACACTTACCACAAGAGCGATACAAAATACGACCAGTTCGAAAACATCTGCATTTTCACCTTTAATTACCAGGTTTGCCAGGAAAATGAAGACCAGGGTTATCAAAATCATCCGTAAGATAAAACTGCTGAAACTGCTGATTCCTTTTGAAAACTCACTCTCTTTTGTGGTTTCCACGGTCAGTTTTGCAATCCTGCCCATGGTCGTCCGCTCTCCTGTCTCAAGGACAAGAGCGGTTGCCTCACCTTCTACAACTGATGTCCCGCTAAAGAGAAGATTATGGCTTTCATAGATATTTTTTGGAACAGAGGGGAGTATATCTGCATCTTTTAAGACCGGTACCGATTCACCGGTCAGGGTCGTCTCATTGACAATAAGATGGTTGGTATGTATAACCCGGAGATCAGCAGGTATGGCATCTCCGGTCACAAGACTGATGATATCTCCTTTTACCAGGTTTCGTGAATCGATTACCTGCCAGTTATTATCCCTTTTTACCCGGCTCCGGGGACTGATAAACTGCTGCAATGCCCGGAGTGACTGTTCTGATTTGTATTCCTGGTAAAATCCAAGGGCAGCGTTGATGAAAACAAATCCGACAATGATTCCTGCATCGACATGCTCACCGATGGCATACACGATGACCGCAGCAACCAAAAGCAGGTAAATAAAAGGGGATTTAAACTGCCGGATTGCAATCTCCCACCAGTGTACCTGAGTAGCAGATATCTCGTTTAATCCATCTCTCTGGAGAGATGCACCGGCATTTTCCTGGGAAAGGCCTTCTGGTAATGAGGTGTGAAATAGTTCCTGAAGATTTTCTAATGAAAGTGATGCATATTGGAATATCCCGATTTTATGTTCTTCTTCACTGCCATGAGTCGTCATGTTCTCTCCGGGTCCATTGAAAGACAGGTATCCCGCCGGATGCCAGAATAGATCCCTGTTTTTTCCTCTCATCCGGACAGAGAACTATCCTGCTTTCTCAATATGCTGAGAATGATATTAATGATTGTGAGGAGAATCACCGCCACATACCGGATGATCAGAGGGACAGGATAGGGAAGGTGTCACGTTCTGCTCATGGTATATGAGCTCAAAAATCCCTGAAGCTGATAGCAAAGAGGAATGGTATGGAGTAGGAGAAAAGATCATGAACTAATTTCCTGGCGGTTTTCTGATGATTTTCCATACCTGACTGCAATAATCACTCCTGCGAATACAAGAATAACTCCGATATATCCGTGTAGTGGGAGTACTTCCTGTAAGAGGACATAACCGAACAAGGCGGCAAAGACTGATTCCAGGGTATAAATAAGACCGGTATGTTCCGGAGACGTAAATTCCTGTGCAACGGCCTGCAGAACGAATCCGACGAGTGTGCAGAGTATGGCAAGATACAGGATTATCAAACCGCTTGTAAGATTCATGGTCTGGAGAGGCATTTCCAGGAAAAAAGCGGGTCCAATAGCGAACAAAGCAGTGAATCCAAGTTGTAACACTCCGATAGTGACGGCATTTTCTCCGGCGGATAACACCCATTTTGTTGTCACAATCTGGGTAGCATAACAAAGAGCAGCAATCAGGCAGAGAACAGTGCCAAAATCTATGGTCATTCCTTCCTTAAGTGTGAGAAGTCCGACTCCGGACAGGCAGAGCAGTATTGCAAAGATAAGAAATGAATTGGGGATTTTATGGAAGATTAGAACCTGGATTATGGGGATGAATACTATCGTTGTTGCCATGAGAAATCCGGCTGAAGTCGTCGGTGAGGTCTCCATTCCGGTGAGGAGAAATATGAATCCAAGAAAGAAACAAAATCCCAGAATTGCACTGGAGGCCAGGGTGTGAAGATAAATCTTTGACATATGCCCCCAGAGAAGGATTATTCCGACAAAGAACGCGATACTGAACCGAAGGGCAATGAGTGTGTAAATGCCAAAACTATCCATTCCCCATTTCATTGCAACATAAGACGAACCCCATATCAGGACAATGAGGACCAGGATGAGATCTGCGGTTGTTTGTTTCATGTATGTCTGATTTGGGTTTTATGCATTTTCAGAGGCAGGGGGGCTGAAAAAAGATATTTTTCCTTTGATTTATTCGAAAAATAATTTGATATCCAAAGAATATTCTGCATGCTTTTTCTGGTGTACAGAGGTATGGTTTGCTGCCCGTAATTATGTATGGGTTATCAGAATTTTTGGACACATGAGATAATTATTATTTTGTCATGATCACCAGGAGAAGAATCTGCCTTCTTTTAGATCTCCTTTGGGAATTATTAACTCATGTCTTGGGGATTACTATTTCCATGTGCACATTCATCATAATGCCGGATTTACGATTCCTTTTTGCCTGAAAAGCAGGTATTTAGAATACAAATTCCATAAGGATTTGATTACCGGTGAACGGAATTAAATCCGGCTACTAGGGCCGGCCTTACCATCAATGAGAATGCTGATCCGGATGTAAAACGGGATATCCTTGTCGGTCTTGCCCGCCAGGTTTCGTCATCCGGAGATTATCTGCATGCTGAAGGGAATTCCGATACTCATATCAAGGCATCGCTGCTGGCATCACTATGATTATCACATTCCCTGTTGATCTGATTTTGTCATATCAACAATCATATTTTCGCCATCAATAATTCCGTTGCCGATTTCAACAATCGTTCCCCTCTTTTTCGGAATGATGTAGGAAATATTACTCAATACCGTTGTTCCATGAGGCCCGTCACCTTCCAAAACCCGTGCAACAACTAATCTATGGCTTGCCCCGATATAGTTTTTAATTGTTTCAAGCTTTTGTGTATTTGGTAAAGAACCCAGAGCCTGGTTACATTCCTGCATATGGTCACAATTTCTGCTCTCATCCAATACATCCGGAAATAATATTCTTGTTAATCTCTCCGGAGTAATACAATCCAGAAGTTCATCGATGCATTGTACATCGATGAATCCTGCACCCATTGAAAGGACATTTTCCTCCGGTATTGGTTTTGCAGACATTTCAAGGCATTTTTTTATGATATCCGGTGATAATGGATGAATGGTATCGATCCCGCACCTTCTCAAAAAAAGGGAGTATTCGGTATACCACTTCTGTTCTTCATCAGTTCGAAATATCCGGATGCTGGAATATTCCTTTTTCATGTAGATCTTCTCGAGATTATCATGAAACGCCAGATTTGAATCATATCCGGTATCCAGAGCTCCAATGACCGGTGACGTTATGATCGAACTCCATTTTTCCTTCTTATTGAGATCACACAGTTCAAAAATTACAAAACTCAGATAGGATTTAAGGTACATTGCCAATCCGGTCACTTTTGGTGCAGCAAAGCTGGTTGAAGGGGGATAGATATCAGAATTCGATGTCCCATCAGTTACGACTGTAACCCCTGGACCATGGTCATACCCCCTGCTGGATGTATTCAGTATTTTTCTGTTCTGATCTGTTGCACCAACGGAAATTATTGTGGGATGTGTTGCAAGTGCCTGAAGAGTTCCTCCTCCCCCAAGTCCGTTGTTGCCTGCTGCAAATATTACCGGTATATTCATCAGATAAAGCATTAATAAGGCTAGATTTATTGGATCATCATCCGGAATTTCTCTTGGTCCAAGACTAATATTAACGATATCCGGATGCTGCTCAAGTATCCAATCTAATCCCTTGAGTAAATTAACATATGAATGTGGTTTTTCTGAAAATTTGTGAGTATATGGGATTTCCAATCCAGAATATGAGTTCGGACATATGATATAGGGTAAACTTTTACCGACAAATATTGCAGGATCAGCAAAAACGGGTGTGAAAGTCTGGGGACTATATTGAAAGACTGAAAACTTTCCCTCTTGAGAACTCATACACTTTTTAATGTGAGAACAATCTTGTGTGAATATGCAGTACTTCCTCCCGCTCCAAGAATCATGGAAATTTCTCCCTCTTTGGTTATCTGAAACTGAAGAGTAATTACCGCATTCTCAAGTTTGAATTTTGGTTCCTGTAATTCTGCTTCATGAATGGTTTTCTTTATGAGTGCTACCGCTTCTGCTAGTTGTGATGGAATATCCCTGGATCCCATGAGGGTGACTTCATCTTTATCAGGTTTGAGAGAGATTAAAATGGTCTGAATATCCTGTTCTTTCACTTCTCCTGATATGCTTACATTTAATGGCTTGAACTCAAGTTTTCCATTTGCGGATTTCTCTAAAACATTGTTGATTTCAAGATCGATTTTTTCCACATCCAACCCTGATCCAGTGACTGAATATTGAATTGCACGTTTGATATCCCCTATGACAGATGTTAATTCATCAGATCCCATCGTGATGCCTTCACTCTTCATGTTGATTTATATTATATAAATATATTGGATCATATTCTTTTTAGGTCTTCATGATAAACGAATACGATGGAGCAATTCACCATTTTATCATCATCGGGGAGTCAGTAAAACAATTTCCAACTCAACTTTAGAATGCTATCCGGATATTGAATGGAGAGAAATATCAGAAAATGAGGTTTGTATTGGTATTTAATTTACAAACTCTATAGTGTTGTTACACTACTATTAACCGTATGCCCACATTCAATGTTATCCTGGATGCTTTCGAAGAACTCGAGGTGGAAGACCGGAATACCGTATTCATATTTTTAAAAGCAGGATAACAGAATGGAAATGCCATCATTGGCGGCAAGAGCAAAGGAGGCTTTATCAGGCGCAAAATATGAGAAAAAAGAGTCAGGGGGGAGGGACTCTGGGATGATCTGAATGATTGAGATCATCTGGGATGAAAAATTTTAAAGATATTCAAAGCAACTAAGGCCAGATGGCGATCTAAATGAAATGGATAAGGATACAGGTTAAAACGAATTCGAGAACAGAACTCATAGATATTACACATCGTATTTCAGAGGAAGTTACCAGATCCGGGATACAAAACGGAATCTGCTCTGTTTTTATGCAGCATACAACCGCCGGCCTTACTATCAATGAAAATGCTGATCCGGATGTAAAACGGGATATCCTTGTCGGTCTCGCCCGTCTGGTTCCGGCATCCGGAGATTATCTGCATGCCGAGGGAAATTCCGATGCTCATATCAAGGCATCACTGATGGGATTTTCTCTTCCTGTTCCGGTCATTGATGGCCGGCTGGCTCTTGGAACCTGGCAGGGAATGTACTTTTGCGAGTTTGATGGTCCCCGGGACCGGCATGTCCTTGTTGGAGTAAGTGGTGAGTAAGAAAAAAGGTGGAACTCCGGGTATTTCTTATTTTTTCATTGAGGCAACCGTTTACTCGAAAAGAGATATGGATAGGTGGACCCGGGTTGATCCTGTCTATATGGAGGACGGGGTTATCCAGCATACCTGGTATGATAGAGTCCGGTATATTGAGAGTTCTTTTCCGGGATGAATAGACTGCCGGTTTTCGACGGGTTCCGGGTTTATCATGAATGTTTAGAAGAAAATACGCCCGAATTCTGATTTTTTATTTAGGATATGATGGATTATGAGTTTTTCAAAAAATAAAAAGTATGTTTTGAATTGGAATGTTTTTAAGGTAATCATTGGATAATCCGGACAAAAAGATATGAATGGTGAAGAGCCGGAATCCGGATTGATAGGATAAATGAAAGACTCGCCTCGACCAGTTGCTCATGTGGCTTTGTATCAAAAATTTGACATGTGCAACAGCTCCTTAAGATCCAATAATTATGAATCCTTGTGATATACATTATCATTTCTCTACCGAAAAACAATTCATTTCATAGAAACCACATATAATAGTATTATGCGATACACCGTAATGATTAGAGAAGATGAGGAGGGTGGTTTTTTAGCTAGTTGTCCAGATCTTCCCGGTTGTCATAGTGAGGGAGATACTCTGGAAGATGCAATATCAAATATTAAAGAAGCCATTCTCTGTTATCTTGAAAGTCTGAAAAAAGATAATCTTCCTATTCCCATGCCTGCATTATTCGAAACCATTGATATTGCATCAGTTTGATTATAAGTGCGAAATTACCTGTTGTGTCAGGAGAGCAAATAATCAAAGTTTTGTGTAAAAATGGGTATTTTATCCATCACCAACGCGGAAGTCATGTCACATTAAAAAAAAATGGCCCTCCAGTAACCAGAGTTGTAGTTCCATTACATGACCCGGTACGGAAAGGAACATTAAAATCAATATTGTTTGATGCAGGAATAACTACTGAAGAATTTGTTCAATTATTACATAATCATATTTAATGGGCCGGTTGATTCAATACAGACCATCCATCCAATGATACATGTTGCCAAAGTTTTTCGAGTATTTAACCTCAATCCGAATGAATTATTATTCAGGATAGTCGGAGAATTGCGTATTATGCATACCTGACAAGAAGATGATTTGTTCGGGTCTTCCTTCCTGTACCCGGGACATCTCTTCTTCTGGCGTTGAATAGCAAAATAATAAGCACAATTCATGCCACATGGAGTGATAAGTCCGGCGGTTTGCTGCAGAGGAATGGATGGAGTCATATTTCTCTTATTGAGTCTCTACGATAAATGAAAAAATCCTCGTTATATCATCTCATTTTAGATTACTGTTTCTGCTTCTCCGGAATTAATCCGCTGACCCCTCCTTTTGGATCTGCCATGTCCCCGAAATACCTGGGGATGACAAGGATATGCAGGTACATTACCGTCTGACCTGCCGGTCCACCGTCGTTTATCCCGATATTACATCTATCCAGAGAATGTAATATCGTTCCAGTTTTCGGTTCCATAATCCCGTGGTCCGGTGAGGGATGAACTAAACAGAATGTATCCTCTATTCACTCTCCTTTTCCTTATCCGGAGTCTAAACTATGCCTGGCATTATTGATTTTTTTCTTACGGGAGTAAATACCTGGAGATTACGTATCCATACCGGTTCTATTGAAAAGTTGATGGAGTCAGAAGGAAGATGAATTACTTATGAGTGAAGCAGTGGAGATCCCGGATCCCGTGATGCATCTGATTGAACATTAAAAAATCGCCCTGATGAGAAACCTATCGAAGTGATCACGAGGTTCTATAATTCATGGTATTACTGTATATGAACCGTATGGTCAAGTATGGAAGAGTGAATACCGGAGGAGAGAATGAAATGTGCAATTTGTAAACATGGAATTTGTGAACCTTGCACTATTACTGTCACATGAGAACGAGGACATACAACCGTGGTAATCAGACAGGTCCGGGCTATGGTTTGTACCACCTGTGGCGAAGAATATCTAAATGAAGAGATCACTGATGCGGTAATAAATATAGCCGAAAAGGACGTCTGAATGGGGGTTCAGGTGAGTAATAACTGTGGTGATGGATTGGTGTTTCTACAGGGGACATAGCAAAAGTCGATGCGAGAAAGGAGGAATATGCTTACATGGAAAGGCTCAGCACATAGTGAACTGCGGAAAGCTCAACACATAGTGTACCTCAAATGGTCAATTCCGGCTCAGGACATCGTGGACTAGTTAATCGATTTTATAATTATATCTTATTATCTCGTGAACTATCATTTCTTCGTCATTGTAAAGGATAGTAAGTAATTGTAACCCAATATCAATAGTTGCCCATATGTATTCACCGATATATTCTACACCAACGTGGAATGATTCATTTAATACACTTACATTTCCATTACTGTCAACAATTCTTATGAAATGAATCTTACCTGGAAGGAGGGGAATATTTTTCAAATCCAACTTAAATCCACGTTTCAAAATTCGTTTTTGGGGTAAGCATTGAAGATCTTTTTTCTCTAATTTCCAGGCATTAAATCGGTTCTGACTATCACAAAACACTTTAAATTATTTCCGAATGTCTGTTAGACTTGAAAATTCCTCTCTTCTCCAAAATAGCCGATCAAAATTCTTGTTGAACTCTTCTATTGTGCCATTCATCCATGGTTTCGCTGGAGCAATGAATATCACTTCAATCCCAACATACAAACACAATTTAACAAACCGGCTGATAGATCTTGGATGAATAAAATCACCTGCAAAAGACATTCCATTGTCTACCTGGATGTATTTGGGTAGTTGATGTGATTTCCAATATCCTAGTAAAAACTCCATCACATTATCCATGCTTTTACCAGAGTATTGTTTTCCTGCGACCTGACGACCAATGACATCTTTTAGGTGGAGAGAATTCACGGGTCCACAGCCTCTGATATATCTAGGACCGACGAAATCAATCTGGTGTATTTCATCGATATATTCAGGTTTGATGAGAGAATATCTCCCTTTAGATTTCACTCGTTTGTAGCGCTCTTTCTTATTTACACGTAATTTATGGCGCTTAATTATACGTTTAATGGTAGAGAGACAAGGAATTGATTCTGGATCATAATTGAGTTCTTCCATGTGAAATTGAATGGCTTCAGCCCCTACAAATCCATATTGAGCGTATTCGTCATCTCCTTCCATGAGTGACTCCCTGATTCTAATGACAACATTTACTAACTGATCATCTAATTTGTTAGGGATTGTTTTAGGTCTTTTAGAGAGGTCTTTATACCAATCATTTGATCCAGAGGAATATCTTTTCACCCATTTATTCAACCATGATTTTGACTTTCCAAGAATTCTGCAGATATTAACTTGCTTCTCTCCTTCAATGAAGCGTTTTATGGCTTCTTTTCTCATATCCTCTTCGGTATCATCCAAAATGATTCACCGATGAGACCATTGTGACCATGAATGATTAAAAAAAGTACACGATGTCCTGAGCCAAAAAATGTCATTTAAAGTACACGATCTGTTGAGCTAAATTTCTCAAAATAAAAAGGTACACGATGTCATGAACCTTTCCACTTACATCAATAAATTTAGCATCGTGAATATGTGGCAACCCTCTCAAAAAACAAAAAATGAGATTAATTCTCTATAAAATCTGAAATAACAATTACCTGAAACGGTTGATTATTTTTCAACCGTTTATCATTTGTAATAAAACAAGAACAGTTATGGATTTGTGCAGTCGCGAGATGGATGGCATCTGGAAGGTGAATTGCATTTGATGATGCTCGAATCCTGGCAGCCTCCACAAGGATTTGGCGATCAATAGTGGCGAGAGAAAGAAAATCTGATGATTGCATAATTTCTTCATACATCATCTGTAAATTCTCGTTATTGTCCATGAGAGGTTTTATGAGGACCTCTGCAAGGGTTAGTTCACTTGTTACTGCTGTGTAAGTGCCATTATCAATTAGGCCGAAAAGTGAGGTAAGAATCGATTCATATTCGGGGTAACCTTCTCAAGCGTATATGAAAATATTTGTATCAAGATAAATCCTGGGGCCTGTTATAGTCTCGATTATTCCCATGTGTTACGCTCATTCCGGATAAAAGTGTCCACGTCATTTGCATTATTGTAACATCCTTTCCCTTTACCAATAAATCCAGTAAGGCCTTTTTTTGGTTTCTGATCAGTAGTTTCAAGAATTATTACATCAGCCACAGTTCCAGGCTTTAATTCAGGAACACGTACATGAATTGTTCCATCCTGTTCTATAGTCACTCGCTGTCTGACTGCATGTAGCATATTATTACCCCTTGTTAGTAGTATTAAGATCCGATGTCATAATAGGTCTTCCCCTATTTTTCAAAGAAATACCGAGGCCATCCAGTGAAGAAAAACAAACTGGAAAGTCTACCCTTTAGAATTAGTGGCAAATGTCGAAAACTCTCAAAAAAACACTCTCACATACGTAATTCACAAGTAAGTACAATTTTTTATCCGATATCATTACCCAATATTCTCATTTTCACAGATTTTTTGAAAATAGTTAGATAGCATCCGCTAATGAGTGGCAATCTTAAGATTATTGGACTTTTAGTAATATCGCGATAAATCCTGAATATCTACTTCATTTTTCAGAAGTCTGGCCAAAAATACCACTTGATATGAAATAAAATTTAATGCAATAGAAAACTCTTTGGACGATTCTGAATCCATTTTGCACAAAAATTGAAGGTCCGTTTACATACCCTAACCGGCCATCAGAAACATTTACTGATCCAAACACACTGGTTTTTTTCTTGTTGGTTCTTGTTTCACAACAGGACTTTTAATATCATTAGGAATCCACATTTTGCATCGAGTGCCATTTTGTTGAAAATGGCATTCATCTGAACTCCAAATTTCATATTTTCCGCGTTGGAATTTCCGTTTTAGTTTTTTTTAAAACTCTCCTGTTTTTTTGGATCTGACTTTGAACTGATTGGTCGGGGTTTCACCTGACGATACTCTAATTTATGGAGCAGTCTTTGACATTGGCGAACACTAATCATTATTCCATAGGTTTTTTCAATGTGATAACTAAGCAGTTTCCCATCCCAGAGGTTTTGTTCATAATCAAGTAATATTGGGTCTTTTCTTAAAATTTGCTTGATTTCTTCTAATTGTTGATCTGATAGAGAAGAAGGCCTTCCCGTCCTTTGTTCATCTCTTAAACCTTGAAAACTGCCCTCATTAAATTGATTTACCCAATTTTCTATGGTTTTTACCGTATGACCTAAAATTTTTGCCGTTTCTAAACAAGAATATCCCTTTGAAACCAGTAATACTCCATGTAAGCGATGATTATAACGCGATTCGTCATTTGTCATAATTTCTGATTGTATTGTGGTGGCCATTGTTTCAGCATTTATCACTTTCAATCGCCGCATATAGTAATTATTGGGTCCATATTATTAATAAAATATTATGTCTGCCCCAATATTTCTGTGGAAGATGCCATGATTCATGTCCGGGTAAAAAAGACCTTCTCTATCGCCGGAGAAAAGGAACACCAGAAGATCATCCATTAAAATCGTCTGAATAATCAATTTCATGATGTTTTTTGAGATACTGAATAATCTTCAGTGACTCCACCCATCGATTATCAAGCTGGGTTATCAGCGAGTCTATTTTTTTAACCTGGAAACTAATTGCTTTCTGCTTTTCCGGAATCAGGTCTTCAGCAATAATCTCAATTATGGTAAGTGGATTTCGAATCCCATCATTTAATAGCGTTAATTCGGCGATATTCTTCTTAATCTGAATGAGAGCCCGTTCATTTTCGAGCTCTGCATTAATCCTTCTTGAGATATCTTCAATTGAGCCTTCAAACAAAAGAATCTGGCCGTCCTCATCTCTGACAGCCTTTACATTCATTGAGATCCACACATCGGTTCCATCACATCTGGTCTCTTTTAACTCGACTCCTTGAATCTCTCTATCAATCAGAGTTTTTTGAAGAGCATTTACCCAGTTTTTAGAGAAGGAGAATGAGATAGTATCCGGATTATCCAAAGCCGTCTTCATCTCCTGAGGACTTGAAAACCCAAAAATTACCGCAAAGGCAGAATTATATTCGATAAGATCCCCTGAAAGGGAAGTCTGGAAGATTCCCAAAACCGCATCCTCAAAAATGGCCCGATACTTCTTCTCACTAATCTGTAACGCCTGCTTTATATTATTCAACTCTTCATAATTTTGTCTCAGTTCTTCCTCATTTGAGAGAAGTTCCTCATTCATCGATTCCAAGGTCTCTTTTTGGCTAAGAATCTCAAATTGTGACCGGGTTTCAGCGGTATGATCCTCAATAATAGAACAAAAGACATTTTCCTCTCCGAATTCACAATAACTGGTATTTATCCTGAAATACTGGCGTTCATCACCTGTCTTAAGCACCGCATCACAAACCGAGGAACTATTATCCTTTGCTTTTTCCATAAGATTGGTCCATGAATCGGTGGGAAGAATAAACGGTAATGAAAAGATGGTTGTATCAGATATAGAATCACCAGTTTGTCCGATGAGTTTTTTACATGAGATATTCATCTCAAATATCCTCCCTCCGGCATCAAACCAGATAATACCCTCATTTAAGTGTTCAAGGGAATATTCCATCTTTTCAAGGGTCTTCTGACGGAGGGTCTCCTTGGTAATATCAGCAATATATCCTTCAAGAGCAACAAGTGTCTTATCCTCAAAAACTCCGCGACCCTGTTCCCATACCCATTTCACATCGCCGTTTTTACTGATTATCCGGTAGATAATACGATATGGTTTGTTCTCCTCCACTCCCTTCTGCACAAAATCCCACACCATATCCTGATCATCAGGATGGATGATCATAGCATACGATTGAACCCGGTTATAGAGCACTTCCTCTTTTTCATATCCGGTCAGGGACAAAACTCCATCGCTGAGATACACCATCGTCCAATTGGGATCATTTAAGCATCGGTATACCATTCCTTCAAGATTATCAATGAGGGTATTAAGGGTCCGCTGGCTCTCCTTTAATTTAAGTTCTGCATTCTTTAAATCGGTAATATCGGTGTGGGTTCCCACCATCCGCAGAGGTTTATTATCAGAATCATATTCTACCACCTTTCCTCTTGTTAATGTCCACATAAATGAGCCGTCTGCTTTTTGGAATCTGAATTCCACCTGGTATTTTACTCTCCCATCTGCAAGCGTTTTAGATAATGCTTCTTTTACTCGCTTAACATCTGAATCATGAATTCTGGAGAGCCAGTTCTCTAAATCAGAGGGAAAGTCGTCTGGTTCGTATCCGGCCATCCGGTAATACTGGGGAGAGAAAAAAGTCTTGCCTGTTTTAATGTTCAAATCCCATAAACCATCGTTTATTGCTTCCAGGGTCAGGGTATATCGTTTTTCGCTCTGCTGTAGTTCAGCGGTTTTTAGTACAACTATCTTTCGGACAGACCATAACCAGGTAAAAATCACTAAAATGATAAATATTGATGGAATAATGACATAAAAAAAGACTTTCTGAAATAATTCAGATTCATACTGATATTCAAGGGGAGCAAACCAGTAATTTTGAATCTCATTATATCTTCCGTTCCTGGTAATAATGACAATTCCTTCGTTTATCATTCCGATTTGTTCAGGATGAGAGATATGTGATGCAATGCAGAGATCCAATCGTTCAATTGGATCACCCACCGGTTTAATATTGTTTATCCCCAGTTTTTCCATCAGATACGAGGCAACCGGTTTATTAATGATGGCTGCATCGAATTTTCCCTGTGAGAGGAGGGTTAATTGCTGCCGGTAATCCGTTGCAACATATACTTGAGCAGGAAAAGGATTCAACCTCATTTTTTCCTCCCAGATGTCCCCTTTTGCAAGAACTATCCGTTTTCCCTGCACTTCATCAAGTGATGAGATCCCGGAATTATCCGGCACATACAGGTACCAGTTCAGGGTGATAATAGGAACAGAAAATGCAAACCGGTCAGTACGGTTTATGTCATAGGCCATGGTGCCCGAAAAATCAATGGAATCATTGGTGAGGGCATCTTTTATCTCATCCCATGGGTGGGGGGTTATGTTTACCGAGAATCCTTCCTCTTTTGCAATGGCTTTCATAATGTCAACCGAGAATCCGGCTGCATTTCCATCTTCATCTTTAAATTCAAAGGGAGGATAATTTTCATCAGCCCAGTATTCAAAATTCCGGGTATCACGTATGGTATCCGAAAGAACCGGAGAAAGCAGGCTGATAAGAATAATGGATACTATCACCCATGTGGCATATCGAATAAGGAGAGTGGGCAGGCGACAAAAAATCGTAACTCCTGGTCTGCTGCGTATGACAGTATCCATTGGTTCACGTTTGTTTTGATTGATTACCGATTAGTATACTATTCTTCTCCTTAATAAAATCAGAGTCTTTATAATCATTATATATTATCGTAAAAATATCCGGAATCTTATAAATGTCTGGTATTGTGTATGTGTAATACAAAAAATTCGGGAAAATTTTGTATCACAATTCCAGAATACACATCTTTGAATATAATAGTCATAATACAATCCGATATTAAGAAAACCGGTGACATTCCGGAAATTTTCAATACATACCAGAGCCCTACTTCCGGATACCCCTGGAGTATTATCAGATAACTGGAATATTTATCAGAGCATTTATACCAATGATTATCCCATACAAGGAGAAGGGAGCAGGCTTTGCATGTGTGGACGGTTTTGTATTGCAGCATCTCCGGGTGAGATTATGGAGCGATATGATGCAAATCTCCCGGAGGAGTATCGGCCCAGGTATAATGTCTCTCCCGGAACACCTATCCTGACTGTTTCACAGAATGGAACCGATACCATTGCCCAGATGAATGAATGGGGGATTACTTCCGGGCTTTCTCACCGGATTATTAATGCCCGGATTGAGACCGTTCGTGAAAAGAATCTCTTCCGGAAATCGTTTGAAGAGCATCGATGCCTGATTCCTGCTTCCGGGTATTATGAATGGAAGCATGATAAAACCCGGAAAACTCCCTATTATTTTTCATCTCAAAAAAGTCCACTCATCTCCTTTGCCGGGTTTATCCGGCCTTCGCCTGAGGGAGATCAGGTCGTTATTCTTACAACCGAGGCAAGGAAGCCGTATTCAGATATCCATGACCGAATGCCGGTTATCCTGAATCCGGAAAATGAACCGGAGTATTTGAGGGAGGGAAGTATTTTGAAATTTGAGGATGTTTTGGATATCATTGAGGTGTCGTCACGGGTAAACCAGGTAAGTCCGGATGATCCTGACCTTATTAAACCAGTAAACCATCGGTCTGGACAGATGACGTTAGGTGAGACGGAGTAACCTTTTCTTATAATTATTGAAACACAGGGGCATCAATTACTTTTGATGAGTGAATAATACAAAATATGAGATAATCAAATCAATATTCTGGGAAAAAAGATATCTTTCGAAACCTACCGTGGAACATGAACAATACATGACATCTACCATAACCGTATTTTGTGTCTTTTCATCGGATAGAAAATTTTCATACTCTTCTTTTGTAAAATCTGATATTTTTATGATATAATCATGTATTAGCATAAGATAATTACTTATCACCTTTCAAAGGGGAATCGCCTCCTGCATAATTTTATCTTTAATATACCTATGAAGACATCCAGGTTCAACAAGATCTCTTTTCATTTCCAGAGTTCCTTCTAATTCTCCTATATGTACACCCTGTTCAAGAAGACTTTGATCAGGACCACTTTCTGCCAGAAGATCTAGATTACTGTCTGGATTTTAATCTCCCCGGACAAAAAATCCAAAAATTCTGATATTTGTTGCCCCATGTGACTCTGCAACAGAAATAAGGGTGTCCGGATTAGCTTGAATATCTGATATTACAGGATTTTTTTTCATATTTCATCACATCGAACTAATTCCGATCGATTTTTATATTCCTGAGGGATATCTTTGAGAAATAAGATTATCTTTAACTCTTAAAAACTCTGGATAAATACCTGGAAGTAGTTCTGTTGCAGTTTTATAGACAATCTGAATATTCACCCCAAAATACTCATGGATCAGTTTATCTCTCATACCTGCCATTTCAGCCCAGGGAATTGATGGATATTTCACCCGGATCTCCGGAGGGATTTTCTTTGCAGCTTCTCCCATTACTTCAAAAGCCCTTATTACTGCAAATTGAGTTTTTTTATCTTCTGAAAATTCAAAATATGACACATTTTCCGTGAAACTAAGAATCAGTTCAATCATATCACCAATGTCAGTCAGGTAATCCCGGATATCACGGATCATGCATAAACCACTTCAGATAAGATGTATTTTCTGATGTACGGTTTTAATGAGTCTTTTAAAACCAAATCCACTTTTTTATTAAATATTTCCGTCAGGTAATGTTCAAGCCGGATAAACGTAAATAAATCCGGAATTTGGGAAAAAGAAACCAAAATGTCAATGTCACTGGAATCTGTTGCATCACCCCGGACAATAGAGCCAAATAGTCCGATCTCCTGAACATGATATTCACTCTCCAATTTTCCATGGAGCCCTTTTAATTCAGATAATATCTCTTCCCGAGATGAGTATTCTTTTTGATGTGGACTAATCATTTTTAATGATACTTTTTCAATTCTTATTTGAGTTCATTCCACAAAAATGATGTGGTCTCTTTCAATACACCGCTTACAATCTTCTTGTCTACCCTTCTCTCTCCATAACCCGGAGAGTGTATTTAAACACCTCCCCGATTACAAAGATAATTACCCCCGGAACCAGGCAGATAAGCCATTGATCCCCGGATAACGAGACGGTTCCAAAAATATGCTGGAACAATCTCGTTTCCGTAATCATCAGCGTCCCCAGAATAACCCAGAGATACGAATACACCAGTCTGACATTGGTAAAGGTTGATTTCTGGAACGAAGTATCATACGGAAACCGGAGATTTAACGCAACAAAAATATTCATGAGAGAGACTGCTACAACTGCCATCGTCTGTCCGATTTGCGAAGACCCATACGTAGTCTGGCCGATATGATAGATATAGAGAGTCGAAGCGGCCATAAAAAGACCGATAACAAATAGCCGGAC
This sequence comes from Methanospirillum stamsii, assembly GCF_003173335.1. Lineage (GTDB taxonomy): Archaea > Halobacteriota > Methanomicrobia > Methanomicrobiales > Methanospirillaceae > Methanospirillum > Methanospirillum stamsii. Next base: position 49,478 of record NZ_QGMZ01000028.1, read on the forward strand.
ATACATCTTCATCGTAATGATGGCCTCTCCATATCTCCGGGGTTTTCTCGACATAATGCCGGGAGATGGAAAATCAAGCCCGAATGCAATACCAATCGGTGCAACAATCAGCATATGAATCCATAACACCTGACCCGGAGTAAACAGAGCGGTTCCGGCGATTGCAAACATGGATGATCCAAGAAACGCCAGGATAAACTGGAAAAGATTTGCAATCTGAATCCGAAGGAACTTCTGCAGATTATCATACACCTTCCGGCCTTCCTTGATTGCCGACACAATTGTTGCGAAATTATCATCGGTCAGGATCATCTTGGCTGCACCTTTTGCAACATCGGTCCCGGTAACCCCCATTGCAATTCCAATATCTGCAGCCTTTAACGCCGGAGCATCATTTACGCCGTCTCCTGTCATTGCAACAATATTCCCTTGTTTTTTCAGGACATTGACAAGTTTAACCTTATGCTCCGGAGCTACCCGTGCAATAACGCCGATATCATCTATCTGTGCTGCTGCTTCTTCATCACTCATCGCAGCAAACTCTGCCCCGGTGATAGCACGGCCTTCGATTCCAAGTTCCCGTCCGATAGTCCCTGCAGTCACGGCATGATCTCCGGTTATCATCCGGACCCGGATTCCTGCCTGCTTTGCCATTGCAATCGCTTCTTTTGCCTCAGCACGGGGAGGATCTACCTCACCCACAAAGGCAGTCATCATAAGATCCTTCATCAGAGGCATCAGGTCAGATTTCGGATCAAAAGTCACCGGATCAAATTCTGCCTGTGCAAATGCCAGGACCCGAAGACCTTCACGTGCAATACGTTCATTTTCGGCGAGAAAATCCTTACGGTCCTCTTCGGTGAAAGGTTTTGCCATTCCATCCGGCAGTAAAAAAGAAGAAGATAATGCAAGAATTATGTCCGGAGCACCCTTAATATATGCACGAATCACCGGTTTTCCGACAGAACTTTTCATCTCATGAAAAGTAGCCATGAATTTGTAATCCGAATCAAACGGAATACTGGCAATCCGGGGATTATTCTTCCGGAATTCAGCGACACTAATACCGCCTTTTTCTGCAAGAACATACAGTGCTCCTTCGGTTGGATCGCCAATAACCTGCCCGTCTTTGATGTCGGTATCGATACAAAGGGCACAGGGAAAGAGGACATGATCAAGATTTTCCTCCTTTCCTCCTTCGGTTCTCTGGATAATGCCCTGAAAACTATACCCCTCTCCGGATACGATATACCGATGCTTAACCGTTGAAATGACCCGGACCGTCATCTGGTTCATCGTGAGGGTTCCGGTCTTATCTGAGTTTATTGCAGAGGTGGAACCTAACGTCTCCACTGCTGGAAGGCTTTTTATGATGGCATTTTTCTGAGCCATTGCAACGGTTCCCATTGCTAGAATTGAGGTGACAACTGCCGGAAGAGCATCCGGAATAGAACCGATTGCAAGAGAAACACCGATATTAAAAAGTTTGTCAAACGACTCTCCCTGAGATAGCCCGATAACGACAATACTTAAAAAGGCAAAACAGGCCATACCGATAATAAAAAGTGTAACCCGGTCTATCTGCAGAGTAAGCGGGGTTTTCTCCGCTTTTTGTTCCGAAAGCATGGTTGCAATATGACCCACTTCGGATCTCATGCCGGTTTCTGTGACCAGTATCTCCCCATGACCACGGGTAACATTGGTATTCATAAACGCCATGTTAATCCGGTCACCAAGGGGAAGGTCTTGTCTTGGAATTACGTCGCTGTTCTTCTCAACCGCCGTGCTTTCACCGGTTAATGCAGACTCTTCAATCTGGAGGTTTGCTGCGATGATTATTCTGCCATCAGCCGGAACACGGTCTCCGGCATCGACAATGACAATATCTCCGGGAACAATGCTTTCTGCTTCGACCTGGATAATGCTGCCATCTCTTCTCACCTTTGCAACCACCTTCATCATTTTGTTGAGAGTGGCGATGCTGGCAGCAGCTTTTGCTTCCTGTCTGAAGCCAAGGGAGGCATTGAAAAGAGTAAGGAGGATCAACAGGAAAAACGTGTGATATTCTTTAATGACCAGGCTTGCAATTGCGGCAATGACCAGAACAATCTGCATGTACGATTTGTATTCGGCTAAAAACCGGACCCAGGCAGGTCTTTCTTTCTCTTCTTCCAGGATGTTTTTCCCGAACTTTTCAATCCGGGATGGAATTTCAGAAACAGACAGGCCTTTTTCTCCGGATACTTCTAAGATTTTCGCCGTATCTTCAGAGGTTAAAGAATACCATGCAGGTTTAGCAGAAGAAGTAATTTTTTCCTTGTTGATTTCATCAGACATTTTCCAGCCCCTATCAAACGCTCTGGATCATTACATGAATATCAGATAGAATAACTCAATAAGGTAAATAAATATGGGTAAAAGACTTTGTTTCAGTTCATCAATTGTTGAAAATTATTTGATGAACCAAAAAAGCAAGGAAAATTGACTGATTTTTATATGATCTAAAACAGATTTCGGTTTCAATATATTTATATACAAATATCAATTTGTATTCTGCCCATGAATAATAACAAAAATTCTTACATTTACTCTAATAGTTCTGGGAATTTTTCACAACCTTAAAATACCAAGTTATTATACAATAAATAACTGGATAAAGATCTACTGTTCAGATTTAGTATCCGGATATTGAGGGAAAAATGGCATATAGTTTTGAGAAGATTGTGAGCATAATAATTATTTTTATGTTTGTCTGTCTCCCTATGGGATGGATGCTTGTCGCAAATGAACCACCTGGAGCATATTATCCGACATCTAATGAAAAAATAGATGCATTTCTTCAGGCAACAGGCCTTTCCATTTGTGAAAAATCCGCTACACAATGGAATGTAATAGGAGCACTCGGAGGTACTTCTGTTTTGATATCAAAAGATTGTCAGGTTACAGAATTAGATTCCAGGGCGTATATTCATCTTCAGAAGTTTGATACTCAGGAACATCGTGATTCTGCAGTAAATTATATTAAAGCCAGTATTAACAGACTTAATATGAATGGTGCTGTTTTCACCTATGGTGCATATGTAATTTTGGTTCAGGGCCCGACAGGTGGAAAACCTAATTTTGAAACCATATCTCAGGTTAAGGAAGCATTAACGGAATAACTCTTTTTTTGAAATGATTGTATTATTCCGTTTATTTTTGGCTCTTCAGCATTTCATGAGGGTAGGTTTAAAGACAACTAGTCACATCGCAGAAATATCATAATTATAAGGTTATTTGGACTACGCTATCCTCGAGCACCTCTTTTCAATATCTGAATCTTTCCATTTATTGCTTCAACAATACCATTACTGATCCTATTAAGGACATTGCTTATAATCCCCGATTTATGATTTCTGACTTTTCTTTGTAATAATTGCTTTATTTCTCATATCCAACACTCGTGGCTGCCGAATGTTGGTTATTATTACAAAATTATGAAATTTTTATACATACCATGAAGTTTGCCTAAGAGGTGTTCAATCTAAATTAAATGGTTTTTCCGGAAATTTAGCACGACCAGAAAAATTCTCAAATAATTAAACCTTAATTAAATGAAAAAAATGGAATAAAAAGAATCATGGATGTATTTACCTCAATGTCAATTTCATAAATTATAAATAAATCTATGGCAAACGTTCTTTTTACCATGAAGATATTATTCCAAAACAGGGTTTTTTCGAGAGAGTGAGAGTTCATAATGAATCGATTATTAGGGTTACTATTCGTCGTGATATTACTGGTTTCTGTAGTATCAGCTGATAAACAGATTATTATCGGAGCGATTATTGATAAAAGTGGAGATACTGCTTCGTTCGCTCCAGGAATAGAAACAACAATTGACCTTGCAGCATCAGACCTGAACGATTTTTACAAAAAACTAAACAAAAATATTACCGTTGTTATCAAGAAAGAATTTACAAATGGTACTTCTGAAAGTGCAGCTACTGCTGCTGAAAACCTTGTTTCTGAAGGTGCCCAGTTAATCGTTGGTCCAACCACTTCAGAAGAACTATCTGGTTGTTTACCAGTCCTTACACGTGAGAAGATACTCTCAATTAATCCAACATCTTCAGTAAAACTTGCAATGCCTGAGGATCCGGTTATCAGATTATGTCCTGGAGATCTGTCACTTATCAACGCTATTGCCAGTTACAATACTGTAATTACAGGGACAATTCCGCAAAAGACTGTGGTTGTATCACGGGGTGACTTATACGGTCTTGATCTGTCTGAAAAAGTGAAGAGCATAACTCAGGTTTCAGATACAGTTATATATTCACCAGGAACACGGGATTTTACGAATACCCTTGAAGAATTAAACTCATCAGTATCATCTCTCATTGATTCGTATGGTGAAAAGAATGTATGTGTCTTTGCGATTTCCATTGATGAGATCAGTGATCTCCTGGCACAGGCATCTGAATATCCAAATTTAAGGAAGATTCAGTGGTCTGGAATGGACGGAGTAGCCCTCAATCCGACGATCTTACTGAATGAAACTGCAGCACAATTTGCATATGACACTCAATTAGCTACTATTTCCTTTAATATGGCACAACCCGGGGGTTCTAATTACTGGCATGTGTATGATAATATACAGGCAGAAACTGACGGACATCAGCCCTGTATCTACGAGATCCTTCCATATGATGAGGTTGTTATGGGAGCCCGCATTCTTGAGAATAATGCGTCAACACTTGAAGAGAATCTCAAATTCGCTGAAATCCTTGGCAATAATATGTATGGAGCAACCGGCTGGCTGAAAATTGATGACAATGGTGACCGGAAGTATGGAGATTATTACTTCTATCTGCCTCAAAAGGGAGCGGATGGTACAATAAAATGGGTACCGTGTTTTGCATATCTGGATGGATTAAACACTACCATTCCTCTCTCTGGAGTTTACAATACATTACTTGAAAAAATAATCAATAAATAACTCATTTTCCATGAAAAACCGGATCTTTAAAGTGGGTAAAGCCCTCAAATCGGATCAGGATCTGGTCTTCTTCTCTTTTTTCATGTTCGATAACAGTTTTAAGGCCTCTTCTAGGGTATACGAAACAGGAATACGGACATTGTGGAATTTCACTTGCTTTTTAGGTTGAGCATAGAGATCGACATACGTTTCATCATTTACAATTAAATGCCAAATTGTAAGTAAGATATTTTTAGGTGAGTGAATGTAAAATAATCCCCGCTTTTTTTCGAATTTTTTTCCAAAAACCCTGAAAAATTGGGATCCATATAATTTATGACATATTTATAACATCCCTTTCAGTTCATCCAGATTCCGGAGAATTTCCTTCTCTATGGCCTCAATTTCTTCGATAATCTTCTCCGGAGGATCGTAACTCACCTGTATATCAATCTCTTTATACCGGGAAATCGAGAGATCATAATTATTAGCAATTATCTCATCAACCGGAACAAAGAAGCATTTTCCTTTTCTATCTGTGGGGTTTTCTGTTTTCCGGTAGTAATATTTATCCGGTCAAATATGGAAACTGCTTCCTGAAGGAGGGAGGGTTTTGCGATGATGAAGACCGCATCTTTCATCTGTTCAGAAAATCGGCTTTTTTCTCCGTTTGACAATTTTTTGATAAAGGGGAACACAACCTCCCTGACATGGGGAAGCATCTCTTCGGCAGGTAGGTTCTTCCAGTTTGACCACCGGCATTCTTCATGTCCGGCAAAGACTGAGGTGTATGGAATCTTTCTGGCTACTGCACGTCGTTCTTCGACAATGTCCATGTCCTCAAGTCGTTTCATGAAGATAAGATATGACATCTATTCGATGGACTGGAGGGGATTTGACATGCCTCCGGACCAGAACCGGTCCCAGAGGGTATCGATGTCAGATTTAAGTTCTGGAGCAAGTCTCATGATAAATAATATTTTTTCCTGAATTCACTCAAAAATTTTTAACATTAGGTTAGAAACGCTGATTATTCGGCCATAAGTGTAAAATAAATGGATAATATCAGGCAGGTAATTCAATTTTTCCTGCAGCAAGAGGGCGGACACAGATGATGGAGCATCCGGACGTGTCATTGCATTGGCATTCATTGCTATCCAACTGGTATCATAACTGAATATCTCAATCTCTCCTGGATTTTCCTTTAGAAACTTTTAAACCGGTTTGATATTCTCCTTACAATAAGGACAAAATTTAGTCGTTTTTGCAAAACGAAGTTCTGATCCACAAAAAGGACAAATACTCATTGAATTTTGCACCGGTGGATGAGAGGAAGGTCTGGGTCCGGACTCTTTTGGCATAATCTCATTTCCACATTGAGGACAAAATTTGGTACCTGACGATTTATCAGACCCGGAAATGGACCGTTACACACAATCCCTTATCCCTTCTTAATGAAAAACTTATGAGTACAAACACAATACGTCTGATTTTGAATATATGTGCAATAATGCGGTATCACCATGACACTCCCGGATATTGAGACCATACAAGGACTTTCCAGTAAACAGGTAGCAGACCGGATAAGGACATTTGGATATAACGAACTCCCGGAACAGAAGAAAGACGGTATTATTGACATACTTCTTGAGGTTTTCAGGGAACCGATGTTTCTTCTCCTGGTAGCCAGTGGTATTATCTACTTTTTCCTTGGTGACATCACCGAAGCGGTCATGCTCATGAGCTTTGTGGTGGTCATCATCGGTATCACGGTATACCAGGAGCGAAAGACCGAACGGGCACTTGAAGCACTCCGGAATCTCTCAAGTCCCCGGGCACTTGTAATCAGGGATGGAAAGCAGAGACGAATCGCCGGACGGGAGGTTGTTCCGGGTGATATTCTCATCCTTTCAGAAGGGGACCGGGTTCCTGCCGACGGAATTCTCCTCTCATCAAACAATATCACGATTGACGAATCACTCCTTACCGGTGAATCGGTCCCGGTTCGAAAGATTACCTGGACGACAGGTCTGCCCCCACAGACTCCGGGCGGAGATGATCAGCCATTCGCATACTCCGGAACCCTTGTTGTCCAGGGTCAGGCCCTTATAGAAGTTAAAACCACCGGATCCCTGACCGAAATGGGAAAGATAGGCATGGTTCTTAAGGAAGTCGGGCGGGAAGATACCAGGCTGAAAGTGGAGATCTCCTCGATGGTGAAGGTAATCGCAACATGCGGCCTCTTTTTGTGTCTTCTCATCGTTATCATCTATGGAATCGGTCGGGGAGACTGGATATCCGGACTTCTTGCAGGAATTACTCTTGCGATGGCTATCCTTCCGGAAGAGTTCCCGGTGGTTTTAACGGTTTTTCTTGCACTTGGGGCATGGAGAATCTCACAAAAGCAGGTGCTGACCCGTCAGGTACCTGCAATTGAAACCCTGGGGTCTGCATCTGTTCTGTGCGTAGACAAGACCGGAACACTCACCCTCAATAAAATGACCGTGCAATCCTTTTTCGCAGATGATGAATTCTGTGAGCATGATGGCGCTGGTGAAAATTCAGTCCCTGATTCCTGTCATGAACTGTCCGAATACGCCATTCTTGCCTGTAAGAAAGATCCCTTTGATCCAATGGAAAAAGCACTCGTCCAGCTATCTCAGGGAGATTTTGGAAAAACAGAACATATACATAAAGATTGGAACCTCATCACCGAATATCCTCTCTCATCTGAACTCCTGGCGATGTCAAATGTCTGGCAGTCTCCGGACGGTCATGATTTTATTATTGCCGCCAAGGGAGCTCCGGAGGCGATTGCTGATCTCTGCCATTTTTCAGAGCCGGAACAGAGAAAACTGGCAGAACAGATAGATATGATGGCATCACGGGGACTTCGGATTCTTGGAGTTGCAAAATCGTCATTTTCACATACGGAGCTCCCGAGCATCCAGCATGACTTCGTTTTTACGTTCCTTGGTCTTATCGGGTTTGCCGATCCGGTAAGACCGGGGATCTCTGAAGCGGTGAGCGAATGTTATGCAGCCGGTATCAGGATAATTATGATAACCGGTGATTATCCACGAACAGCCCAGAATATTGCGAATCAGATAGGGCTTAAGCATGCACAGAGCCCGGTTACCGGAACTGACCTTATCGAGTTATCAGATGATGAGCTCAAAGACCGGCTCCGGACTGCTACGGTCTTTGCACGGGCCGTTCCTGAACAGAAACTGCGGATAGTCAAAGCACTGAAGGGAAATAATGACGTTGTTGCCATGACCGGTGACGGGGTCAATGATGCACCGGCTCTGAAATGTGCAGATATCGGAATTGCCATGGGTGGGAGAGGCACCGATGTTGCCCGTGAAGCATCATCCCTCGTCCTTCTTGACGATAATTTCACTTCTATCGTCTCTGCGGTCAGACTTGGCCGGAGAATCTATGACAACCTGAAGAAGGCAATGGCCTATATCTTCTCAATACACATCCCAATCGCCGGAATGTCTCTCATTCCCGTCCTCTTTGATATGCCGCTCATCCTCATGCCCATGCATATTGTATTCCTTGAACTCATCATAGACCCGACCTGTTCCATTGTCTTTGAGGCTGAAAAGGAAGAACATGATATCATGAACAGGCCGCCCCGGTCTGCGGATGAACGGCTCTTTACACCGAAAACTCTCTTTCTCAGCCTGATGCAGGGATTTGTTGTCCTGGGCGTTGTGCTCCTCGTATATCTTCATTCCCTGATGAGCGGGCTTGGTGAGGCAGAAGTGCGTACCATGACTTTTATCACCATTGTGCTCGCAAACCTGCTTCTCATCCTGACCAACCGGTCCTGGTCAGAGACGATAATCTCCACGATCCGGACACCAAATAAGGCAATGCAATGGGTATTTGCCGGAACGATAAGCAGTCTTGTCCTGATCCTGATAATTCCGGCACTCCGGGATCTCTTCAGGTTTTCATTGATTCCGGCGGAAGGAATAATCACCTGTGTGTTAGCAGCTGGCTTGAGTGTACTCTGGTTTGAGGCCTGGAAACTCTGGAACCTCAGAAAAAGTCCTGATTTCACGGATATTACATGATAAACCGGGTAATAACCCCATGTATCTTCTCAGAAGGCAGTGCATAAAACTGCACAAAGGGAGGAGATACCTTTTTGATTATCCCAAACAGGTTCCAGATCATCTTATCACTCATGATATTTTCAATCCCGTAAAAGATCGTCTTTTCATCTATCCCGTGCTGGCGGAGGAGTGATTCAACATCCAACACCTCCATGTATCCGGTTTCGATACTAAAAAACGACAACCCTTTCTCTATCTCCTGCTGAAAATAGGTGCTGATTCCAAAGGGATGGTTTGTCATCCGGATGGAGACGAAAATATTCGACTCATACAGGATGTTATTCTGAAAGAAGATAGTCCCAATGTATGGAGATACATATTTGATATCAGAGGTAAAGTATAGTCCGGCACCCGAAATTTTGCAGATAGATGCGTATAACTCATTATATCTTTCAATAAACTGGTCGTAGGGAATTGGTTTCAGGGTTGTATAGAGCTTTTTCTGTCCGGTGATAAAGATAACAATTATCGCGAATGGGACGGCTGCAAGGATGAGCGACCAGTATCCTCCATGAGGAAGTTTTGTCAGTGATGCCAGAAGGAAGGTTGCATCGATGACCAATAAGAGCGACATTATCCCGACTTTCACGTTATCTCTCTTCTTATAGAAGATGAGCAGTAGCATCAGGGTGGATATGGTCATATTTCCGGTAACGGCAAGGCCATACGCAGCTCCCAGATGTTCTGATGACTGAAAGGTGATCATGACCAGGAGCACGGATATCAGGAGCAGCCAGTTAACGGTATCGATGTAGATTTGCGATTGCATAGAGGAGGAGGTGAAGTCAATCTTCATCTTCGGAATGATCCGGGTGGTCATCCCCTGGTACACGATGGAGAACATCCCGCTGATCATCGCCTGTGATGCAATTATGGTTGCACATATACTAAGGAGCAGGAAAGGAAGATACAGGACACCTACCTGCGTTGAGACCATGGAAAAAAGGACCGAACCCATAGAACCATGTTCTAGAACAAACGCTCCCTGCCCGAGATAACTGAGCATAAGTGCCGGAAAGACGATATACCATCCTTTTATTATCGGTTCACGACCAAGATGGCCCATATCAGCGTAGAGTGCTTCTCCCCCGGTGATACATAATACGACTGCAGATAAGACCAGAAGAGAGACAATGCCCTGTTCAAGAAGAAATCCAAGTGCATAATGCGGGCTTAAAGCAAGCAGAATCCGTGGATTGTGGATGATTGCAAAACCACCGGTTACAGACAATGAAAGGAACCAGACGAGCATTACCGGGCCAAACATCCATGAAATCTGTTCTGTTCCCCGACGCTGGATACTAAACAGGCTGATTGCGATTATTGCAGCAATGCCGATAAGAATCATTCCGGACAGGTTTTCAAGCCCTGGAACTAATGCTATTCCTTCTACTGCCGATAGAATACTGATTGCCGGCGTAATAACCCCGTCACCCATAAACAGACAGATACCGATGATGGCAAGAAATGATATGGGAGGGACCAGGGATGATTCTTTCAGATGCGATAATAATACCTCTTTTAAGACGATTGTCCCCCCTTCACCCTTGCTGCTTACACTCATGGCAAGCCAGACATACTGGAGCGTGATAACGAAAAATAAACTCCAGAATATCAGGGACAGAATGCCAAAAATATTCTGTTCTGATGGATTTATGACTAGCAGAATGATACTTATCGTGTATATTGGACTGGTCCCGATATCCCCGAATACCAGGCCTAATGATTTTATTATCCGGGAATCAGCCAGCCGAGAAACCATAAGGTATCCTTTCCATAGAAACATTATAGGGTTTCTGGTTTTTTAAAAAGAACAAAAAATATGGGAATACATCAGAGAGAACTTTAGCCAACCTATTGGTGATTGCATCGGTGAGTGGAACTTTAGCATGACGGGATGTTTCAGGTGTCTACCTGTCTATGTGATAAAGGAGTAAAAAATGAGTATGAGACTTAAGGATTTTGTTTACACCGCATTCCAAGCCCAAAGATATACACATGAGAAAAACCTAGAATAAAGGTAAAATCAACACATTGCAATTGATATATCTGGTAAAAAAATTATCTCAATAGTTCATGCGTATCAAAAGATGATGGAGCGGTCAATTTTAGGAAGATATTGTCACCTGTATTAAAAAGGGGACTATTATCAGGACATATGGGGATTCAAAACCTTTTCCTGCATATTTGGAATCCCATGTACACAAAAACTGAACAATACATGTCAACTATGCTATTAATGAAACAGAAGGAACGATTGTAATTATTACAGCATATGAACCTGATCCGGAACTTTTGGATGAGACCTATACTTATAAGGTGAAGAAATGAAGTGCATTCAATGTAATGAAGGAGTAACGGTTGATGGTTTAACTACTGTCGCATTTGAGAAAAATGGAGTCGCGTTTCTTTTCAGACACGTTCCTGCAATGATTTGTCCGGTATGTGGTGAAGAGTATTTGTCAGAAGAGATTCAGGACAGGCTTACTGAAATAACTAACAGGTGCCTGGAACCAGGGCTGACAGTTAATGTGTATGATTTTCAGGCAGGACCAATAACTGCGTGAATATTACAAAATTTTCTTAATTGATGCGACCTTTCCAGCACGGTTGACTTATTATCACGAAAATCAGGGTTGGGGTTTTTCATCCTCAAAGGCTTTCATTTCTGCAACTAGGTCGTCCATACTCTCATTAAACAAGTTACGTCTCTCAATTATGTAATCACCGATCCCTGGATAATATATCCGGATAAACCGGGCGGTATCAACCGGTCCTAATTTCTCAATAAGTGCGGATATACTCTCTTATTGCAGTTGTGCAATAGGTTTTACTTTCATAAGAATTTAACAAACTCCTCAAGGCATCGTACCCGATGAGCGATTCTGTTTGCTGTAGTATGTGTAGAGAGTTTCGGAGTATTAATTAACCCATATCAGAAACAGTGTTATCTGATGGCGATAATCATCTGAAGGTTATAATGGGCTATTTTCCGGGAAACCTCCCGATTTCCTTCCTGTCGAACTATCAAGTATTCCTTGATAGTTCGTTCCTCGGTTAATTCACCCTCTTTAAGGACATTAAGGATATGGAGATTGATATTTTGCAAAGAGGTCTGATAGAGGTCAGCAATCTGGGCCTGGGTCATCCAGATGGTCTCACCATCAATGAGGATAGAGATTTTTGTTTTCCCGTCCTCTGTTTGGTACATGAGGAGGCTTTGATCAGGAGGAGCGGTCACGAAACGGACTCCTCGATAATTTTTACCATATATTCGTGGATGACATCTTTATAGAGTTCAGAAATGCCTGCTTTATTGTATACATCCCACCCGAGTGCTTCAAAGAAAGGGTTAAGGAACTCATTCCGGAGCTGAGTTTCGTTGTAATCCGTTGCGGTATATTTTGAACGATAAGAAGCAAACCTGTTTATGAGTTCAAGAACTTCGGGTGGACAAGGCATATAAAAAGATTATCGGTGGTGCATAAAAAAGAATCCGGTTTGTTCTATCCTGGTTTGAGTGATTTTAGATATTCCACATCTGCTCTGAAATCCCATAGCAAGGTGGGTTACATGACTGACAGTGCCGATACATCAGGTATGGGAGGGTGGTTTATAGCGGTATGAATGTATCTCCTTATAAACCGGATTACTGTATGACGCCATGAATTCATAAGCAGGAAGAGAAGATGGTAAAACCGATTCGCTGATATGATGTAATGAATCTTTGATTTAAAAAAATAAATCGGAATTTGATTCCGTTTTTTAATATTTTTCCGGTTTATACTGTGATTTCGAAGATCTCTTCTCTTTCACCCAGGTTGGCACTCTGGATTTTTTTTGCGGTTTGGATGATGGTGATTCAGATTTTTGTGGGGCTTCAGGTTTTCCTGGCTCCTTTTTAGCGGTTCTACCCGCCGGAATCGTGGAAACGGCTTTCGCTCCCGAGTATTTTTTGTCAGAGTCTGGAGTGGATTTTGGGCGGTTCTGACCTGATGGGGTCTTTGGTCTGATATCTCCTTCATACCGGGAACGTTCCGGACGAACTGGACTTCGTGAGTCCCCGGGGCTATTACGATTTTTCCACTCAGGTCTTGGAGATCTTCTTTCTTCTCCGGAAGGAGAGGAATATGTTCTTCTGGATTCAGGTGCAGGTCTTTTTTCGCGGAAATCCTGCGTCCTTTTATCTGATTTATTGTCAGACCGGCGTGTTCCCGGCACCCCGTCTATGAGAAGTTTTCTCCCCTCAAACACCGATTCGGGTAGGGTTTTTAGAATTTTCTGGGCCTGTTCCTCAGTTCCCATCTCAACAAATGCGTATCCTTTCCCTTCCATCATTTTTACATCAATAACAGTACCATATGCTGCTAAAAAGGAACGCAGTTTATCCGCTGTTACTGAATAGTTAAGATTTCCAATGAATAATTTTCTTTTTTTCATAATTCATCCTATTGCTCTCATTCCCTTAAATGGAGTAAACCCTATTGACTCCTGATAATTGATACATTTGATTAGTCATATCATACGCTTGCTGTGTGCTAGAATGTAACTGATGTCTGAAAAAAATCAAGATATCGAAATAATACTTTAGATCTGATCTCGTAAGCCATTAAAACTCGCCGGAACAGGTTCAATTTCTCTTTTCAAAGTCAGGCCGGGAACAGAAGGAAACGTCATCATAAAACTGGTATCTCTCTATGCACAATCCTGACCCGGCTTCCTAGTTCTTCAATTATTTTCTCTACCCACTCATCAAAGACCACTGGATAATTCGGCACTTTACCTGCAATTTCAATGCCAAGATCATCATCACGTTCGCTAACAGCCTCAAGCACCACACTACCCGGTGCATATCCTTCCGGAACAATCCCATCAATATCGCCATCAGTAATCCCAAGAATTGGGATTCCCCTAAAACAGCCGATATGACCACATATTGAGGTTGTATCATCACCAATCGTGAGAATCCCACAGATGTCCGGGTCAAAGGCACCATAACAGGCCATTGCTGAATGATCTATTACTGCAATTCGTCCGGTCTTTGATATCCGGTCACTCTTCTTCGGTTGTGATAACCGGATATTTCCACTCTTACACCATGCTTTTTGGATATCCGGGCATCCAAACCGCATCAGTTTTTCAACCCCGTGATCTTTGAGTTTTATACCCGATACTGCATGTAGTGCTCCATCCTTTATAGTAATGAGTGCTTCATCGCCGGTTGCATATCCGATGATGATCCCATTAACAAAAACCGGTTCTCCAGGCAGACACCCTCCTATGCACCGGGTATCAGGAGGATTGTCCGGGTGGGAATCTCCTGAACATATTTGATATCCGGTTATTTCAGACAGCCAAAGACAGAGAGAAGAATCTACAGTTCCCCAGATAAGGATCTTGCCGGTTCCGGGATCGATAAGAATCAGCCCACGATCTTTCAGATGGGAGTGGATTAAAGATCCAAACCGGTGAGCAGATGCATCTGTTTTTGCCCGATGAACAAGGATGGCATTATCTTCTGGGTATTCAGCTAAGATCTCACTTGGCCTTCTCCCGTCATACGTGACCAGAAGTCCGGATTCATCAGCGGCAGTCCTGGCCATTATTCCGGCAACGAGTGAGAGTTGTGGGCAAATCAGGGAGATGAGTCGGGCTGCATCACCCTGGTCAAAGACATCAGCTCCATGAAAGATGAGGGTAAAAGAGTTATTTTGTATTGTTATTCCTCCGGGTATTATGTAACTTCACAAATGCTGCTTACAAGTGACGTACCTGAAAGTACCATCTTTATCAGGCCGTGTCAAAAAACTCTGTGATCTTTCAGGATGTGAAAATTAGATCTCCCATCGTTCGATATTTCTTGTTTCCGGATTAAAGACAATCCCAATCTCGAATATCTGCCTTGAATCTGACCGGTACTTCTCTGCATATCCACGTCTTTTAATCTGGTCCAGAGGGCTTTCATCCCCACTCGTATCAATTCCAAGCACTTTGAACTCAAAGATCCAGATCCCGGTCCTTGTTTTAACGGTCAGATCAACTCGTCCTTTGTTTGAGGTATCTTCCGGAATAACCTCGTACCCAAGACTTGCAAAATACGTGTAAACTACGCTGGCATAATAGCCCTCATATCTGGCTATCGGATTGTTTCTGTACCAGTCATGTGGAATGGATGCAAAGAAAGAATGAAAACTTGAGTGCAGTTTTTTAGTATCCCCTTGCTCGAGTGCATCATACAAACGGTCACGTATTCCGGAGATATCATGACCGCTTAATGCCTCTAAGAAGAGAAAATTTAGTGATATCCGAACTTCAGTGTTTGGATATCCAAGGACGCAGCGAAAACCCCTGATTGGATCAGCAGACCATGATTTTATCGTCAGGTACCCTGCCTGAAAAAGGAGGGTCTCTGTCCGGATATTTTCAGGATCAAAGGATCCCAGGAGTTCATCGCCTGCAATAAGCCCGTCAAATTCTGCAGGAAGGCGGGGTTTCTTCTGCCAGAGGGTGATGAGAAATGAAGGTGTCCCGGTCTCAAACCAAAATGGCCGAAATACTCCTTTCGAGAAGAGAAGGAGAATATCAAACGGG
>NZ_QGMZ01000029.1 GCF_003173335.1 Methanospirillum stamsii
AGACTGGAGGTTACAGTTTTTCATGAGTTAAGCATGAGGCGGAGCCTCATGGGTGTTTTTATATTTTTATAAAATTACTCTTTTTTGAAAAAAATCTAAAAAATACCATACAAATCAATAGAAATTATTTTTTAATGAGATGCAGATCTTTGGAAGCATAATTTCTTAGTATTCACAATAGAGGTATGAGATGGAGAACGTTTTTCCAAAATTCCTACATTTTGGCCACGTGTTATCATGGGGGCGACAATTTTGACCTCTCCTGATGAAAAAACCGGATGTATATACGAACACACTTCCGTTGACAATCCGGTTCCTTTCGCAGGACGAGCAAAGTCATTACGACTTCAACGTGGAATTCGTCCATGGATGGCCAGCCTGATAGCAATTGGAGGAATTATTGGCTCCATCTATTACCTGGGTTCAGGATATCTCATTGCAGAAATGGGCCCGAGTGTTATCTTGCTCTATGCAATCGGAGGTCTTGTTATCTGGACTGTTATGCAGTCATTTGCCGAATTATTAGTAAATGTTCCAAGACAAGGAAATTTTATCAGTCATTCGGCGGAATTTATATCTCCTACATGGGCTGTTGGAACCGGGTGGAGTTATTGGTTTAACTGGTGTGCATATATTCCGTCTGAAGCTGTTGCGGGCGGAATCATCATGCATGTATTTGCCCCCCAGCTTTCGGTTGTTGCCTGGGCGGTCATTTTTCTCACGATGATTACCATCCTGAATATCATCCATGTTGGCGGATTTGGTTTTGTTGAAAGTAGTCTCTCCCTGATTAAAATCATTCACAATGTCGTATTTTGTATCGTTGCAGTACTGATTATATTCGGTTTTTTCGGAAATGGCGGCCCGATAGGATTCAGTGTTTTATTCCCACCAAATAGCGATCCCTTTACCGATATTTTTCCCGCTGGTGTCTTTATTCTCATCAGTAACCTGGCTTTGATCCTGGTAAATTTTCAGGGTTCAGAAATTGTCGGACTTGCTGCTTCTGAAACACAAAATCCTGACAAAGTCGTGCCAAAAGCCTGCAGGCAGGTAGTATACCGGATACTACGTGTAGACATTATTCCTATCCTTCTCCTCGTCATGATCTTACCATATTCTGAAGCAGGACTGGAAGACAGTGTTTTCTCACTCGCATTAGCCAAGTACGGTTTTACAGAAATTGCCGGAGTGCTTTCATTTATCGTCCTAACAGCAGCTTTTTCTTGTGCCAACTCCGGATTTTACGGAGCAGTCAGAGCACTCTATGGATTATCCCTGGAAGGAATGGCACCTAAAATGTTCTCAAGACTCAGCAAACAATGCACTCCGATGTATGCTACCCTTTTTACCCTGCTCATATGCTGGGCAGTCCTAAGTTTATGGTGGATTTCGAACGGTGAAGGAGAATTATATCTCTGGCTCTTATCAGTTTCAGCATTCACTGGTGCCATATGCTGGATTTCAATCTGCTATTCACAGGTAATATTTAGAAAAAGAATATACGAAAGAGGATATCAAAAAAGCGATATCAAGGCTCCTGCACCCCTGTCTCCCTATGTTCCCCTGCTCATCGGTGTAGTACTCGAGATATTTGCACTTGTTATCCTGGTGTTCAATGAAGATCTCCGGGGATCTCTATTTCTCTCCATTCCGGCTGTGACCGTTCCCATGATCCTCTATATCATCGGAAGAAAAACAGGAAGAATCAGTGGAATTACCATCAGACATGAAGATGAAAAGACATTTGATGAATTATTCCCCGATAGATCCCAATTATAATTTCTTATTTTATCTTCGAGTTACATAAAAAATTTTTATTTTTGGTGTACAGATAAAATACACCCTTTTTTAAAGTTTCAAATTTTTAGAAAAAAAGATACAAATCTTCATTCTAAATGAAAACCATTTTCAAAAATGAGATGGAGGAGTTATTAATGAAAAGAACTCCTGCTGGAATAACTACCATGAGCAATATTGCCACTCAGTCTTAACACAGGACCTGCGATAACAGCCTGATCTGCAGAACTCATCCCGGCATTTCCATAGATTGTTAATTTTAGCAGATATGATCCTGGTTTGGTGTAGGTATGTGAGGGATTTTTATCTTCCGATACTGCCCCATCCCCAAACTCCCATAAGTATCTCTTGATTGGTCCTGAAGAGTTACTGGTACATTGAATGGTTAAGGGGATATCACCGGTTGTCGGGTTTACGGCAAATCTTGCAACCAGTGGATCAGGTTTCGTGTTAACAACGATGTATCCTCTCTTTGTTACAGAATCTGAACCATCCGGCCATTCAATGTCAAGTGAAATTGTGTAGATACCTGTTGCATTGAAAAGATGAGAGGGATTTTTCTCATACGATTCAGCACCATCTCCAAACTTCCAATGTGTTTTGGAAATATTCCCTATTGACTGATCGGTAAATTGAACCAATAATGGTGCATTGCCTGTTCGCTTATCTGTTCCGAATTCTGCTTTAGGCCGAATATTTGGAGATGAGACTGTGATTAAGTCATTATACGTAATTTCTGAAGTGCCATCCGGTCCGGATACTGACAGACCAACGCAATACCCTCCGGCTTTTTCATACGTATGAGAAACAAACTCTCCAAATCCGGTTTGATTATCACCAAAGTCCCATTTCCAGTCAGTGATGTTTCCGGTTGATGTACTGATAAATGAAACGTTTAGAGGCATAACCCCGGATACAGATTCAGCAGTAAAGGATGCCACCGGAACAGGAGACGGTTTTACTACTTCAATCAGATTATTATCAATGATCTCCCGGGTTCCGTTTCCGGTTTCATAAATCAGACGAATGGTATAGATTCCTGAATCGGTGTACGTATGCTCTGTTTCATTACACTGGTCTGTTGTTCCATCACCAAATTCCCAGAGGAATGAACCGGGTTTATCTGACCATGAGGATTTGAATGCAACTGTCATCGGTGCTGTCCCAAATGTTTCAGATGGAATAATCTTTGGATAATCATAACCTGGTGATGAAAAATTATCGGCACTGTCCAGAGGAACTATGACAGTAACATCTGTTTCTGATGAGGATACCAATTCTGAATTCGTATCATTACCCTCAACAAATCCGGATTCATTTACCCATTCAATTAATTCCGGTGTGATTTCATCAGATTCAAAAATAATGTCGGGTGTAAAATTAAATGGAATAATCAAATCGTTTGAAATTTCTTCAATATTTCCAGATCTTTCAGACTGATTCTCTGATTGAACATTTTCGCTGCCTGGTTTTTCAACAGGTACCAGAGGTGATAAATAAACCATCTGTGAAGTGGTATCAGATCCTCCAGGTCCGGTTACATCAAGTCTGATTGAATAATTACCCGGTGCTGCATAGGTATATACAGGATAACGGGTATTTTGTATCACTCCGGGTTCAAATTCGAACTTCCAGTCTGAGATCTCCCCTTCAGAAAGATCTGTGCACTGAACAGTACAGGGAACAGTACCTTCAGTAACATTCAAAGAGAAATTCGCTTTCGGAGGAGATACCGGTTTTGTTACATTTACAAACTGATTCTTCGTAATTGAACGGTTAAGTCCATTACCATCCTGAATTGTAAGTCGTACATCATAAATTCCCGGATTTTGATATACATGGTCCGGGGATTTTTCCTGTGAAGTGATACCATCTCCAAAATCCCAAATAAGACTTCGAATATCATCAGGAGAATTTTCTTTAAATAATACAGATAATGGTGCTTCACCCTCTAATGGTTCAGCCTGAATTACTAATTCAGGTGAAAGTGAAGATCCCAGCACAGAAATTAAATCGTCCTTTACCGAGATATCATCACCTGTTTCTCCTTTTACCTCCAAAGATACGGAATAGATTCCCGGTTGCTTATAAACATGAGAAGGATCTTTACGATCTGATGACTCTCCATCACCAAACTGCCAAATCCGGGATGTGATATCTCCCGTTGACTTATCTGTAAAAGAGACATTCAGTGGTGCTTCACCTCCGATTGGAAGAGCACTAAAAGCTGCCTGTACCGGCACGATATTCTCTTTAACCACGATGATATTTTCATATAATTTTTCTGATTCACCCAGGTCACCGGAAATAACCAATCTCACGGAATATGTTCCCGGCTCATCATATACATGTTCAGGGTTTTGTTCAGCAGATATTTCACCATCCCCAAACCTCCAAACCCATCCGTTAATCTGACCGGCAGATGCATCATTAAATTTGACTTTTAATGGAACATTACCTTCATAATTATTACAACTAAAATCTGCATTTAATGGAACAGGAGGGGGACTCGCAATGATATCTTTTGTGATACTATTCTTTCCTCCCGGGCCTTTAACCGTCAGAGTTATTGAATATTTTCCGGAATCATAGTATGTATGTGTCGGGTTTTTTCCCCTGTTCACTTTACCATCACCAAAATCCCATTTCCAGTCAGTTATTTCACCGGACGACATATCCGTGCACACAAGTGAGAAAGGTGTGGTTCCTTCTACACTGCTCACCGAAAAATCAGCTAGTGGAACTTCTGATGGAGGATTAACCTGAATTGATTTCTCTTTTGAAACTCCATTTCCTGCATCTGGACCATATACGGTAAGATTAATCAGAAAAGTCCCAGGCTCTTCATATCTGTGTTTAGGATTTTGCTCAGCTGAAGTGGTCCCATCACCAAAATCCCACAACCAGGCAGATATATCACCCTTCGATAAATCTGTACAGGTTACATCAAGAGGAATTTTACCATTTTCAGGTGTAATTGTAAGATCACAATCTATCGGGATTGCAATTACAGATTCAGTTGGAAGAGTTTCGGAAATTATTTCCTGACTTTCCTGCTGAGCAGGTAATACTTCCGGTACTGATTCTGTATCCTGAATGTTTTCTGTGGTTTCTTCAATTTGAACTGATGGCTGATTATCAGATGAGGGTACCGGTGTGGGTAATGGTGTTGAAATTGGAATGTCAGGATTTACAATAATATAAGAAGGTCGGGTAATTGTATCTTCATTATGAGAACCGGAAACTTCAAGAGTTACTTCATACTTACCGGGGTTTTCAAAAACATGTATGGGGTTTTCTTCATTCGAATTTGTTCCGTCACCAAAATTCCATAATCGTTTGAGAATAACCCCTTTGTTTTGTTCATAAAACTGAACTTTGAGTGGAGCTTTTCCTTCAGTAACTTCTGCTGAAAATGATGCAGATACCGGCTCTATAACAGTTATCAGATCTGGTTTTTGAATGGTATCTGTTCCGTCAGTACTGCCAATAGTAAGTGATAGGGTATATATTCCCGGATTCTGGTAGATATGAATTGGTGATTGAGCAGCAGAAGTAGAGCCATCTCCAAAATCCCATCTCCAGGTATCTGGATTTCCGATTGAAGAATCATTGCACATTACTTCCAACGGTGCAAGACCAACAGGATTTGAGACAGAAAACTCTGCTTTTACTGATGTAATATTGGTAAGACCTTCAGTCTGCAAATTGTCCTGGTTTTGAACAGTCGGTAAATCATTCTCAATATTATCAGGAGTCTTTATATCGGGATCTACTACAGTATCAGGTCTGGTTATAACTTCCTGTTCCTGCTTATCAGGACTATCTACCGGCTCGGATATTTTGATATAGCCGATACGGGTTTTTTTATCAGTTCCTCCGGTTCCGGATATCAATAGAGAGATAGTATAAACACCCGGATTTGTGTAAATATGAACCGGATTTTTATCCGATGAACTTTCTCCATCTCCAAAAGACCATTCATAATGGTCAATTATTCCGGTCGATGAATCGGAAAAAGTAATGACACAAGGAGCAGAACCAGACAGTTTATCCGCAAAAAAATCTGCACTGATTGATGTATGCGCATTCTGTACACTGATCGGAGGAATATCTCCCATCACAAACCCGGATAAAAGTATTAGAAAAATACCCGATATCCAGAAAAGACCGAACCAATTACCCATCTTCATGAGCCAGACCCATCCTGATATAGCATATTGATTTTAATATATAAAAATTGTTATCTAAAAGAGAAACGCCGAAGGGGAGATTTGAACTCCCGAGGTGTTACCACCAGTGGTTTTCGAGACCACCGCCTTCCCGGACTAGACTACCTCGGCATAAGTGCTTTACCATGTTATCATTATCTTTTGATAATGGTATCGAAAATCCATAATCGCCTCCTGGTGATATTTGAAAATTATTACCCAATCGATTAACTTTTTTATCGATTACCGAAATAGATGAGTTGTGAATTGTTTGATTGATAGATTAATAATTTTATTTTCGTGAGAACATTTTTCATTCAAAAAAGGAAAACATTACTATAATCCCATTTCAATGAACAATACAAATAACATTGATTATTATGGACATATTTAGAAAAAGGGACGGAAGAAAAGAACTGGGAAAAATCTCCTGGTCGGTCCCATTTCCCCCGGACCTGCTGGCACGACTGAGAGGATTTTCACCGGTTTTAATATCAAAAGCATCGGGAATGTACCTTGAAGATGTTTTTGATATCTTAAAAGGATCTCGACAAAAAACTTCTCCGGATGTTATAGAACTACTGGAAAAGGTTCTAAAAAAACTGGAAGATGAAGATCAAAGACTTGAACGTGAAGCAGCAAAAATTAACTTTTTAATAAAAGGGTTCGACGTCCTTGAACAAAAACAGAAACGACAACTAAACAGATTGCCAAAATCCAATGACGATTTAGAGAACTAAAAAAAATTATTCCATTGGTCCCGGTGCACCACCATGTGCAGACTGGGATACCATCATATCATCAACACGAAGGAGCATTTCAACAGCTTCTTCTGAACTCTGGATTGCCTGTCTCTTGCAACGGAGAGGTTCAATAACTCCTTCCTTCTGCATGTCTACTAGTTTCCCGGTATAAACATTCAGACCAAAGAACTTCTTACCCTCTGCATGAGCCTTTTTAAGTTCTACCAGTTTGTCAATTGGATTATATCCGGAGTTCTCTGCAAGAGTGATTGGAACCGCTGCAAAAGCATCTGCGTATGCTTCAATTGCCATCTGTTCCCGACCTCCGACCTGCACTGCATAGTCACGAAGTTTGACAATTAATTCACTCTCAACTGCAGCTCCTCCTGGAACGAATTTACCATCTTCCATTCCATCCATGACTACACGAGTTGCATCTACGACAGCCCGCTCAAGTTCATCGACAAGATAATAGGTTGAACCTCTCAGAAGGATAGTAACCGTTTTCGGGTTTTTTACACCGGAGATAACAACCATTTCTGCGTCGTCTAATTCTTCTGCTTTCGCAGCAGCACCCAGGTGTTCTTTCCGGAGATCTTCTGCTTTTGTTACAATAGTTGCATTTAATGACCGGGCAGCGAATTTCAGATCGTTTTCCGGAACGTCTTCGATAGCCAGAATTCCTGCTTTTGCAAGGTAAAACTGTGCTGCATCTGCAATTCCCTTCTGACAGAGAAGAACATTTGCGCCGGATTTTGCAACTGCATCTGCCATTTCCTTCAGGGTTTCGCGTTCCTGTTCTGCAAATGCTTCAACCTGGTCAGTGCTTGAGATTTTTATTTTTGACTTGACTTCTGTCTTTTTTATTTCAAGCTCTTTCTGAACAAGGGCCACCTTCGCATTAGTAATACGCTTTGGCATCTCCTGGTTTACCCGTTTCTTATCAATGACACACCCAAGAATAAGTTCGGCATCATCCATTGATGCACCGGTGTGTTTCTTGATCTTAACGTCATCCTCATTAACCAGAATTTTTGTGCCGTTCTTTTCAGCTACTTTCATTACGGCTTCAACAGAAATCTCGCTTATCTTGTCCTTGACATCCTCGATGGATTTTCCGGTAATTGCAGTCTGGACAATTTTTTTCATGACATCCTTGTTATATGGATCGGTTTTTGATGCCATGGCATTTAAAATTTCAAGAGCCTTCTGCATTCCCATACGGTATCCACGACAGATAACTGTGGGGTGAATCTTTTTATTGAGCAGTGATTCTGCCTGCTCCATTAATGCACCAACGAGAATTACCGCAGTAGTGGTTCCGTCTCCGACCTCTTCATCCTGAGTCCGGGAAACTTCAATGACCATTTTTGCTCCCGGGTGCTGGACAGAGATTTCATCAAGAATTGTAATGCCATCATTTGTAATGGTGACATCTCCGGTCCCGTCAATAAGCATCTTATCCATTCCGCGTGGACCTAATGTAGACCGGACAGCCTCAGCAAGTGCCTTTGCTGCTGCAATATTGGAGCGCTGAGCTTCATAGCCCTGAGTTCGCTCGACATTCTGTTTCAGAATGATTATAGGTTGTTGAGCAAGCATGGAATATCCTCCGTTTCAATACAGGTGGATTTAAAGTTCTATATAATAATTGTGAGTTGAAGGTGATTAAACCAATCACTCAGTCAATTCTGGAGACCTTAAACAGACTGTATACCGGAACACCGTCTATGTCACGAATGCCGCGCTTATCAAAGAGAACACAACAAGCAACAGGGACCGCACCATGTCTTTTTATATAATTGATAACTTCCTGCAGGGTTTTTCCGGAGGTGATTACATCATCCACAATCACCACCTGCTCGCCTGGACGAATACCAAAATTACCACTCATGGACCCAACCGGTTCATCACCAATTGCCTGCTTGGCCGGATGATAAATACCAAGCCTGACTCCTTCAGAAACAGCCATCAGAGTTGCAAGAGGAATTCCGGAGATTGCAATTCCCACATATACCTGAGGAACAGGGCCATCCGGTTGTTTAATGTGAAGCCGTGACTGGAGCATCATGGCACTTTCTTCAAGTAACTGCGACTCTCCACTTACAGCAGTCCAGTCTATATGTACATCTTTTGGAGTTGCCGCTCCTTTTTCCTGGGTGAGAAGCCAGGTGACAGTCTCCATGGAAAGTGAGAGTTCATCCGCTATCTGCCCAGGACTATGTCCTTCACTTCGGAGAAGACGGGCTTTTTGGATCAATTCATCGAGAGTAGACATCAGAAAAGCTTTTCGTCAATCTATTTAATTTTTCTTTTGACTGGTGAGCCACAGATACCACAAACTGAATCATCCGGCATACTGGAATAATACTTCCCGCATCCTGAACATCGTAATTTCCATTTTTTTTCGATGGATTTTCTCTGAATTATCGGATGAATATTAACTCCCAGTTTCCGTGCGGTATTTTGAAGAGCAAAATCATCAGTATATACTTCCCCTTTTAATTCTAGTGCCAAAGCAAGGATATCAATATCAGTGGGTGATAATACAGTCCTGTCTCCGGATTTTTCTGCAGCAGCAAGAACTTCAGAAATAGAATCATCATGAGGGTCACGGATAATAAGCCCCTGCTCTATCAGTACCTCAAGTCGTGCCTTACCCCTGAGATCTTTTATCTCGTCTATGACTTTAGAAACAGTCAGAATTTTATCCTGAAAAGAGAGATGGAGAAAAAAAGCTGATGTGTCAAGTATACTGACCAGAGGTTTTTCTTCACTATCCACGGCAGGTCTCCATTTTCGTTACAGGTACCCTGCTAGTGCCTCTGCAGCAGAATACGTACTACAGGCACGCTCAATAGTATCACTACATGAAACTGAATATATCCCGGCGCTTGTAAGACGGGTATATGCCCCGGATGCAAGAACTCCATGAATTCCGACGGTGTGTATCGACCGGGCTCCTTGTTCATAGAGCATTGCTGCTGCCGTTGCCTGAGTCCCTCCGGTTGAGATAATATCATCTAAAATGATGATGTCCCGTCCCATTACAGGGATATTTTTCGGCTCTATTTTCACCAGGTCGCCGGACAATCTTGTCTTTTGAAGATAATCAGATTCCCAAT
The DNA here is from genome assembly GCF_003173335.1 of Methanospirillum stamsii. GTDB lineage: Archaea > Halobacteriota > Methanomicrobia > Methanomicrobiales > Methanospirillaceae > Methanospirillum > Methanospirillum stamsii. The sequence continues at coordinate 9,880 of NZ_QGMZ01000029.1, forward strand.
TTCCTAGTGATGCAACATCCTGAGATAAATTCAGCGCCCCTTCATCAGGACTGATTATGAGTGGATTATCGAGAACTAAAGAAGAGATAAATTTGGCGACAGGAGAAGTAAGAGAGATGTCAGTAGCTTCAGTATGGAAGTAATTCAGAACAGATTTTTCATGAATATTTATAGTATATACCCTGGAGACATCTTTACCCAGTATTCCGGCAATAACCCGGGCAGAAAGAGGTTCTCCGGAATTGAACTGTTTATCCTGTCTGGCATACCCCATATAAGGAATTACAAGAGTGATATCAGAAGAAGAAAATGCATCTTTTAAGAGCAGAACCTCCACCAGATCATCACTGGTAAGAATACTACCACAAATTATGATTTTTTCTGCGGACTGCATTGCCCTGAGATATATTTCACCATCCGGAAATCTCTGCCATCTGGCGTCTATTACCGGAATATTGAGCGCAGTCGCAAGCCGTCCTGCTAGGACCTGTGACCTTTCTGTACTGACAACTTTCATGATTCCATATGGATTTGCTGAAAGTACTTAAACAATTGTCCATGAAATTATTACCACGAACGATATTGCAGGTGTCGATATTATAATGAATAAGGTGAACGACCAAACGGAGGAACAAAAAATACAAGATACTCCTGATACAGGCACAATTAAGTCTGATCAGGATATTTCAGCAGCTCTTAATGAAAATGATAAACCTGATGCGCCTGCAGAGAATGTTCAGACTGGAGAAGAAACCGAGCAGCAGGAAGATAAAAACCTGCCCGATGATGGATCATCACGATCGGTTGCGGTCCCTGAAAAACTCATAGACCAGGTTATTGGTCAGGACCATGCAGTTGAGGTCATTCGAAAAGCAGCGATTCAGCGCAGACATGTGATGATGATCGGAACTCCCGGTACCGGCAAATCCATGCTTGCAAAAGCAATGGCTGAACTTCTTCCAAAAGAAGAGATGCAGGATATCCTTGCATATCCAAATTCCGACGATCAGAATGAGCCAATTATCCGAACCGTAAAATCAGGACGAGGAAAGGAGATCGTGACGGCTCATAAAAATGAGGCGAAAAAGAAGATCCAATTCAGAAACACCCTCATTATGATCCTGATGATCGGTATCATCGGTTACGCATTCATCACCTATCAATGGCTTATGGGGATTATTGCAGCCGCTTTCATCTTCATGGCACTCAGATATGCAACTCCCCGCGAAGAACAGATGGTTCCTAAATTACTCGTCACAAATGATAAAACCGCAACTGCACCTTTTGTCGATGCAACCGGTACACATGCCGGAGCACTCCTTGGTGATGTGCGGCATGATCCATTCCAGTCAGGAGGACTTGAAACACCGTCACATGACCGGGTTGAAGCAGGTGCCATTCACCGGGCTCACAAGGGCGTCCTCTTCATTGATGAGATAAATACCCTGGGTCTTCCATCCCAGCAAAGTTTGCTGACTGCTATGCAGGAAGGAGAGTTCTCAATAACCGGTCAAAGTGAACGATCTTCCGGTGCCATGGTACGGACTGAACCGGTCCCCTGTGATTTTGTTATGGTAGCAGCAGGAAACCTTGATGCTGTTGAGGGTATGCACCCGGCTCTCCGGTCACGTATCAGGGGGAACGGATATGAAATCTACATGGAAGATACCATGCCGGATACCGCTGAAAACCGTGAGAAATTTATCCGGTTCATTGCTCAGGAGATAAAAAACGACGGTATGATTCCACACTTTGACAAGAGTGCAATAGATGAGGTCATACACGAGGCAAAACGCAGATCCAACCGGAAGGGATACCTCACGTTAAAACTCCGTGACATAGGCGGTCTTATCAGGGTTGCCGGAGATCTGGCACGACAGGAAAGCGCTGAACTCACTACCCGTCGTCATGTCATCGATGCAAAAAAGACTGCACGATCTATTGAAGACCAGATATCTGCACAGATGATCAAACGGACCAGGGAATACGAACTTGCAGTAATAGATGGAACCGAAATCGGGCGGGTAAATGGTCTTGCAGTTATGGGAAGTGATGCCGGATCAGTCCTTCCAATCATGGCGGCAATCACTCCGGCTCAGGGCGACGGCGGAGAAATTATCGCCACCGGTCTTTTGAAAGAAATTGCACAGGAATCCATTAAAAATGTGGGTGCAATCCTGAAACGTTTCACCGGAAAAGATATTCGCAATATCGATATTCATATCCAGTTCATTGGAACATACCAGGGGGTTGAAGGAGACTCAGCTTCAGTAACTGTTGCAACTGCTGCAATCAGTGCACTTGAATCAATCCCTGTTAGGCAGGATATCGCTATGACCGGCTCTCTTTCAGTCAGAGGAGATGTTCTTCCTGTCGGTGGAGTTACATACAAGATAGAGGCAGCAGCCCGTGCAGGAATCCGGACTGTACTCATACCAAAAGCAAATCTTGGTGATGTATTAATTGAAGATGAATTTCTCTCATCCATTGAAATTATCCCGGTAGAGAAAATTGATGAAGTATTAAAAATTGCCCTGGTTCCGGATAACCGTGAAGTCTTCTTAGACAAATTAAAATCCATTGCTTGGTCAACAACACAAAAAATCCTCAATACTGAATTACCTGCAGCACGGACGGTTGTCTGATGACAGTCCCTTACCGGTATTATGACATCCGCAGGGTTACCGGAGAGGTTACCCAGATTGATGTCGACAATGGCAAAGTGGAACAGGCAGGCTCTTCATTTTTTGATAAAGCAGTCATTCGAGTTCTTGGAGACAAGGGCTGGGGAGTTTTCTCTGTTTCCGGTGAAGAAGCAGATTACGAGAAACTTCCTGAAAAACTCATCAAAGAAGCATTAGACGCATCCAGCATTACGACGGTTAATATTTCCCTTCAGGACAGCCCTTCATCCATTCACAAGGTTCCATCCATGAAAGAAAATCCTGCTGATGTCAGCCTTGATGAAAAAGTATCAGTCCTTCTTGACCTGTATAAACACACAGAGGGACAGGATATCGTTAGCAGGCGTATAAATTACATCGAAAAAGACGAGGAAGTCTCTTTCTCCGACAGTCTCGGACATCAGTATGACTATCATCTTTGCAGATGTGGATTTTCGGTTATGGCTGTTGCATCAAGAGCAGGCATTGTCCAGATGGGTTATGAACGGGACCATACAATCTCCGGTCTGAATATCAGACACAGACAGGAGCTGGCCAGCGAAGCTGCTCACCGGGCCGTGAGACTTCTTGATGCAAAACCATCAAAAGGTGGTATTATGAAGGCAGTCCTGGATCCTGAACTTGCTGGAGTATTTGCACACGAAGCAGTTGGTCATGCCTCTGAAGGAGATCTCATCAAAGAAGGAAGTTCTATTTTAAAAGGGAAAATAAATGAGTTAATTGGATCTCCTTTATTAACCATTGTGGATAACCCCTCTCTTCCGGAATTCGGATTTTGTCCGGTTGATGATGAAGGATCTGAAACAAAAAGAACCGAGATCATTAAAAACGGAGTCCTGATGTCATACCTTCATTCAAAAGAAACACTTGCTTCAATCGGACACGGGGATACCGGTCATTGTCGCGGTATGCCGGGTGTTGAACCAATTGTCCGGATGAGCAACACCTTCATTGAAAATGGTGATGCCAGTTATGATGAGATAATAGAAGAATGTAAAACCGGTATTCTGCTTAAAGGCTCCCGGGGTGGGCAGGTTGATCCAGGCCGTGGAATGTTCCAGTTCAATGCCGAATATGGATACATAATTGAAAACGGTGAACTCTCTACGATGGTCAGGGATGTTTCCTTATCCGGAGAAATATTACAGACTCTGCATACTATCTCCCTTATTGGTAATGACATGGCACTTCATCCGGGATATTGTGGCAAAGGCGGACAGACAGTTCCGGTAACTGACGGTTCACCACATCTTCTTTTACATAACGCAGTAGTAGGAGGATGTGAAATTGATTGATGAAATCTTTCGTGCTGCACAAAAAATTACTGATGAAGCAGAAGTATTACTGGCCCATTCAGAATCTATCAGTGCAGATCTAAAACAGGACAATATCGCCATAGGAAGCCGGACAAGGGGATCTGGACTTATCATCAGGGTTATTAAAGACGGAAAGATTGGTGTTTCATGCACTGATAACCCGCAGTCATGGAAAAAATGCCTTGATGCAGCGGTTGCAAGTGCGAAATTTGCAGATCCGGTAAACTGGAAAGGACTTCCAGACCCACAACAACTTGATAAGAAACCTCTTGCTTTTGATAACCGAATAACTCCAGACCCAGCTCTTGTAATGAACCTGATATCCAGGCTGAAAAGTGGTGCAGAAACCTATAACGCAGATATCACATCAGGATCTGCTTCACTTGCCTGGTCAGAACATACGCTTGCGAACAGTCATGGTCTTTTTTACTCGGAAAAAGGAACACAGGCTCAGGTCGGGCTTGAGATGATCGCCGGCCAGTCAACAGGTTATGAATCGGATTCTTCATGGAACCTTGACAACATAAATCCCGAGAAGACCGGAGAAGAAGCTTCATTTTTTGCAGCAAAAGGACAGAACGGGGAAGAGATCAAAACAGGGACCTATGATGTAATACTCTCCCCGCAGACAATCTCCCAACTCCTTGACGCCGCAATAATTCCTGCTTTATCAGGAAGAAATGTGCATACCGGACGGTCATTCTTTGCGGATAAAATGGGACAGCAGGTTGCCGGAGATAACATTTCGCTTATTGATGATCCCTTTGACAGCAGAGGGCTTGCAAACAGTGCATGGGATGGTGAGGGAATGCCAGTCAGAAAGATCCCCTTTATTGAAAATGGTATCCTCAAATCCTTTGCCTATGATCTTCGAACTGCATACCGGTATGATCAGGAACCTACAGCCAGTGCAGTAAGAACCGGACAATCCGGAGCACCCGCAATAGGAAACCACAATCTCCTGATAACCGGCAAGGAAATGAATGTATATGAAGAACCAGGCATCTATGTTCATGACCTGATTGGTGCCCACACAGCAAACCCAATGTCCGGAGATTTTTCTGTTGAACTCTCTTCTCCATTCAAAGTTCATGATGGGGAAATGAGTGAGCCAATACGAACCGGTATGATATCAGGTAACATTTTTGAAATCCTGCATAAGATTGATGGATGTAGTAAAGAGACAAAGACTCTTGGTTCATTAATCGTCCCGACGGTCAGGATTTCTGGTCTCTCCGTTATAGGGAGAGCATAATATGTTACATGAAGCATTGAAATCAGATTCAAACCGGATTATCCGGATCATTGCTTCACTATCAAGTCCCCTTGAATTTAGATCACCCCTGATTAAAGAAGCCGATGCTCTTGAAGTAAGGCTTGACATGATAACAGAACCTATCAATGATGCCTTACACCAACTCAGGAATTCTTTTGATGGTCCGATTATCCTGACAATGAGAAGTAGTGATGAAGGTGGAGCATATGCAGGGGGTACAGGCAGATTATGGGAGAGAATTTCGCCCTATCTTTCTGATATTGACATGGTTGACCTGGAAATCAGGTTTCAGGACCATGCAGAGAGAATAAAAAGTCATAATAAATCTGTCATTGCTTCATGTCACCGGAATGATATGCCCGGTGAGCAGGAATTACAAAACCTCATGGATACCCTTCATGGATTTGGAGACATCATAAAAATCGCAGTGCAACCACAGAACCAGCAGGATATTCTAACCCTTTTAAAAAGCACATCCACCTGTCCATATCCGGTAATTATGAGCGTAACCGGAACGGTATACCGGTATGCACGCCCGCTTCTCTGCCTGTTTGGATCGCTTTATACCTATTGTTATATTGAAAGTGCCACATCTCCAGGACAATATAGTATCCGGGAGATGCAGCTTTTATCACATCTGCTCACTCCGGGTTTTGTGGACCCGTGGTTTGAGGGAAGACCAGTCAGATCAGGAGATGTATCTGGATTTTTAGAACGATCCCAGGAATATCGGAAAAAACTTGAATATCAGTAACAGATATTTCAGGTATGCGAACCACACACCGGATGCTGCTACGGATTTGGCATGATCCGGACTGTGATTTTTCTTTGGTAAAAATTGGATACCTTAATCGTGGAGCTGTAGATAACTGTTCAATCATCCAGGGCACAGAAGTAACCAGGCTTGAAAACAGGTTCATGATTATTAAAAAGGACGAAACTCTCCTTGATGAAGAGACATATATCCCCTATCACCGGATCAGATGGATTGAATATGACCGGAAGAAGATCTGGGTTAATCCGACCACCAATACTGAGTCTCTGCAGGAAAACCAAACTAAATAGCACTGAAAATTTTTTATGAATAATCTCACTTCGTTCTCTTCATCATCTGAAAAAAGAGGCAGGATACGACTTAATCGTGCAATACGATATTCATTACTTGCTGCAGCAATAATGAATAAAAAAAGGCCCCGATACTTTTCTTTCTATCTCACCCTTTTCCTTTATTATGAATTTTCTGTATTAAAACGAAAGTGGAATGGCCTTAAAGGACTCCTGGTTCCGGCAGCACTCATGATTAGCATTACAAGGCAATGCAATCTTAACTGCATGGGATGTTATATGCATGCTAAAAAACCGGAAATCGAACAGGAACTAACCTTTGAGGAACTTTTAAACCTCACTACTGAAGCAAAAAACCTTGGCATCTTTATCCTGGTTTTTGCCGGAGGAGAACCACTTATCCGGTTTTCTAATATCCGGAGCCTGGCAGTTGCATTTCCAAAAATTCTCATGCCCATATTCACGAATGGAACCATTTATGACAATGAGTTTGTTTCGGACTGTATAAGTCATCCGAATATTCTCCCGATAATAAGTCTTGAAGGAGAAAAAGCACAAACGGATGAAAGAAGGGGTATGGGAGTTTATCAAAAGGCCAAAACCCTTTGCAGCATCCTTCATGATGCTGGTGTGCTCTTTGGCTGTTCTTTTACGACCACCAGTGAAAATGTTTATGAAATTACATCCCTGAATTTTATAAAAGATCTATACTCTAAAGGTTGCAGACTTTTCATCTTCGTAGAATTTGTTCCCATGTATGAAAATGAAACCCTGTGTCTCTCACCAGAAAAACAAACCTATCTGAGTGAAATGATTGAAGAGATAAATTCCACTATTCCGGTAATTGCACTGAAATTTCCCGGTGACCAAGAATGGTTCTCCGGATGTCTTGCAGCAGGGAGAGGGTTTGCCCATATTAGTCCGTCCGGGTCACTTGAAGCATGTCCTGCTTCGGAACAATCTGACAGAAATGTCAGAAACGGTCTTGCCAATGCATTACGATCACCACTATTTCAATCTATCAGACAATCGGGGACTCTTACATCGGAAAAAAAGGGAGGTTGTTCTCTTGTTTATCAGGAAAAACATGGAAAATTAAGATAGAAAAGAACCGGTTTTTCTTCCAATCTCAAATACTTCTTTATCGTTTTTGATCATCATTAAAAATACTAGATATTAAAAATCCTCCTCAAACCTGATAAACACAAAAGATAATATTGTACATATAAGGGATCGTAACGGGACTGATATGTTAAAAAATTTTTCTTTTATTATCCTGATATTAACCGGATTATTCTGTATGCCAATAATCAGTGCATCTAATCAGGATGACTATGATGAAACATTACTAGATATGGTGACACTTTCCGGATTAGATGATGAAGTGATTATCGGAGATAAAATCTCCCTGAATGGAAAGATTGATCCTTCACTATTTGGAACACAACCATCAGATGTTGTGATTCTTATATCGGCCCCGACCGGGTCACATGCTTCATCATTTATGCTTGCGAAACCTGCACTAAACGGAACATTTGGGTATAAGCAGGTTGCGGATGTCGGTGGGGACTGGACTTTTGAAGCGTTATATTCAGGAATATATAGCAATAAAATTGCAATTTCGGCTATTCCAGGTAATGAACCGAAAAAAACTGCCCTTACTCTCAGTGGATGGCCAACTTATCCCAGGGTAGGGGATAGAGTTTCATTTAAAGGCAGGCTCACCGACAGTGAAGGAAAAGGTATCCCATTTAAAGCAGTAAACTATCGGCTGGCATCTAGTCCGGTTGGATGCATAGGTGGATGCGCATTTGGCGGGTATATGGAATGGAGAGATGCAGGAACGGTTAATACAGATTTAAGTGGAGAATACTCGTTCAGTCTTCCGGTTGTGGAAACCGGAGGAGTACAGATTGAAACCGTATTTCCTGGTGATGAAACATATAGTATGACATCCTCACGGACACTAAAAATAGTAGTAAATGAATAAAACCCGATTTATTTTTCTATAAAAGAATCCGGATTCGCATCAAACGCTTCCTTGCATCCCTTATTACAGAAATAATATCTCTTCTCCCCAATATCTGACCAGTATTGTGCAGTCGTTGTATCCACCATCATACCACAAACCAAGTCTTTTTCTTTTTTAACAGACTCATTATTCCGGAGATGTAAAAGAGCAGGAGGAGTATAACTTTTTAGAAGCAGGGAAAGGCTGACAACGGTCACTGACGAGAAGGCCATCGCAAAGGCTCCATATTCAGGCCTGAATACCAAAACCGGATATAAAACACCAGCAGCCAGAGGAATCAGGATGCTGTTGTAAAAAAATGCCCAGAATAAATTCAGTTTAATGCGTCCCATCACCTTTTTAGCCAGTTGAATTGCTGCAACGATGTGAACCAGAGAGTCTCTGACTAGCACAATGTCTGCACTTTCAATGGCTACATCAGTTCCAGAACCAATGGCAATACCCGTATCTGCCCGGGCAAGAGCTGGTGCATCATTGATACCATCACCAATAAAAGCAACTATCTCACCGGATCTTTGAACCTCATCAACCTTTTTCTCTTTTCCTTCGGGCAAAATCCTTGAATAAACCTTGTGAATATCGACCATTGCAGCAACAGATTCAGCAGTTACCTGATTGTCACCAGTTACCATTCCACACTCAATACCCATTTCCCTGAGTAACCGGACACAAAGACCTGCATCTGATTTGATTTCATCAGAGATAGAAATAAGACCAAGAAGAAACCCATCCCGAGATATCAGAACGATAGTTTTACCTTCCTTCTCACGCCGGGTAATAATCGATTCCTGTTCCGGAGTATATGAAACACCCGTTAAACTGACAAAATCCCGGGTCCCAAGATGAACCCTGCTTCCTGCAATAACCCCGGTTAGCCCGCTCCCGGATATATTCTCAAATCCGGTAACTTCAGCCGGTTCAATACCCTTTTCATCAGCGGCCCGAAGCACTGCTCCACTAATCGGGTGTTCTGACAGAAATTCGAGTGATGCAGCCATGGAGAGGAGAAGGTCTGGATTTCCAGTAAAGGAATCAATATTGGTTACTACTGGTTTTCCATTGGTGATAGTGCCGGTTTTATCAAATAATGCCAGGGATATTTTGTTAGCTATCTCAAGGACTGAACCGTTTCGAATAAGAATTCCATGTTCTGCACCTCGCCCGATACCAACAGTTACTGCTGTCGGGGTTGCAAGTCCAAGAGCACACGGACAGGCAACAACCAGAACGGCAATAAATGTCTGTAGGGAAAACCGCAGATCCATCCCTCTGATGCCGTACCAATAAAGAGAGGATATAATCGCTATCGTAAGCACAACAGGAATAAACCAGCTGACAGCCTTGTCTGCAAGACGCTGAACCGGCGGTCGCGACCCCTGTGCCTCTTCCACTAACCGGATAATTCTGGCAAGCATAGTATCGGCACCGACACGGGTTGCTCGATACACAAATGATCCGGTGGTAACAAGAGTTCCTCCAATAACCTCCTGTTCAGGAACCCGGTGAACAGCAAGGGGCTCTCCGGTCACCATAGATTCATCGACATAGCTGGAACCAGATACAACTATCCCGTCTACCGGGATTCTGGAACCCGGCCGTACCCGGATTATATCCCCCACCTTTACTTCCTGAACCGGAATGGTAAATTCATTATCATCCCGGATAATCGTTGCAGTATCAGCTTCAAGACTCATCAGCGCCTTAATAGCCGATGAAGTCTTTCCCTTCGCCTTTGCTTCAAGGAACCGCCCGAGCATTAAAAAAGACGCAAGCATCAGAGTGGTTTCATAAAATAATGCATCATTTTCCAGTATAATAGAAAATGTTCCGAGAACACTTGCAAGATATGCAACTCCGATGCCCATTGCATACATTACATCCATGGTAAGAGACAACGTCCGAAGTGCTCCGATTGCTGCCTTAAATATCGGATAGGCAAGCATAATGAGAACAGGAGTCGTAATGATAAGTTGCAGATAAGCAATCATCTGCATGTCAAATGATGTGAAATACATCATTGCCATGAGTATCAAAGATAAGGCAAATCCGAAAATTACTTTATACAATTGATGATTCAGTTGTCTGCTTTTCTCATCTTCCTGCTTCTTACTAATAGAAGAATCAGTTCCAAGAAATTTGAATCCGGCACGGGTAATTATCTCACTAATTTGGTGAATATTCACCAATGATGGATTATAGGTAATATTGGCACGTTCAAGACTGAGGTTTACATCAACCGAGATGATTCCTTCCTGACGGAGGAGAAATTTTGTTAATGACTGAACACAAGAAGCGCAGGCCATACCTCCTACCCTGACAGAAATCTTTTCATGTGCTACAGAAAATCCGGATTTCTCAACCGCTGTTGTCAGGTCAGAAAGAGTGACCAGGGAAGGATCATATTCAATCGTTGCCTTTCCAGTTGAGAGGTTGACTTTAGATTCTGTTACTCCAGGAGTTGAAGAAAGACCTTTTTCAACAGTCAGAGCACAGGTTGCACAATGCATTCCATCAACCTGTAATTCAATTTTTTTTACTCTCTCTTCCAATGTAACTACCTCTCCAATTGTGAAGTGTTTTTTGGTAGGTAAATAATCTCTCCAAAAAATCATATCACAAAGAAAGACTAAAAGTTGGTAATGATACTCTCTCTGGCCCAGATAACTCCATGCTGGAATGATCCTACTAAAACTCTGAAAAAAATGGAGAAATATGCTGCAGAAGCAGTAGAAGGTGATGCAACTTTTCTTGTCTTTCCAGAACAAATCCTGACCGGATGGGATCCAAAAAATAATTCAGAAGTTACCACAGAAGATGGCGAAGAAATATCAGCCCTAAAGGATATCGCACAGGATTATAGTATTGGAATCCTGGGATCATTCCGGGAGAAGAATACCGATCATCCCTTCAACACCAGTATTGCTATCGGACCAGATGGAAAAACTCTTGCATCATACCAAAAAATACATCTTTTTTCACCAGCAGGAGAAGACAGGTATTTTTCACCGGGAAATTCTCTGGGAATTTTTTCTTTTAACTCCTGCACAATTGGAATAGCCATCTGCTATGATCTTCGGTTTGCCCCCCTCTTTCATGCGTACCGGGATGCAGGAGTAAACCTCATGTTGGTTCCTTCTGCCTGGCCGGCATCCAGATTGAAACATTTTCATCTCTTTACCACAAGCAGGGCTGCTGAGTTTCAGATGTTTGTAGCCTCAGTCAACACCGTTGGACAGACCCCGGTTGATTTTTACAATGGCGGTTCTTGTATTGCCGGACCGGATGGAAGTATCAGGGCACAGGGAACTGATCTGGAAGAACTAATTTTTTATGATATGCCAATTGAAGAGGCAGAAACCCTTCGAATCTCATTCCCCTTCCATAAGGATGTGAGAAATGATTTTTTGTAAAAAAAAGAGTTTTTTATAATCCTAAAGGAGAACTTTTTTCTTACAATACTACAATCAGGTCGCTATAAGATTCTTCATAAGAACCATCGCCGGTGAAATGAACCTGAATGTATGTAGTTGTAGATCCTCCGCCAACTCCGAATTTAAAAAACCCATTTTCATCAGTTACTGATGCTGCAAGGATTTCATAATCGCTACGGTTTCCAAGGCGGTCAGATGCTTCACAAAGAATTTCCTTTCCGGAAAGCGGGGTTCCATTTTCACCAATCAGCTGGCCGGTGACAACAACTGTCTGGCCCGGAGATGGATTGGAGGGTGATGCTTTTGCAGTAATCTTTGTATCAGATTTGACTACAGAAGATGCAGGCCCTTGAGTCTGGACTGGACCGGATGGCTTATGTCCCTGTACAATCTCACTGACTGTTCCTTCAAACTGGTCATTGCCATTGAATTTCACCCGGAGATATTCAGCAGGAGCACCTTCAGGCCTCCTGAATGAATAATTACCTGCAACATCAGTAGTAGTTACCGCAAGAAATGAATATTCACTCTCCTGATCATCGCTCTCCATCTGCTCAAGGGTGACTTTCTTATTACCGAGCAGGTTACCCTCTGCATCAGTCAGAACACCAGTCACTAAAAATTCAAGGTCATTACCCGGATCTACCGGATCGGTGGCGATAGAAAGAGTAGTCGCTGCTTTATCAGCCAGTACCGAGCACCCGCCGGTCATCAGAACCAGGGAGATGAGACATACCATGAAAATTAATGTGAAACGGGGCACTAAGAGGAACCCCTCAAACATCTTCATGCCCTAAGATATGTCTACAAGTATTAACAGGATTCTCTCAACCGAAAAAAGTTATATAAGTTTTATCACATCATGCTTGGGTTCCATCGCTTCACCGGACCTGAGCATTGCAGTAAGCTGCCTTTCAACCTCGTCCCGGTCAAAACCCTGCTGCCTGACCAGTTCAACTACATCAGGTTTATGAGCTCTGCCATTTTCATCTGCAACATCCCTGATAACCTGTTTGATGGTCCGGATAAGGTCTCGTTTACTCTTGGATACTCCGGTTGCAAGCATGTCAATATCAAAACTTCCGCTGGAAGGATCGTAAGCAACCTGCCGTAAACAGGTATCAATGATAGTAATAACCCGTTCTGCATCACTCTTCACAATAACCGATGAAAGCCTGATACGGGCTGATGCTTCTGCCAGACGAACGATAGCTTCGAGTTGTCTTGCGGTTACCGGAACCGGTTTGTTGGCATCGGCAAGATCCCTCAGTTTCATGTAATAGGCAATGAGGGCCTCCCTGGCTTCATCCTCAAGTCGTGGGAAACAGTTTCTTTTCGCATAAGCCACATATTTGCGGAACATGACCGGATCAATCTCCGGCGTGACCGGTTTTAACTGCTCAGAGATATACTCGTCATCAACTCCAGGAATGGGATCCCGGGCATGCTGGGCAATTAATTCACCAACACTGTGGGCTTTTAAAATGTGTTCTGCAATTGCAAGATCCCGTTCATGCTCCGGCTTATCTGTCAGGACAAATATGAGATCAAATCGTGAGAGCAGTGACGGAGGCATATTAATCTGATCTCCAATCGGTACAAAATCATCAAATCGGCCATACTTCGGATTGGCAGCACCAAGCAGGGCACACCGTGATTTTAAGGTTGCGGTAATTCCGGCTTTCGCAATTGAGATAGACTGCTGTTCCATTGCCTCGTGAAGAGCACTCCGGTCATGCTTATCCATCTTATCCATTTCATCAACACAGGCCACACCCATATCTGCGAGAACCAGAGCACCTGCTTCAAGGGTCCATCTGCCATCTCCAAACTCGTCTTTCACCGCAGTTGCAGTCAGACCTGCAGAAGTTGTTGACTGACCGGAAGTATAGATAGCCCGGGGAGATAGCCGGACAACATACCGAAGCATCTGGGATTTCGCAATACCCGGATCTCCAATCAGAAGAACATGGATATCACCACGAAGTCTGCTTCCATCCGGCATCTCTTTAGCTATGCCTCCAAAAAGCTGCAAAGAAATCGCATCCTTGACATCATCCACTCCATAAATTGTCGGAGCGATTGAGTGTGCAATTTTCCGGTAGATGTTAGGATCCTGGGAAAGACTAATAATCTCTCTTTCATCCTCTTCGCTGATATTAACCTCTTCAAATTCCTTTTCAGCTACCTCTATCGAGTTACATTCAACATAGATGTCAAAGATGGTGGATTTCGTTCCATAGGAATTTCTTTGCATCGACCGGAGAATACCATTAACAACAATCCGGTCTCCCGGAGCGACAATACCGCAGATATCATCCGTTACATCAAGGTCAATAGTCTGTGGCTGTTCCCCTCCACGAAGACCCTCCGGGGACTCCTGAATTCTCAGTTTTTGTGAGTCCACAAACCGTGAAAAACGGGGTATGAGCTCAAGTTTTTTCTGGGTACATCCATCAGTCTGACAACCGTCAGGTTCCACGAAAGGACCATATGATTGTGCTTTTACTGTCCGGTGACCGGCAGGACATCGGAATACGGCAAGTGTTATACGTGGTCTGACTTCGGTAGTTTTCCGAAGAATTCCTTCAACACTAATAAATTTCCCGATATGATCAGAACGGATTTCACGAATAGCTATCTTTCTTGGAAGATTAATAAAACGAATATTAATATCCGGTTGTTCTTCTTTTTTCCTGGTTTTAACAAGCCGGTGTGTACGTATTGAATCCCTGATATCTCCTATTACCTTACCAGGGTTTTCAAGCAGTTCATCCGCAAGTTCAGTTCCGGTTTTACCAAAACTCTCAATATCCCGGTAATTGATGTAGAGCGATCTTTTATATGGATATTCGCGTGAAAGTTCATCAAGTTCTTTTTTATATCGCGTCTTAAAAAACCGGTGCCAGTCAGCATCCCGGTCAGTTATCTCAACAGTTTCTGCATTACTTCCTGATGCCATAAATATCCATAAATTCTAATGAAAGAGGAAAGATATCCACAAAGGGGTAATTAGATTATCTTCATAGAGCATGAGATTTTCTATAATGAACTGAGGGGACTTTTAAAACAAAAAGTGCTCCTTTTCCCGGAATACCACATTCGGTGATTAAAATATTGGTAATTGATAAAATCTCACGGACAAGGAATAACCCAAGACCGGTATTTTTTCCATAACCGCGGCTGAAGATCATCTCTTTATCCTCATCCGGGACTCCGATACCATCATCAGATATACTAATTTCCAGGTTTTCATTCATCTCTTTTGCTGAAATCAAAATTGTTGTTACTTTCTCCCCATGACGAATTGCATTATCTAATAAATTGTAAAATACTTTTTCAACAAGCGGATCTACAAAAATTTCGTACAGGCGAATATCTGATTCAAGTGAGATGGTTACCGATGAGAAAGAAAGAATAACCTTATTTAGAAGATCAAAAAGATCTATCCAGATAGCACCCTTAACACCCAATTCTTCATAGAGCCTGGTAAACTCAATCTGGGCAGATAACCGGGATAAAATTTCAGATTCTTTTGTCAGATAATCCTGGAATTCTTTCGCAGGATTATCCATTCTGGCCAGTTCATTATAAGAAAGCAGAGCCATCATGGTATTTTTCATATCATGCCGGGTTATTGATGATAATAACGATAATTTTTTATTAGACTGAAAAAGAGCCTGTTCAATTCGATTTCTTTCAAGAATCTCATTTTTCAGATTTGAATTACTCTTTAAAAGTTCAACATTCGCTTCACTCAATTGATAATTAATAACCGCGACTTTTTCTTTTGCCTCAAGAAGTTCGTTATTTTTATAAATTGCAATTTCATAGGTAGAAAGTAGGACATTGAGAATTTTTCTGCTGTTAGATGTAATAATGTGATTTTTCCCGTTAAAAAATACCGGAATGCCGGTTTCATCACCCACACCTACACAAACATCAGAATCCAGGGTATTATTTGAAAGTATTACAGCGACCCTGTCAAGGAGATAATCAGGTTCATACGGCTTAATTATGAAATTATCTGCACCACAGGCCAGGCCTTCAATTACATCGGTTGGATCAAATAACTGGGTCACTAAAATGACCGGAATATCACGGGTGGTTGGATCGTCTTTAATTGTCCGACACAGTTCATATCCATTCATCTCCGGCATCATAACATCGGTAAGAACTATTGTTGGAGGATTTTTCTGGATAAGTTCAAAAGCCTCCCTGCCATTAGATGCAACGGTGACTAAATATCCTGCCGATTCAAGTAGGTGCCTAAGTATAGCAGCCTGGGTTTTACTATCCTCTGCAATAAGAATCGATACGGCATCTTTGGGACTACATATCTCCATTATTGCCTCCTTTTTTCTTATTTACATCAGATGAAACCTGAAAGTCCTGATATGGAATCCATACTTCAAATGTTGATCCATGACCGAGCCCTTCACTTACAACCTTTACAAATCCCCCATACAATATTATTATCCGCCGGACAATGGCAAGACCGAGACCGTGCGAGGAGTGGTCATGACGGGATTCATCGGCTTTATAAAAGTCATCAAATACATGATCTACCTGCTTTTCTGTCAACCCGATTCCGGTGTCCTGAATTAACAGGATATGGTATTTACCTTCCTTTCCATAACAAATATCAATAAATCCTTCATTTTTATTATAGGTAATCGCATTTGAGATGAGATTTTCCAATATCGTCGTGGCATGGAATGGAGAGATATGAATTATTGTTCCATTTTTTATCGAATTTCTGACTCTCAGGTTCTTCTCCTTTATCTGATATGAATAACTGTTAAGGAGTTCCTGGATTATCGGATAGATATCAACGCTGGATATCTCTTTGGTAAATGAATCTATAGTGATGTGAGATAATTTTATAATTCTCTCAACCAGCAACTTTAATATCGTAATCTCTTTTACCAGCAGGGATAGAATTTCTTTCTTTTCAGGATCATCCTCTTTCTTTTCCAGGAATGGAATAAATGCATACAAGGGGGTCAGAGGGGTCTTCAGATCATGTCCAATACGGGTTATCAGTTCAGTTCGTTGCACCAGCAGGTGTTCAACTATCTCATTGGTTACTTGTAATGCCTGGGTTCTTTCATTGACGGTCTCTTCCAGATGGGTAGTAAATTCATTCAGTTCTTCAGTCGTTTTCTCAAGTTCGTAATTTTTCAAAATAGCGGTCTGATAGATGGAAAATAAAATTCGAAGTAAATCTTCTTTAGATGAACGAACTGAATAATCATGACCATTGTATGAATAAAGAGTATCTTCGGCATTTGATAATTTCCCAAATGGATTTTTCTTACAATCATCCAGAACCTGCGCAACTTCCCGGAGAATGGATTCCCGTTTTACCGGTTTTATGATAAAATCATTAGCTCCGCAACAAAGACCCTTGATAATATCAACCGGGTCTGATAACTGGGATACAAGAATAATTGGGATGTGACAAAATTCCGGACTGTCTCTTACCGTTTTACATAACCTATATCCATCCATACCAGGCATCAGAATATCTGAAAGGAGTAGATCAGGAACAGACTTTTTCATCTCCTCGAGTGCTATCTCAGCATTTTCTGACCATTTGACCTTATATCCTGCACTCTTCAGATAATGACAAAGGATCTCAGCCTGTGTCTTGCTATCTTCAATTACCAGAATACAAGGAGATTTTTCAGGTGTCATGAGCCCTCGGACAGAGATGTTAGAATTGAAGAAATCCTTTTAGGAGAGAGAGAATACATGGCTGCGGATAATGATTCTGCAGCACCAGGCATGCCATACACAAATGAGGATTCCCGGTCCTGGATAATCGTCAGACCACCTTTTTGTCTGATGAGTAGCAACTCATCCGCTCCATCCCGCCCCATGCCGGTAAGAAGAACACCTGCAACGCGATTTCCAATATTAAGGGCAGCTGTTCGAAACAGATATGAGACCGAGGGACGGAGATTATGTTCCGGGTTGTCATTAGAAAAAATAATCCGGAGGTCCTCCGTAATCCCGGTATGTTTTCCGTCAGGGGCAATATAGAGGACTCCTGGCATCAGATGATCACCTTCAGAAGGAATGCAGGTTTTAAAACCGGTTGATTCAAAAAGCCATAATCCAAGCCCTTCAATAAACCCCGGTGACATATGCTGGACCAGTACCATCGGGAGAGAGAAATCTGATGGAAGATTCATCAGGATTTCCTGGACAACCTGGGGCCCTCCGGTTGAGGCACCAAGAACAATAACCCGGATATCTTTTGAGATCTTTTCCGGCGGTAAAACAGGTTCAGTGGATGGGATTTTGGGTGGGAGATGCCTGCTTCTTCTTTTTATTACTTTTACTTCTGAATACGTCCTTATCGCCAGAATCAGTTCAGCAGCAGCATCCTCAAATGCCGGGTCATCAATTGCCGGAGGTTTTCGGTACACCGCCAGTGCTCCGGCTTCAACAGCATGAAAAGATGCCCGAATCTCATCTAAATCATCAATACCACTGACAATAATTATCGGGACCGGAGTATTTTCCATGATCTTCCGGGTCGTAACAAACCCGTCAAGTCCTGGCATGTTGATATCCATCGTGATGATGTCAGGAGTCAGACGGGAAGTCAGATTAATTGCTTCATTTCCATTCTTCGCCCGCCCTATTACCATGATATCAGGTTCTTTTTCAAAAATTCTCTGTAGTACCTGGAGTGTTACCTCAGAATCATCTACCAAAAGGACACGGATCATTATCTGCCTGTTACTATGAGTCTTTTTATTACTTCAAGAAGATTTCCCTGATCAAAAGTCGATTTTATGATATACGCATTTGCTCCGACCTGAATTCCGTGTTCACGATCTTCCCGGGAATCAAGCGATGTTACAAGAATTATTGGAAGATCAGAGAGATTTTTTTCTCCACGGATTTTTTCTGTCAGGATAAAACCATTCATCCTTGGCATATCAACATCCGATACTACAAGGTCGAATGAACTCGCCTTTAACTTGGTAAATGCATCCAGACCATCAACGGCAGTCTCAACGTCATATCCGGAACCTTCCAGAATATTTTTGATAAGCATCCGGGAAGTGATGGAATCTTCAGCAACCAGTATTTTCCTCTTACCCGGTAATGAAAGGGTTGTTTCTCTTGCCTGATAATCTGATTGCATCTGCCCCTGCATCGCATTTGCAACATCTTCCATATGTAAGACCGGAACTACCATAGTAGAATTGAGAATAGCTACTCCGCTGATAAATCTAACTTCTTTCAGTTGAGGTCCCAGAGAACGGATGACAATCTCCTCTGCTCCTGCTATCCTTTGAACAAAAACTCCAATCTTCCCATTAAAGCACTTAACGATAACCAGAGAGTGCCCCTCATTATCATCCGAGGTACCATTTGAAATTCCAAGAATAGAACCAAGAAATCCAACCGGAATCATCTCTTCTTCGTAGGAAATAAACATCCGTCCTTCTATGGTAGAGAGATCTGATGATTCCGGATTTAAAACACGAATTATCTGTTTGAGAGGGATGAAAAATGGCCGGTTTTCAGTATAAACCATGACCCCCCGGAACGTTGCCAGAGATACCGGAATTTTCAGAGTGAACACTGTTCCCTGCTGCACATTGCTGGTTACATGAACAGATCCACCTACCTGATTTATTTTCTCCTGCACAATTGCGAGACCCAGCCCTCTTCCGGACATCTCAGTAACTATCTGTGCTGTTGATAATCCGGATTTAAAAATCAGACGGGTTTTTTCTTTATCATCAAGTTCAGAGAGTTCATCTTTAGAGAGAAACCCTTTCGAAACTGCGGACGCACTAATCTTTTCTGGATCAATTCCCTGACCATCGTCAGAGATCCTGATACGTATCTGGTTGGCACGATGATGTTCAATCTGAACAGATAATTTCCCTTTGAGATTTTTCCCCTGCGCTGTTCTTTTTTCAGGAGACTCAATACCATGATCAATTGCATTTCTGATAAGGTGAAGAAGCGGATCCCTGATAATATCCAGAACTCTTCTATCAATTTCCACTTCATCACCAGAAACTGAAAAATTGATCTCTTTATTCTGTTCTTTCGCAATATCCCGGATCATCCGGGGATAGGTATCAGTGAGTGATGAAACAGGTATAAGAACTACTTCCCTGATACTCTCAATAAGACCTGTAATGACAGTATCCATCTCATTCTGATCCTGGTTCATGGTTCGGATGCCAGCTGAAAGCTCAGTTTCACACCCGGATATCATATCCCTCGTATTATCGATAAATGCCAAAACCCGGTTTACCGATTCCGGATTCTGAAGATCCATTCTTCTGATAAGTGCAATGTCACCTTCGATGCGATTCAGGCTCCACCTCCATGCCTGAAGTCTCTGCGAGAGCATCTTGAGGTCAGAGAGGCGTGATCCTGAGGATAACCGGTATGAGAGAAGATCATCAGCGGTCGAATAAAGATTTTTCAGCCTTTCTTCTGATATCCGGATGGAAGATGCAGGTACCTTTGTAATGCCCTGAAAAGACACGGAATCAGATTCCTCTATGGGTTTTGCAATATCCTTTTCCGATGGGAGGGAAGGAGGTTTTTCGAGTACTTCAGGTTCCTGAGATACAGGAACCGATCTAAATTGAACAACAGGACCTCCGGAGGCAGCAACTTTTTCCTTAATTTGCTTTATCAGTGTAACGGAAGAAACAGAGCGATTACCTCCCAGCATCTGTTCAAGTACTCCGATTACCTGGTGGATGAGATCAAAATCCTCGTTTTGAAGGATTAATTCTTTTTTTCTGACAACCGAAAAAAGTGTTTCCAGATTCTGACACAAGGTTTCTATTTCCCTCAGGCCAACAGCTCTTGCCGCCCCTTTCAGACTATGACAGGCCCGGTATACTGGTTCTATCTCTTCTGACTGGTTTTTTTCCGGATTTTGTTCAAGTACCAGTATTCCGGAGACAATCGTCTGAATATGGTCTGTTGCTTCCTCACTGAATGTCTGCAACAGTCGTGCAAGAAACTCATCGTCCTGCAAAGCCATGATAGTTTTCAGACCCTGAATCGTTCGGTAATTTCTTTCAGACTATTTCCAAGGTCATGCAGATCGCGAGCTGTCTTCTCTACATGCCTTGTTACTTCCAGGTTATTTTGTGCTGCAGTCCGGATATTCTCCATGGCAATGGAGATCTGATCCATTCCAACAACCTGTTCCTGACTCGAAGCAGTTATCTGAACCGATGCCCGTGCAGCATCAATGATACTCTGTGAAAGAACCGATATTGCCTCCTGCGCTTCAGTTGTCAGTTTCATCCCGGTTGCTACCGTTTTGGTTCCCTGCTCTGTGGATATCACCGTAGAACTGATACCACGCTGTATGTCAGTCAGTATATTCCGGATATTAGTGGTTGCCTGCTTTGATTGCTCTGCAAGAGTTTTAATCTCCTGTGCCACAACACCGAACCCTTTTCCAAATTCTCCGGCTTTTGCTGCCTCAATAGAGGCATTCACCGCTAAAAGATTGGATTGTTCAGCAATATCAGTAACACTCACAATAATCTCACCAATTGCCTGACTTTGTTCAGACAACCTGATAACATTGGATGCGATTGATTCCATCTGCTGATTAATATGCGTCATCCCGGTACTGATCTCCTCAACTGAAGACTGACCGGTTTTTACCACCTGGTTTACTGCCTGGGCTTTTTCAGATACCGCTTTTGCCTTCTGATTTGTAACTTCCGTGGTTTTTCTGACTTCCTCAACCGTTGCAGATGTCTCGTTTACTGCAGATGCAGTTTCAGCAGTGCTTGATGATAACTGGGCCGTAACTGAAAGTATTTCCGAAGAAGCAGATGAAAGTACATTTACTCCCTGGTATAATTCATCATTGATGATGGTCATCATTCTGGAGAGTTCAATGCCGGTCCTGTTCAGGGCCTCCTTAAAGGAGAGATACTCCCCCTGCATCTTCAGGTTTTCATCAACCCGGGAAGTAAAATTCCCTTTTGAATACTCTTCTGAAACACGCATTGCTTCGTGAATCGGTTCAATCACCGCATCTAGAGTATAATTTACTCCTTCAATGATTCGTCTGAAATCGCCCTGATGCCTGGATGCATCAGCACGAATATTCAGTTTTCCTTCAATCGCCGCTTCTGAAAGGGCATTTGCATCAGATATCATCAGATTGATGGCATCGATACAATGATTCAGATTATTTTTTATAAGAGAGAAGTCGCCCCGGTATTCTTCTGTTATTAAATCGGGAATATCACCGTTGGAGATACGTTCTACATATTCTGCAGCCATATTAAGAGGACCAATTATTGAATCCAGCATCTCATTGATCCCATTGAACATATCCCTGCTGTACCCAGAATATTTTGAAGTTTCTATTCGAAAATCCAGTTTCCCTGCAATACCATTGGAGATTAAAAGTTCTATGTCCTTATTTCTCTGGTTTAATATGACAACCAGTTCATTCAGATTTTCACGTATTTCTTCAAAAGAACCAGTAAAAGGAGTTTCTATTGGGGATGGGATGGTGCCATGTGTGATTTCATTGATATAACCTGCAGTTATACGTAAAGGATTTGCATATGCTGCAAGTGAATCATTCATCCCGACGATAATTTTCCGGAAATCGCCCTCATGTTTATCTGGATCAACGCGGTAAGACATTTCTCCACGGACTGAGGCATCTGACAAACTGATTGCATCATTCACCAGTTCCGAGATAGTATTTCCCATTTTATCAACTGCTAATCCCATTACACCGATTTCATCACTCCGGGAAAAAGAACATCTCGCATTACTATCACCCTGACCAATCCGGTTAGCAACGTCCATAACTTCTTCAAGAGGCCGGGTAATAGAATGGGTGAGAAGGTATGCAATTATTAAAGATATGAGTATTATTAAAGAGCCAAATATTACAATAATAAGATATAAATGGGCCATTTCTTCTTCAGATACCTGAAGTGTTTCCTTAGCCTCAGTAAGGAGGAGTGTATGAAGGTCAGCAAATGTGGACTCAGTGGCACGTCTGATTGTAGCATGTTCTCCTCCGTCCATCACCGATACCCGGGCTTCTTTTTCTTTTCCCAGTTTTTCAAGTTCGTATACCTTTAATGAGGCAGCTTTATACTGGGCCCACTGCGTTTCAAATGTTGAAAAAATATCCTTTTGATTTTCACCCTCATATCCTCTCGTTAATTCACTCAGGATCAGATCAATATCAGCAATTTCTGAAAGCATGCGCTCATAATCGGTATCCCGTTCTTCTGGAATGGCAATAGAACGGAAAACCAGCGAACGGATAGAATTGAGCTTTGCTTCCACATTCCCAGTCTCAAATATAGGCAAAGCCTCGTTGTAATAAATGTTATTTACATCATTAGAGAGAGAATTTATACTAAGTAGACATGCCACAATAACCAGCGACATAAGAAAGATAACAATTATAAATCCTCCAAGTAATTTTTTCCCGATTGTAATATTATTTAATATTGAACTCACACTCATGATTTCACCTCATATCTTTAGATTTTTTTCCAAGGGTCCATATTTATTCTATATGTATCTTTCAAATAAAATTCATCCCCAAAAAATTTTCTTTTTTTTGAAGGATTCATATCCGGATAGCTGAACTTTGAACTATTAATCGTTTATCCGTGAGTAACAATTCAGCATTGATGAGAATAACCGGGCCAGGAAATACCCCGGAAAGAAAATCCTTTTCCGTGCCTCGAAGGATATCAGGCGGATGGGACAAAAGGTTCAGGTCCATGGATTTTACTCCTGCGACCTGATCTGCTAGGACCGCATATTCCATCCCTTTTCCGGATAGGATGATAATTTTATTATAATCTGAAAGACCTTTACGAGGGAGATGAAAAAAGACCCTCAGATCCGTTACTGAAATGATTTTTCCTCTGACGTTGATTATGCCAAGAATAAAATCAGGTGTTCCGGGAAGAGGAGAGAGATGCCTCAAAAGAGTCACTTCCCTGACATACTGCATCGGGAGAGCATATCGCTCTCCACTTAGAAAAAACTCCAGAATGTCAATTGGGTTTTGCTGCAGTGAATCGGTAATAAAGGGAACTGCCAGGGATTTCGCCCGCTCCTTTAATAAACCGGACTCATAATCAGTGAGTGCACTGGTATCCACATTGCTTTCTTTTTCTTCCCAATTCATACAATCATTCCTTTAAGAGAATCCGGATCATATCTTTCATTTTATCCGCAGGGATTCCTTCGGTTTCTTCCAGCACCTGTATCTCAGGCATTGTTTCAAGAATCTGAATTGCAATGCTATAATGATGACGTGCAAGGTCTGATTTCCCAAGATTCATATAAATACCAGCTATGGAAAGATGTGCAGGGAGATAATCAGGGTCCGCATATAAAGACTGGCGCAGTAATTGAATTGCATGGTCTCTGAATCCGTTTTCATCCAGAACTGCTGCTTTTATGAGATATGGTTTTGGATTTAATGGATCCTGAGATATCAACCGATCACTCCATCCAAGGGCTTTCTCGTAATCTCCAAGTCCTGCATATGCTTTAATCAGAATTCCCATCTCCCGGGTTACATCTCCATATCCGGATAAAAAACCCTTTTGATTGACAATTTCTCCCGCATCATCCAGTCTGTTTTCAGTAATAAGTGCATCAAATAAATTTTTTTCCAGTTCAGGATTAGCCGGAAGTTTTGAAGGTTTGACAAAACCTAATTCCGGATATTTCTTTTCTGACGTCAATTCATAAAAAGAATCTTCATGTTCGTTGTGAAGAAATTCAATTTGGTGAAAATCAGAAACGCTTTCTGGCTTTGGACTATTAATATGAATTTCAGCTTCTTTTAATTGTTTTTTACCTTTTACATGGAGGAAAACCTGCCCGTGGTGAAACAGATTAAGATATGGATTATTAATAATGCCAATTTCCTGGGGAGAAACAATGAGAAAACCATCATTTCGTAAAGTTTCAGCAAGATGTAAAACAACTCCCTGTGCCTGGGAAGGAGAGAAATACATGAGGACATTCCGACAGAGAATAATGTCCAGGGAGGAGGGACCGAGTGAATGATACATAAAAGAATCCTGGATTAAATTCCTACATTCAAACCGGACCATAGATTTAATGCATTCATCAATCTTTAATCTGTTATCAGGCGTCGGGGTAAAATACTGCCCGATAGAGACCAATGGTTCATCGCGAAAAGACCAACGTGAGTATTCACCTGTTAATGCCCGATCAATCATTCCCTGGTTTATATCAGTTGCAAGTAAGTAAATATCCCAGTCAGCGATATCCAAAAGCAGATACCGGAGAAGGATTGCCAGGGAATACGGCTCTTCTCCGCTGCTACAAGCAGCACTCCATATCCGTAAATAGAGTTTGTTAGTTTTTCGTCGCTCACGAATCAAATCTGGCAGAAGGATATCTTTAAGATATAAGAACAGGTTTTTATCCCGAAAAAAGTAAGTTTCCCCAATCGTTATACGTTTAATAATTTTTTCTAAAAAATGCTGGGTGAACGTTTTGTCTGATAATTTGTGTATGCATGAATCTACCGGAACATCAATCTCTTCACATGTCCGGATAATATGACGGACCAGATCCTGTTCGTGACGTTCATTAAACAAAATCCCGGTATGTGAAATGATAAGATCTTTTATTGTCTGTATGATTGTACTATCCACAAACTCATTCATATCGCCACCAGGGATTCATACAATTTTTGAAGACTCTCTTCGTCTTCACTGGTTAAAAAGTCTTCAGGACAGGTAATAACCAAAAGTCCATCATTACATTGATAAACTCCGGATAATCCGGATATACCTGGGATAATAGAACCAGGAGATACAATATCCTTTATAGGGCTGAATACTTCTCCGATAAATTCCGCAATAATTGCAATATTTCGGGTTTTCCGGGTAATAAGTAAAAAATCAGAGGGTTTTATTACTTTATCAGGGAAGTGAAGAAAAGTCCGGAGGGAAAAAACCGGTAAAATCTGACCATGATAATTAATAATTCCGACAACACCAGGAGGAGCATGTAGCAGAGGAGTTATCTCCACCATCCTGATAACATGGTCTATAATTCCTGCAGGAATCGCAAACCTGATATCATTGACAGTAAACAGCAGAAGATTCTCCGGTTTCTGCTCACAAATATCGGTTATGTCTTCTTTATTATTATCGTGTGTTTTTTCCACCGTACATCACAAATTTTGCGATAAGAGACTGCATCTGAATGTCACTACCAGCTCCCTCGGAAAGACGGAAATCAGTTTCTCCAAGAGAATCAATAAGTCGTACCTTGATATTTTCAGGTAAATCCCGTTTCATTATTGCCCGATAGAGCTGACCTATCAATTCCTGTGGAGCAATCCCCCGGTCATGAAGAAGGGATGCAAGGGTCCCTCCTGCTCCGGGAAAATTACCGGCAAGACAAAGTTCAATCAGGTCATCTATCTCTTCCGGTCTAGCTGTAGCCGTTATTGCATATATCATATCAGGACTTATCTCTCTGCCAAGAATTGCTGCACCCTGTAATGCATTTATGGCTTTTCGCATATCTCCCTGGGCAATGTAAAAGATTGCATTAATGACCTCTTCAGAAACAGTCAGGTTCTGATCTTTTTCAATACGATGAACCATTTCTGCCACAGCCTGTTTTCCAAGGGGTCTGAACCGATAGATTGCACAACGACTCTGGATAGGATCTATGATTTTTGCCGAATAATTACAGGAAAGAATAAACCTGCAGGTCTGTGCATAGGTTTCCATGGTACGCCTGAGAGCCGACTGGGCATCTGAAGTCAGTGCATCAGCCTCGTCCAAAAAGAGTATTTTAAATGTTGAACCACCAAACGGCGAAGTTCTGGCAAATTGTTTGATCTGGTTCCTGACAACATCAATCCCACGTTCATCTGATGCATTTAATTCACGAAAATTCATCTGCCAGTCATCACCAAAAAATTCTCTGGCTAGAGCAACAGCAGCGGTTGTTTTTCCTGTCCCTGCGTTCCCTGTAAAAAGCAGATGCGGCATTTCATGTTTTGCCACATATGATGTTAATCGCTCAATTATCTCAGGCTGGCCAATAATATCAGACAAGTGGTGTGGCCGGTATTTTTCAATCCATATCGCATGTGTTTCGTCCATTTATTACAAAACCTCAAATTTTATTGTTATAAATTATAAGAATCCATTATACCTGATTGCTCTATCAAATCTGACGGATACGTTATTCTCATACTTATTTCAAATTTTCATTCAATATAGATTCTTCTTTAGTCACCCTGTCCAATACTAATTTTTCCAGACAGGCCCTATACCGGACAACAAATCGTGTATCTTCAGGATCAAGTGCGAGGGCCCGTTCATAACAGATTTTTGCGGCGGGTTTTTCTCCCGATAAATACAAAGCATCACCCAGATAACCCCAGGCTTCCGGATTTTTCCGGTCCAGTGTCGTAGCGCAGGTCAGACTTTTTCGTGCATTAGCATAGTCTTCAGTGTGTATTTCAGCCATACCCTTGAGAAGAAATGCATCATACCAGTCCGGCCTGATATCTGCAGCCTGTGCAGCACTGAATGCAGCATCCTGATAAAATCCAAGGTCCATCAATACCCGTGCTCTCGACAACCAGATCTCCGGATTTTCAGGCATTTTCGTAATTGCATCAGTATATAAAACAAGGGCCCTATCAGGATCTCCGGATTGTTCACATGCCTGACCGGCAAGATAAACAAGATTTGAGTCATGTGGCTGCTGCTCAATAAGTTTGTCAAAATACCGGATAGATTGTTCAAATTCTTTCATCTGTGCAAGTAAAGACGAAAGACGGGACAGTACCTGGCAATCCTGTGGATGTTCTGATTCAAGTGATAATAAAAGTTCTCGTGCTTCTTTTGTGCGTCCGGAAAAAACCAGAAGATCCGACAGAACGATTGGAATCTGAAGACCGGGAATCTGATTCATTCCCTCCTGTAAGGCAACTATTGCCTTGTCAGTTTCACCAAGATGCCACCCATGCACCCGTGCATAGGTAGTTACCCAGAAAGGGTTTTCCGGATCTAATTCCATTTGAAGCAAACAAAACGAAGCAACCTCGTCATACCGACGGAGCAGGTATAATGACCGGGCATATCCTTCTGCCGCTGCACGGTTTTCCGGATGAGAACGAATAATATCTGAAAAAACCTGCAATGCTTTTTCATATTGTTCACAAGCACCAAGGGCTCTTCCATACTGCAGCATTACTTCAGGCCCGTCAGATAATGAAACCGCAGTTTCAAGTGATTTAACCGCTTCCTCATTTTTATCCAGAATTGAATAAACAAGACCGGAGAGAAGATATGGGAGATGGCTGTCAGAGTCAAGATGGGTTGCCATCCGGAAACATGCAATGGATTTTGTCAGCTCATCAGATATGAGATAGCAGAGTCCTTTTTTCAGCCAGGGCACCAATTGTTCAGGGTCCAGTGCAATTAGTTTGTCATAACAGGCAATTTCATCACTTTTCCGCCCTTGTTCCTCATACAAACGTGCCAGATTATACCAGGTTTCAGTATCTGATGAATCATGCTCTGAACTCTCATAAAACCAGCGTTCAGCCTCTTCGAATTTCCCTAATTTTTGAGCAATCAGACCAAGATGGAGCATTACCGAAATGTTTCCGGGATCAAAAACAAGAGCATCGGCAAAATATTTCTTCGCTTTCTCAAAGTTTTGGTTTTTATAAAAGAGGGAACCTAATTCAACCCGGGGTTCAGATGATAAAGGTTCTAAATGGATACATTTTAAAAAAAAATCTTCGGCTTCATTCAGATTCTCAGACACTTTTGCAAGTAATCCAAGTTCAAAACAGATATCCGCTCTATCAGGATGTTCTTCATGCAAATTTTTCAATAACTCATCGGCTTCTTCTATTCTTCCGGCAAGTCTGAGTGTGTGACCCTTGTTAAACCAGGCAGTACTGTCATTTGGTTCATCATTGATAATTAACTGAATACAGGCAATCGCTTTATCATACTCTCCTTGCTGTGCATGATGAATTGCACGAAGCATAATGAGTTCTTTTTCCCGTGTTTGCATATGAACCATGAATCAGGCAGCGTCCCCGCTCCTGTAGTATTGTACCTATCAGCATGGCAATTAATTGAACTTTGGGGAAAAAAAGAATTAGTTGGAATTGACCAAAGATTCCTCTTCGGTCATATTATTCTCTTCAAGGGTTGGTTCTTCGGATTCTGACTCATCACCCGGTGAGAGGGCAGTTTCATTCCCTGCTTCAGGGTTTTCAATTAACGCCTTCAGCTCAATAGCATACTGCCAGGTCTCATCCAGAGAGAGAGCCTTATCAACTGCGGCAAGTGCCTCGTCCATTTTACCCTGTTTATAGAGTACAAATGCTTTTTGTGCCCAGAGATCTGCCTTTGTATCATCAAGGTCAATACCAGCTTCAAAGGTTTTTTGAGCTTCTTCAAACTCTCCAAGACTTAATTGGGCGATACCTTTTGCAAGATACGCACGCTGACCTGGTTCAATCTCAATTGCCTTGTCAAAGGATGCGATTGCTTCTTCAGTCTTATCAAGGTTTTTCAGTGCTGTCCCCTGATTATAGTAATATTCTGCTGAATCTCCCTTTAGAGTAATCGCCTCTTCAAAGGCCTTTAATGCTTCTTCGTAACTCTCCAGTTCATTCAGAACAACTCCGTAGTCATTCCATGCAACCGGATTGGTTTCATTAATTGAAACAGATTCTGCAAAGGCTTCAGAAGCCCCCTGCTTGTCGTCATTTTGTACACGGGATAATCCGAGGGTGTAAAATGCCTTAGACAGGTCATCTTCAGTCATCTGGGTTGAATTCAGAACTGTTGCCTGTTCAAGAGAGTCTGTTGCGTTCTGGTAATTTCCAAGCTGATACTCATTCAGACCTCTCAGGTAATACGGGTCAGCAAGATCAGGCCGTAATTCAATCATTTTTTCAAGAGCTACCGAAGCTTCCTCATAGGATCCTTCATCACTCAGTAATCCTCCGAGGTAATACCATGCATCAGCAAGACCCGGATTTAACTCAGTGGCAGTTCTGAATTCTGATATTGCACCGGACCGGTCACTTTGATCAATGTATACCTGTCCTTTCCAGTAATGTGCAATACCCATGGTTGGATCTGCTGCAATTGCTGCATCTAAAGCAGACATTGCTCCGGAAAGGTCATCCTGATCATAAAGTACTCTTCCCTTGTAATACAGTGCATTGGCATTTTCCGGGTTGAGTTCAACAGCCTTGTTAAATGCAACCAATGCTTCATCCGGATTGTTCCGGACTTCAAAGAAGATACGACCCTTTCGGTCCCATACGTCTGAATCGCTGCCAACGGTCAGGAATGGTTCAGAGTAATCTCCCTCGATGGTAAGAACTTCATTAAAGGTTGCTTCAGCTTCATCGAATTTACCAAGTGCACTCTCTGCAATACCTTTTGCATACAGAGCATCCTTGAACTGTGGATTAATTTCGATGGCTTTATCATAGGATTCAAGTGCTTCTTCAGGCACCCCCAGGTCTGACTGAGTAATTCCCTTCCAATAATATGCACGAGCTCCTTCAGGATTCAGTTCAATTGCCTTGTTAAATGATTCAAGAGCCAGTTCAGATTCGGTGTTCAGGAGATGAGCAATACCCTTATTTACATAGATTCCGGGATCATCAGTTGTATATTCAACTGCCTTTGTCAGTGCATCAAGGGCAGATACCGGGTCAGGGATTTCTTTCCCGATGAGATAGATGTACCCCATGTTACCCCATGCAGGCCCGTTTTCCGGGTTGAGGTTAGTTGAATTCTGATATGCATAGAGAGCAGATTCCAAATCTCCGGTCATGACATAAGCATTACCTAATTTGAAAAATATCTCACCATTTTCAGGTTCTTCTTCTGATGCCTTTATAAAAGCAGTGACAGCCTCTTCGTAATTTTCATTATCAAAAGCGGTTTGTCCCTGATCGTACCATCCCGTTTCGGTACTGTTTTCTTCTTCTGCCATTACTCCAGCCGTAAGAGCAGATAAGAATAATAACGTAAGAACCGGGATTATTATTCCGATCTTCATGCCATATATATCACTTAATCGTGAGAGAAATAGTTTCTTATTACAAGGTTTATAAATGAAATTTTTTTTTGCCAGGCATTATTTATTTCAATAAGAAAATAAATCCCGGGTCCCCGATTTTTTGTTTAAACTAAATTGAATCCCGATATTTATTTAATTGTCTATATTTTTTAGAATAATATTCAAAAGTGATTTTTTCCGGAAAATGGGATATTATTTTATAGATATCATACGTATATTAAGGGCACGCCGTTGTGGCTTAGCGGTATAGCGGCTGATTCGTAATCAGCAGGTCGAGGGTTCAAGTCCCTCCAGCGGCTTACTAACAAAAGTTCAAGTCTCCAAGCATAATAAGGGCACGAATTGAACGTCTTTTTTAACAGTGCATATGTCATATTTTCATGCCGTGAATATCTGATATTGTCGATACTATCAATACCTATAGGTGCTAATATATATCTATGGCCGAAGCATCCACCATCTATATTGAGAAGGTTGTAAAGGATCAGCTCAAGTCACTTAAACAGTATCCTAAGGAATCTTACAATGATATTATAAAACGCTTAATCACCTGTGCCATTGATCCTAATCCCCTTTCGCCCGAAGAGATAGCAGGAATTGAAGAAGCACTGGAAGATATTAAAGCCGGAAGGGTTCACACCGAAGAAGAAATAATGAAAGAATTTGGGGTTGAATGACTGATTTTCAAATAAATTATTCTAATAAAGCGAAAAGAAATCTTAAAAAAATCCCGTTACCTATCGCTCAAGAAATAATCCGGACTATTAGTGAATTAAAAATTAATCCCGGGTCAAAGGTTCAAAAGTTAGAAGGGTCAGACAAATCACCATTTCATTCTCTTCATGTTGGTGGATATCGGGTTATCCTTTCTATTCAAAATAAACAACTCATTATCTACGTGGTTGAAGCAGGTCTGCATAAACCAATATATCGAAAAAATTAACCGTATCTTTTTCCATGAAAAACCTGATTCGATTTGAAGGTTTTACCCTCTTAATAGATCCGGTTTTTTATGGAAAAAAGGATAATCAATATTCAGAGTAAATCTCTTTTCCTGCCTTCATTTTTTCCCGGATAACCTGATTAATACGCAGCATAACATTTTTTTCATCTGTTATCCCTTCATCAAGATATTGCCGGAGGACTGAAATTATCCCTGAACCTGCAGTTCGTCCGGCCAGATAACGACTTACTTTTACCATATTTTCAGAGCAGATTACAGATTCAGATTGAAGATAACTCATTGATTTATCTTCCATCTTCTGGTAATAGTGAAAAATATCAGAGATCTCATTGGTATCAATACAGGTTCCTGAAGATAGCCTTTCAAGATACCGGATGGTTGCATTTGCTGCTATGGCAGTTGCAATGGCGATAAATATCCGGCGTATTTCTCTTCTTTTCCGGATATTTACTGATATCCGGTTATCCGGAAAAGAATACAGAAAGGTATCAATTAATTTTTTATATAACCGTGAACCGGAAGGGTAAACCAAGTCATCGTCCGGGTATTTCCCAGACTGAATTGATTCTTCCCGGACAGTACAGATATCCTGTAATTCGCTATAAACGAGGGGAAGAATAAGCCTGTCATCATATAAACGCCGATAAAGTTTTTGTTCGTAACGAAGTGCTTCAGACCAGAATAGCCTGATAACAGTAATATGATGAGGACCCTGGTGAATCTCCTCCCAAAATTTCATGAGAGATTCTTCAAGTTTTCTAATATTTCCTGAGTATTCTCTCTTACATTCATCAAGAATTGTCTGATTTATGACTCCATTCAAAGCCGAACTCTCAATAGCTGAACCAGCTGCCCTTGCGGTAAAAAGATCTGCAAAAAGATTATGAAACCTGTTTACTTCTTTACTTTGTCCAAGTCCAAGAATCCTGATAAGAGGTCCGATAGTTATTCCCTGGACAAAAATTGTAAACAGAACAATGGTAACGGTGAACGCCATAATGAGTCCTCTGAATGGAAGAGAAGGTGGAATAGAAAGGACAAGAGCAATGGCGACCGCACCCCGGAGACCTCCCCAGAAACAGAGCGTCTGATATGAGAGAGAAACACGGTTTTTAGTAAAAACATTATAAATCCCGAAGATACTAAAGACCGGGATAAACCGTGCAACAAGTACAACTATAACAAGGAATAAAACCCCCAATATTCCTCCTTTTAGGAGAACTGACAAATCCTTGATAGATGCTATTGTTATACCGACCAGCAGGAAGATTAGACTATTTGCAAGGTACCCAATGTATTCCCAGAACATGGTAAGTTCTTCTCTCTGGTCCGGTCCCATCCAGTCAGAGGAAGCACGTGCGGCAAGAATCCCACAGGCCACAACCGCAATGACGCCGGAAAACCCGGACTCATCTCCAATCAGGTAAACAAGATACGCTGCAACAAGGGTTATCGTATGATGAACATGAGAATAGAGCGGAGTTCTCTTCATTATCATCCGGAGAATGAGTCCACCGATGATACCGATACTCATTCCTCCGATAAACGAAATTGAAAGATTGTTGATGAAAAGAAATGATGTATCAAGCATACTCATTTCATTTTTGATAATTGGTTCAGCGATAAGAAAGAGAACAAGCTGGAACATGATGATTGATGCAGCATCATTCAGAAGGCTTTCTCCTTCAACAAAACTTTGCAGACGTTTTGGAACGCCTATCTCTTTAAATATTGAAATGACTGCCACCGGATCGGTTGAGGAGATTAAGGCCCCAAACAGGAGTGCAAATAGAAGAGGAATTGCAAAATACCATGATACCATGTACCCGATGATACATCCGGAGATGACAACTCCGAAGATTGCAAGACTTAAAATCGGAATTATATTTCTTGAAAAAAGACGGGTATTAAGAGATATTGCCGATTCAAAAATCAGGGGCGGGAGAAATATATAGAGAATAATTTCATCTGCCGGAAGGTATGGGCCGATTGTTTTTAAAGCCGTAATATGTGGAACGATAAATTCAGCGAAGATAAATCCGATAATAACTAGACCAATCGTATATGGCAACTTCAGATGCCGCAATATCAAAGAAGCGGAAATTGCTACAAGAAGGAGTGAAATGATTATTATCTCATTTGCTATAATCAGATTTTCATACATTATTTCCGGGCCTGTCCAGATATATAGGAAATTATTCGATAAGATACATCGGGTAAGACACCAGTCCAATAAATTTGGTTATACTGCTCTTGTTCAAGACGTATATCCGACAAAAATGGTATAAATTAAAAAATCCCCTGTTCAACCCGGTCCCATCTCCGAAAACCCATCCTGATGAACACATATGCCGGAATAAATAGGAACACCGACACAATCCCGAACCAGGGTTCAAACGAGGTTAAAGACCCAAATATTGCCATAGCG
This sequence comes from Methanospirillum stamsii, assembly GCF_003173335.1. Taxonomy (GTDB): domain Archaea; phylum Halobacteriota; class Methanomicrobia; order Methanomicrobiales; family Methanospirillaceae; genus Methanospirillum; species Methanospirillum stamsii. The sequence continues at coordinate 44,231 of NZ_QGMZ01000029.1, forward strand.
ACCCCGATTAACAGGAAATATTGCACCATCACCCTGGCACTATATACCAGGACGCTCGGAGACAGACCGGTAAGCCAGATTGTAACCCCCAGGACATAATAGGAAACCGAAAGAGTCAGAACCAGAACCGGCAGAAGATAAAAAATTTCTCCGGAAAGGACACATATGCACGAGATAAAAATTGCCGGAATTATCTGGAGCAGGGAAAAAGAAGTAATTTTACTGGTGATAACATCTGGAACATCTACAGGTAATAATGCATAGACACTAAAGGAGTCAAACATCGTAAGCCAGGTATACATCGTCGAGGCGATAATTCCGGTAATCATTGCAAAAGTAAAGAGTAACGGTAGAATTGAGACATATTCATCAAGAAGAGATAGAAAAAACCAGATAATCACAAGAGGAAGCAGGAAAGAGAAAATTGACTGCCCTATTACACTACCGCTCCGCCATAAATCAATCATGTCCTTTGCTGCAAGTGCGGGATTGGGAAACCATTTCAGACTTCTGATGAGTGGCTTCATCCTGCTGTGATATACTTTTTCTGTAGCCTTGATATCCGGAGAATAGAGAAGCAACGCAGCGATAAATGGGAAAATAATCACGAAAAAGGATCCAATGAATGATAGAATGGAAAAATGGTGAAAAAGGAGAAGAGGCGGAAAGAATGATGCAGGATTTTGCCCGGTTAGAAATATCAGAACAATACAACAAAGACCTGTAACAATCAGCAGGACACCAAGTACCCGGGCAGATCGTTCATATATTGTCGACAAAAGGAATACAAAGGACATACCTGTCAGAAATGAGAATGTAAGTGACACCAGTAATCTGATTGGTATAATCACAGGAATGCCGGTAAGAAATGACCCTATAAGAAATCCTGCTCCGAGCGGTAGTATCCAGAGAATGAAATAATACAAGGTATCCTTGAGCACAAAAATGGTGAAGATATACCGGGGAGTTAATGGAAGCGTCCGGGCAGAATATGCAAGAAGACTTGCCTGTCCAAACCGCCTATTCATTACCTCATTTCCAAGAAGACCGAATGCTCCTACCATGATTCCGAGCATCAGGTAATTTGCATGAATAATAATTACGAGGTCAGAAAGGGGCATGGTATTCCCAATAAGGGGAATAAGAAATGTCCCCATAAATCCCATAGCAAGGATTAGTACCGGAAATAATGCAAAGTTCAGACTTCCGAACATGGTGGAATGAATTCTCCACTCCTCTTTCATCATATTTAAAAAAAGTCCGGACATTAGTTACTCCTGACCAGGGAGAGGAAAAATTCTGGAAGATGCCCGCTCTTTTCTAATACCTCATGTATTGTTCCGCAAAATAGCAGGTTTGCTTTATGCAGGATTGCAATATCAGTGCATATTTCTTCGGCGGTCTCAAGCAGGTGAGTCGATAAAAAAAGCGTATTGCCCTGATGTACATACGAAACAAAGAATTCTTTTACCTTTGTCTGCATTATCGGATCAAAATTGATGAGTGGTTCGTCAATCAGTGCCAGTTTTGGTTCATGAATAAATGCCTGGGTCAGCATCAGTTTTTGTCTTGTTCCCCGGGATAGATCTTTGCAGAGAACATCTCTTTTATCGCCAAAGTCCAGAAATTCAAGCCACCATAAAATTTTTTTCTCTAGATCTGGGATCTTTCTTATCTCTCCCACAAATTCCAGGTACTCCATAACGGTCAGAAAACTCGGAGGAGTCTCCTGTTCCGGAACTATTCCGACCGATCTTCTAACCTCTACCGGATCTGATGTGACATCAATATCAAGTACATATCCTTTCCCGGAGGAAGGGAGGATTTGTCCGGTCAGCATCTTAATCATGGTTGTCTTTCCTGAACCGTTTGGACCTAAAAGACCGAATAATGAACCTTCACGAACAGAAAAATTTACCCTGTTAACTGCATCCAGATCTCCATATTTTTTTCCAAGGTTATCTGTGATAATTACCGGTGCCACTTATTTCCTCCAACTCGTAATAATCAAGGCCATCTGTTTAATTGTTATATCAATTATCAATAATCCGATAGTTTCAATTGACTCAAAGGACTTCTTTTGCTCGGGATATGATTAATTTTTTTCTTGGGTAATAGTAATAAAATCAGGGAGATTTTTCTTCTAGCAAGGATTTATATCTCGCAACTCCCCGTCTTACCTCTTCTTCACGGATCATTCCTTTCCCGGAAGAAAGTTCAAATATCCGGGATGGAATCTGAACCTTGTCTGGTTCTAGTGAGAAACCTTCTCTCAGCTTGAAAAGGTATTTTTCATAAAGAATATCCCGTCCAAGAATATCCAGTTCTTCAATGGTCATATCAATTCCACTGATAGAAAGCACCTCCCGGATTACTTCCCTGGAATAAAGACCACGGGCAAAAAAACATACAACCAGACTTGATAAGATCTGGCGGTATGCCTCTTCATGGTAGAGTTCTTCAGCAATTTCTTCAGGTGTTCCGGGAGATTTTTCTACAGGTTTTTGGTCAATACTGTACCCGGCATTATCAAGATGACTGTGCCGTGCACCACAAATGTACCCGATATAAGTCGCCGGCCCCGTATGATATCCGGGCATTTCGTTCTTTCCAAAAGAGAGAGCATATTGTGTCCCACCATATTGTGATGCTGCATACTCTGCACCTTTTCCAATATCCCGGTAAAATTGATTTGATTGTCCTGCCAGAAGTTCAAAAAACTGGAGGTATTGAGGAGTATCTCCAAACTTCAGGTTTACTCCGGTCTCCTGCGGGCCGATAATACCATTTTGCATGGCTTCTGTAGCCCAGGCTGCACATACACCGGCAGACATTGCATCAAGACCGGTCTGTTCAATACTGTCGATTAACATGAGAACATCCTGCGGATCAGAAACTCCGAGCATAAATCCAAGGCTGTAAATGAGTTCATAATCATAACTCACCGGTATTGTCTTGAAAAAATAAGGATCGTTCGGGTATGGAATCCTAATCTGACCGATATGAATGCAACTTACCGGACAATGTGAGCAGGCAACTCTTCTGGATAAAAAAAGCCTGGCAAACTCTTCTCCTGACAGGTTATCCGAATTATCCAGTCTTTGCTCAGTGAGGTTTTTTACCGGAAGTGATCCCATGGCAGAAAGTGATTTTACATTCACCGGAGTGCCAATTTCATGGTATTTTTGCATGAGAGACGATTTAGTAACCTGCTCATAAAGTGTATCATAAACCTCCCGGTATTTTTTCTGGTCAGATACCGAAATGAGTTCATCTCCGGATACCAAAACAGCTTTTAGTTTTTTCGATCCAAACACTGCTCCAAGACCCATCCTGCCAAAATGACGATAAGTCTCTGAAGTAACATTTGCAAATCTTACAAGATTTTCCCCGGCTCTTCCTATCCGGAGAATAGTCCTGGCTCCCGGAGTTCCGTCTTTTGATCTGATTATCCTGGCAACCGTATCACTCCTGGCAGTTCCCCAAAGAGCACGGGCATCACGGAATGCCACCCCGTCTTTTGTTATTGAAAGATATACCGGATGAGATGCTGCCCCGGTTATCACTATTGCACCATACCCTGCTGACCTGATGGCAAACGGAGTTCTTCCACCTCCATGACTTTCCCCTAAATTTCCGGTCAGTGGTGATTTAAACATTGCAACACACTTCGAAGCAAGGGGAAAAAGGGAGGTTACTGCCCCGACAGAAAGAATTATCGGATTTTCCGGGCCAAGAGGATCTGCCCCTTCCGGACAAAACTCATCCAAAAGTCGTATGGCAACTCCTGCCCCGCCAAGACGTTCCCTGAATAGTTCAGGCCGTTCCAGAGTATGATATTCCCATTTTGAAAGGTTGATTACCAGAATTTTTGAAAGAAGGGCATCATTAATCATCAGGATTCACCTCCTGTAGTTCAATTACCCCATAAGGACAATAATTGGCGCAATAACCACAATAAATACAAATGACCGGATGATTTTCTTCCTTATCCCAGGAAATGGCGCCAATAATACACCCATCAAGACAAGAACCACAACCGGTACACCTATCCTTATGAAGAATTACTCCCCCTCCCGGACGAAGAACCAGGGCATCTTCAGGACAGAGACGGATACAAGGGGGATCCGGACATGCTCTGCATACCCGGACAGAAAAACCCCGTTCTATTCCGCCAACTGAACTGACATGAATGGCTGATTTGCCAACTCCACCAAAGCCCAGTCTCCGGGTGCAGGCAAACATACAGGACTGGCACCCGACACAACGGTCGGCGTCAATGACGGCGAGCCGCTTTTTTGCCATGTGAGGAAATGGAAGTTTGAAGTAATCAATATTTTGGAGAAAAAAAGTTAAATATATCTTGGGTTTAACGAGAGCATACGGGGAGTATACATCGGCCTGTAGGGCATTTCTGCAGTCTCTTCATGTATCATTTCAACCAGTTTGTCAGAGCTGCAGGAGATCTTATGTGGTTTATTCGGTTCTGACTGTGCCCGGACAGTGACAGTCAGGTTGCCGGACGAAACTTCGTTATCTCCAACAACGATGACATAAGAAACCCAGTCCATTCCGGCTGCACGAATCTTCTTATTTAAAGAGTCGTCCCGGTCATCAACATCCACCCGGACATGTGCCTTGGTAAGTTTATCTGCAAGGTCATTTGCATATGCCAGGTGATTGTCCGTGACCGGAATTACCCGCACCTGGGTCGGGGTGAGCCAGGTTGGAAGGTGGGCAACCTTCTGATTTACGGTATTTTCCAGAATTGCACAGAACACCCGTTCAACAGACCCGGTTGGTGAACAATGCAGAATTGGTGGGAACACTTCAGTCCCGTCGGCAAGGTGATATTTAATCCCGAACCGCTTTGAACTCTCAACATCAATCTGAACGGTCGGGTTTTCAATCGGACGGTTCTGCCCGTCAATTGCTGCAAGGTCAACTTTTGCAATCCAGTAATGAACACGGTCAGAGAGGGTTTCAATAAGCATGGGAACATCGGATTCCTTGACAATCTTCTTAATCCAAGCCTCGTGCTCTTTGTAAAACTCCTCTGTACACCGGAACACGGCTACGAGCTGGGTTCCAAAGTCACGACCGGTTTTCCATCCGATGGCAAGTTGTTCTTCAAAACAACTCAGGGCATTCTCAAGATCCTTGCACAGGGAATGCATATCCGGCATGGTAAATGCACGAAGCCTTTTCAGCCCGATAACTTCTCCTTTCTGTTCATGCCGGAATGAATAGGTGGAGAGTTCGTACATCTTCATTGGCAGGTGGTTTGGTGAGATATGCATACTCCGCATCGTGGTAAACATACCAAAACATGCTGCAAACCGGAGCATCATATTCCGGTTTCCGGACTTGAACCTGTACTGCCGTTCACCGAACTTATCTGCATGCTCATAGATTGCCTTGTCAGCAAGGTCATACATGACCGGAGTCTCGACCGGACTTGCCCCGTAATCAAGAACCAGTGAGAGTGCATAATCTGCAAGAAGATCGCGGACCAGTTTTCCACGCGGAAGCCACCTGAGATGACCGACGTCAGAGACCGGCTCATAGTCCACGAACTCCTTTGACCGCATGAGGTCGACGTGGACCGGTTCTCCACCCACCGGAACGGCGGTTCCTATCTCCTTTTTGATAAGTGACGCAAAAGGAGAATCATCAAGAAACTCTTTTACTTCATGGACATTTCCGTCCGGAGTCATAACAAAGAATTTATGTTCAATGTGCTTTTTTTCCGGTTTTACGGCATCTTCAGAGGGAGTAATAGACCGGGAAAGTTCACTGAGCGGATGTCCTTTGCAGGAAAGTGAAAATGACTTGTACCAACCAAAGGGAGCTCGCTTCACCTCATGTCCGGCCTTATCCAAAGCCTCTTCTATTGATTTCAGCGCAGCAACGGCAAGGTCAGGAGCTGCAAGATCTGATGAAAGGTGTGCATATGGATACACCATCACCCGGTTACATTCAACTTTACCTGCCATTTCACTAATTGCTGCAACTGTCTGATTGACAACATCATCGATACCATCGGCATCAGGTGACTCAACCGCACAAAAAGCCACCAGGGCTTCTTCAAGCCTCCCGGATGGACTACAGGGGTCTTCAGCAATTTTCGTCTTTTTCTTTGCTTCGTATTCAATGAAATCTGAATGAATTAAAAGAAGGCGCATGAATCAGGTCTCCAAGTACAATATCCATATATGTTGACGTTTATGAGGTATAAAACCCCGTAGGTTTTCAGAGAAATCAGAAATGAAAACAGGGTATTATCAGACCCTCTTTTTATTCTCATAATACCGGGAAAGAGTGGCTTGACGCTGATGCAGGTATTTTGCATCCTTTTTAGAATTATACGGACAAAGAGCACGTTCAGTCGTATAAAAAACAAGCTGACCGATGGGCATTCCTGCATGCATTCTCACCGGGCGGTGGTTCACATTACACATCTCAAGAGTGATACTACCTGCAAAACCAGCGTCAATCCATCCTCCGGTCTGGTGAAGCTCAACACCAAGCCGTGCAATACTGCTTTTTCCTTCAATGCTTGCCACAATATTATCAGGAAGACGTATTGCCTCTAATGTCTCTGCAAGCACAAATTGCCCGGGATGAAGAACAATACTATCAGCGGTCATCTCCTCTGTATCGCCTGTTACAGACTCGCGGACGTAAGGATCGATTACATCATCACTTGGAGTATACCACACAAAATGGTTTCCAAGCCGGATATCTATTGAATTTGGTTGGACTAATTCCGGATTATATGGCTCAATACCGATATATCCCCGTTCGATCCGATCGGTGATCTGCCAGTCAACAAGGATCATGTACCGATTCTATTGTGCCGGATTACAGTTTATCATTCCCATCTGCATTGAGAGGATCATCAGAGGGGTCCTGGAACTTTTCACCATTCGGCGGAGAAAAATGCCATTCAGAGCGCCGGAGAAGTCCATGTATTGTAGTGCATTCCCTCCAGGTCAGGTTACATCTCCCTAGCACCCGCCTGATAAGCGTCATGGTTGATTCACGCTTAAATCCGGGATGATCAACAAGGTCAAGGTACTGGTCAATATGTTCGTAGAGATGATCCATCTCCTCAACCGTTGCAAGAGGAATCATGGCTTTTGGAAGATCTGCCAGTTCATAACAGATGACACCGACCGCATGAGAGAGATTAATTATCGGATATATCGAAGATGTAGGAATTGTGCAGATAATGTCTGCCCTTCTCACCTCTTCGTTTGATAATCCCCAGTTTTCTCTTCCAAACAGTATTGAGATGGTCCCATCCAGTTCACCAACCAGGTCCCGGAGTTCTTTGGGAGAATAAAAAGGCATCCTGGTCGGATGACAGGCAGAATAAGAGAGTGATCCGGTAGTTGCAACAATCCGGTGAGAGGATGCAAAAACCTCTTCAAGGGTCATGACCTTTGCACCGGACAGGACATCATCAGCATGTGATGCCCTGATTTTTGCTTCATTTCCAATGGTACAGGGGTTTACCAGGATGAGATCAGTGAACCCGAAATTTTTCATCACCCTGGCAGCAAATCCCACATTTCCTTCATAAAGTGGTTCTACAAGGACAATCCGGACGTGTGGCATAAAAAATTTTTACGAAACAGCCTGAACAGTTTCGAGAAGGGTCTTTACTCCCTTATCATAAACAGCATTCCCGACAACGATAGTATCCGCATATTTTGTCATTTCTGCCGCTTTTTCACCGGAATCAATACCCCCGCCATAATAAAGCACGGCATTATCGATTGCTTTTGAAACTTCACGGACAATTTCCGGATTTCCATACATCCCGCTATATTCAACATAAACTATCGGGAATTTAAAGTAATGATCCGCAACTGATGCATATGCGGCAGCTTCCTGTCCGGATATCGAGCAGTCTGCACCGGTGACTCTTCCAACGGCTGAGTTTGGGTTGAGGACAATGTATGCTTCCGGAATAACCTTATCCCAGACAATAGACGGGTTCATCGCCCATTCACGGTGTTTTCCAACAATCCACCTGGCATCTTGAGTATTCATCACACTTGCAACATACAGAAGGTCAATTCCTTCAAATACAACGGACTCAGGACCTGCAGGTTCCACAACCAGTGGCAGACCATATTCTTTCACCTGGTCACGCAGCTCCGACATATTTTCCTGGGTGATATTGAGTGTTCCGGAAAGAATAAGAGCATCTGTCCCGCTTGTTGCAATCTCTGCGATCTCGTCTTCAGTCAGATGTTTGTCCGGGTCAAGCTTGGTAACATGTGCCCAGGTCTTCCATTTCGTATGCATAGGTACCTGTCCTCTAAAGTGCTGTATACCTTCTTAGGTCATTACTGAAATACGTTCGGGAAGACCAGTATTATCCCTGGGCAGCTTCCCGAATCTTGTATACCATATCTTTCGATAATCCGGAATTTTTTATAACCCCAACCGGATTTGCAGTCCGGAGAGATTTTTTATCAATGATTCCTGCCTGATAAAGTTTTAAAAGAGCAGTTTCACTGATATCCGGAATTGAAAGGAGTTCCTCCCGTCCGGATTCAAACTGTTTTTTTGATATCTTTTCCGGAGCAGGTTTATTCAAAGCACTGGCGATAAGGGTCAGATGTTTATTTACCGTATCAATTGAAATACCACATTTATGTGATAAAATCGCCGGATGACTGGCAAATATCTGTTCAGGAGTAATAAATCCAGCCTCATGATATTTTTTGAGTGAAATTGCAGGAATTCCCATATCTTTTAGTTGCTGTTTTGCGATGAGAAGGCCGGCCTCATTCTTGAGAGTCTTTGCCTCTTCATCAGAAAGACCACTTTTTTTCAGGAGATCATGAGAACTCGTAACAATATCTCCGATACTGTTTATTCCGCACTCTGCAAAACCGTTCATGACTTTGCTGTGACTCCGGCCTCGTTTCGGAGGGACAAACTGTTTCATAAACTTTTTACATTCAGAACGTTTGCGGATGAAGTCAAGCACATCATTTGCTTCCCTGATGAGAGTATCTGCCTGCTTTCCGGTAACACCAGTTCTTTTGACCAATACAGCAGGGTCAGTCCGGGTGAGATCATACAGGGAAAATATCTTCCCATCCAGGAATTTCTTCTGCAATGCTTCGGTCATGGAAGGCATTTTGGCATAGTGTTCTTTCTGCTGCTCGATGAGCTGGCAGAGGGGACATCCCATCTCCCATGGCCGGGCTCCTTTTGCAATCAGACTGACATGATAGAGGTTATGGATGTCACATACCTTTTTTGTCCGGATAGCAGAACCCCACATCGTTCCGGGAAGAGAGATATTAAACGTGCAATCCGGATAGCCATTACACCCGATGAATTGTGAACCGCCTTTTCTCCGGATACGAAGATCTTTGCCACACACAGGACAGGGCCCAAGAGTCAGTTCCTCATCGGTCTGACCCATTATCTCCTGCCCGATAACTGCCTGGTTTGGTTCAAGTTCATTAAAAACCTGGTGCAGCATCTTGCGTGAGTCGTCCACCACCACATCCCTGGACTGATGTCTAACCTTAATGGCCTCCATCGACTGTTCCAGTTTCTGGGTCATGTCCGGCCGGGTTATGGTGGAGGCATGAGCTTCCAGTGAATCGGTTACGGCTTTACCAACCAGAGTAGGACGAAGAGGATTTCCTTCGATATATTTACGGGAGATTAATTTCTGAATGACCTCATGCCTTGTTGATTTGGTTCCAAGACCGAGTTCCTCCATAACCTGAATAAGTTTACTCTGGGAATACCGCGGCGGCGGCTGAGTCTGCTTTTCTTCAAGGTTGAGATCCTGTATCTTTAATCTCTCTCCTTTTTTCACAACCGGAAGAAACGTGTCCTTGGCTTCGGAGTACGGGTAAACAGTACGCCATCCGGCATCGATAAGACGAGAACCGGTTGCGATATACCCCTGACCGGAAGCGTCCATGTTGATACGCATGGTAGCCCATTCAGCGTCCGGAGAGAGAGTGGCAAGGAATCGCCGGACCACGAGTTCATAGAGTTTCCAGTTTTCACCCAGTTGTTCAGGTGTTGCAACCCCGGTCGGATGAATTGGCGGGTGGTCAGTGGACGATTTTTTTCCTTCGGTAGGTTTCTTCCGCCGGTTCTTCTTGACCCATTCAACATCAGGGGCAAACCGGGTCTTTTCAAGGGTGGAAAGGATATTGTCCAGATTTAAAGAAGGTGGATAGATAGTGTTGTCTGTACGCGGATATGAGATAAATCCGTTCATGTACAGTTCTTCTGCAACTCTCATCGCATTTGCTGCAGAATATCCGATTCGTGCCGCAGCAACGATGAATCCGGTTGTATCAAATGGTGTAGGAGCACGGTCAACCCGCTTTCCTTCTTTTACTTCGGTGACTAATAGAGGATCTTTTGTCCCTGCATACGCAGCATCTGCAAGGGTTTTATCGGTAAACCGCCCTTCAGCATGACGTGCCTCAATAATCTCTCCGTCTTTTTCTGAAGTAAGAGATATCTCCCAGTATGGTTCAGGAATAAAAGATTCAATCTCCCGTTCCCGGTCAACAATCATTGCAAGAGTAGGAGACTGAACCCGGCCAACGGAGAGAATATTTCCTCCACCGCGTTTTGCTGCAAGAGAAATAAACCGGGTAAGGGAAGCTCCCCAGATAAGATCTACCACCTGTCTTGCTTCCCCAGCGGCAGCAAGGTCAAAATCTATCTCTGCAGGCTCTGAAAAAGCCCGGTTTATCTCTTCCCTGGTGATTGCCGAAAAACGTGCCCTGTCTACCGGAACCTTGGGATTTACGGCTCTTACCAGTTCATATGCCTCTTTCCCGATAAGTTCTCCTTCGGTATCAAAATCAGTGGCAATCGTAATACGGTTTGCTTTCTTTGCAATCTTTTGAATAAGTTTTACGATTGCCGGTTCTGTGGGACGCTTGATGGTCCCGGCATCGATTAAGGAGCGGGGAGGGCGTTCTTCTGAACGCCAGTTGGTATACCCTTCAACAAAATCGACCTCGACAACATGACCGCGAAGTCCGACAGATGTCTTTTCTCCAAAGGTGTATACATTCACTCCACTCTCCTTCTTTGCCGAAACCTTGTCTTTTCCGGATAGTATCTGGGCAATCCGGTTTGCTGCAATATTTTTTTCGGCAATTATCAGGTGCATGGTATCAGACCTTCTTGTCTAGTTTTTCTTTAAGAAGGATATTCAGATGACCAGGATCTGCACGACCCCGACACTTTTTCATGACTTGTCCGACAAGGAAATTGAGAGCCTGCATCTTTCCGGCATAATAGTCGGCGACCGCTGCAGGTTGTTCTACAATAACCTCGTCAATCATCTGTGTTACCTGGTCACCGCTTGACTTGGCAAGACCCAGACGGTCAACAATTGCCTGTGGACGCTCGGGCTCTTTTCCTTCTTTTACAGCATCAAGAATGATTCGAAGGATTTCAACTGCTGACTTATCAGTAATTGCATCCCCCTTGACCAGAGTTATCAGTTCTTTAAAGAGTTCCCGTGGCATTGCCTCAATGGTAAAGTCACGGTAATTGAGTTCACCAAGCAGATAATCTGCAGTCCATGTCGCCGCAAGGGCCGGATCTGCCGGTGCAACCGCTTCATAAAACTCTGCAAGTTTAAGCCCCCCGGTCAGGGTCTTTGCATGCTCCGAAGATATCCCATACTGGGAGACAAACCTCTCCCGGCGTGCATCAGGAAGTTCAGGAAGATCTATTGCATCAACCCAGGAAGCGACCCGGAGTGGAAGAAGATCAGGTTCCGGGAAATACCGGTAATCATTCTCTTCTTCTTTTGAACGGGAAGAAGTAGTAACGCCCCGTGCCTCTACAAAATGCCTTGTCTCTCTTGCAATCCGCTGTCCACGACGGATGAGATTTCTCTGCCTGGTCACTTCAAAAGTCAGGGCCTTCTCAACACCCTTATAGGAGGAGATATTCTTGACCTCAACACGCTCTGAACCCTTGAGCGAGATGTTTGCATCCACACGAAGAGAACCCTCTTTTTCCGAATCAAACACGTTCAGGTACTCGAGAGTTGCCCGGAGTTTATTCAGAAATTTTCTGGCTTCTTTAGGTGACCGCAGATCCGGCTCAGTAACAATCTCGATAAGCGGGATACCTGCACGGTTATAATCTATAAGAGTATACTTTCCCCGGTCTGTTGTTCCCATATGAACCGAACGACCTGGATCTTCCTCAAGATGAATACGGGTAATCCGGATCTCCCTCTCACCATTATCCCCATCGATAAGGAGTTTTCCCCATTCGGCCAGGGGTTTATCGTACTGGGTTATCTGGTATGCTTTATCCAGGTCCGGATAAAAGTAATTCTTCCGGGAAAACTCTGACTCCTCGTTAATTGCACAGTTTAATGCCTTGGCCACTTTCAGGGCAAACTCAATGGCCCGCTTATTGACCATCGGCATACTGCCCGGAAGACCAAGACAGACCGGACATGTGTGAGTATTCGGTTCATCATCGCGAAAATCGGTCGAACAACCACAAAACATCTTTGACCGGGTATCAAGCTGACAATGGATTTCAAGACCGATTATCGTCTCTCTCTCTTCCATTATACTCCCTCCTGTTCAAAGGCATATGCAGTGTCAATCACCCGTTCATCATCAAAGTACTTCCCGATAATCTGCAGACCAACAGGCATTCCATCAACCCTGCCACAGGGGACAGAAATTGCAGGAACTCCGGCCAGGTTTGCCGGAACGGTCAGAATATCAGAGAGGTACATCTGGAGCGGATCGCTTTTCTCACCAAGTCTGAATGCGATATCCGGCATGGTAGGCCCAGCAATGACATCGACATCCTTGAGTATCCTCTCAAAGTCATCCCTGACCATCTGCCTTGCAGTCTGGGCCTTCTGATAATATCTCCCAAAATAACCGGCAGCAAGAGAGAATGTTCCAAGAATAATACGGCGACGGACTTCTTTACCAAATCCTTCCTTTCTTTGTTCGGAATATGCCTCGTGCCAGCTCTTCGGACTGTCCAGTCCCGGACCATATCTTACCCCGTCAAACCTGGCAAGATTACTGGAAGCCTCACTGGTACAGGTAACATAATAGGCTGAAAGGGCATATTTCATCGAAGGCATCGTGCAGGGTTTTGTTTCAGCCCCAAGCGATTCAAGAGTTGAAATAGCCTCCCTGACCACTTCAGCAACCTGTGGGTTTACTCCTTCTCCAAAGAACTCTTCCGGAACACCAATCTTAAGACCGTCAATCTTTTTTAATGGTTCATGAGAATAGGGTCTGTCAACCGAGGTCGCATCACGGGGGTCAGGTCCGGCAATGACAGAGAAAAGTTTGGAAAGACTGCTGACATCCCGGGCCATCGGGCCTATCTGTTCAAGCGAATTGGCATAGGCAATAAGTCCGAATCGTGATACCCGCCCATAGGTCGGTTTCAGCCCTACAATACCACAAAAGGCAGCAGGGCACCGGATTGAACCACCGGTATCCGAGCCGATAGCAAGGTCGCAAAGACCTGCTCCAACTGCTGCAGCAGATCCTCCTGATGAGCCGCCAGGTACACGATTTTTATCCAGAGGGTTGAGGGTTGGGCCAAACGCACTGTTTTCAGTGGTTGTCCCCATACCAAACTCATCCATGTTGGTCTTTCCGACTATTGCTGCTCCGGCATCTTTGAGAAGAGTCACAACATGAGCATCATAAGGGGGAATGTACCCCTTCAGTATTTTCGACGCACAGGTTGTCTCAATTCCCTTTGTGGTAATATTGTCTTTTACCGCAACAGTAACTCCGGAAAGCGGACCTTCTCCATAGGTCACTTCCGGGATGGTGGTTAAAAAGGCATGGACCGAATCATCCGGGTTAAAGGAAAGGGTCTTTGCCATCTTACATCACCCGTGGGGCTTTAAAGAATCCCTTTTCAGTCTGTCCTGCATTTTGCAGTGATTCTTCCTGGGAGAGTGAGGGGGTTACCTCATCTTCCCGGAGTATATTATATCGCTCGCGGATGAGCTGCTTGCTTTGATCAAGGGTATCAAGGATCTCAAAATATTCTAAAACACCCGAACATTGCCGGGTAAATTCGGTAATTTCTGAATCATCAATGCCGACATCAGCGAGTTTAGCGACTTTTCTGACGTCTTCTGCGGTAACCATTGTAAACTTACGTCCTCCTGAGATGAATTAAGAAATCTGAAACTGAGCTGTGATAACCATTCTGCCGGGCAATCCGTTTTATTTCTTTCCAGATCCCGGTCCCATACTGCATCGCTTTCTTCTCGTAATTTGCAAATGATTCGGGGAGATACAGCAGGGCCACATCCCGGAGGGGTTTTTTTCTCACACCATCACGGACCCGGTCAGATGCCGGGATTGTATGTGCAGCGCATACAACCCTGATATCAAGATATGGCATAGAGAGGTACGTCCCCATGAGTCCGGCTACACCCTGGTCCCGTCTTCCCTGGTGCTTTAGAGAAGCAAAATCCTTTAAAAATAACTCCTCCAGCTTATCCGGAGCTGTCTCAAGGTACCGGGCATACCCACCGAATACTTCGTCTGCTCCCTGACCGGTAAGGATTCGTTCATATCCAAGGTCATGTGCAGTCTGTGCAACAAAATACAGGGTTGTACCGATAGCCAGATCCACCGGATTTGGTTCCTCAAGATTTTTGGCAACGACCGATATCGCATCTTCTATCTCCGGAACTGTGATCGTCCGGATATGTAAGGGAAGATTTGTATATTTTGCAACAGCCTGTGCCTGCCTGATATCATGACATCCTTCCATTCCGACAACCAGACATGGACGCTTTGCAAGAACGGCGACCAATGCAGAATCAACCCCGCCGGATAACGCAGTAATCCCAGAATCTGATCGAAGGTCCACTGATGTTTTGATTGCATCAGCCAGTGAAAGAGAACCACATGCCGGACTCACGGTCCCTGTTTCCCGGTTATCACAGAGAATCACTCCGGCCGGACAGTCCCCCTGAATAATACCATAGTGATCCCGTGCTTTACAGGAATCATATTCCAAATAAAATTCTCCCCCAAGGCGGGTGACAACAGCAGGGTCCTGCCGGATAAAATCAGATAATTCTTCTTTGGTAAGTTTTTTTCCGTCCAGTTCAACCCAACCATTCAGTTGCATATTCTTCTAATCAGGTGACATATCAGAATTATATATAACCATCCGAACTCTTCTTCCACCGTCCCCGGAAAAGAGACAGTCTATTTAGATGGAAGTTGTAGTACCTCCGGATAAAGGTGTGTGATATGATCGGGGGCATCATCAAAGCAAGTGGAATTACCGTAATTATTTGTATTTTTATCAGCTGCAGCGTGGTTTCAGATCTGCCACCCGGGTTTTGTCTTCCCGCAAATGACACAGTAGCCCTTGGAGTATTTGCTCCGTCAGGATCTCCATCCGGAGAGGAACAGATAGTTATTGATGAAATCTCGGCCTTTCGTGAATCAACAGGTAAAAATCCTGCTATCGTTGTTTTTTCTGATGAATGGATGAACGATAAAAAATTCCCTCTTGCCGGAGTCACCACCATCAGAAGTGAAGGAAAAGTTCCGTATGTCAGGCTGATGATGCGCAGCACTGATAAACCATACCAGCAGGAACCCCTGTATACTCTGAATAACATCATCCTTGGTAAATTCGACGGAGAACTCCGTGCATGGGCACGTGAGGCCCGGGCATTTGGATCTCCGGTTCTCATAGAATATGGAACAGAGGTAAACCAATGGAGCTATCCCTGGAACGGATACTGGAACGGCTATGTAAGCGGTCAGGAGATGTTCAAGGAAGCCTTCCGGCACATTAAAACTCTCATGGAAGAAGAAGGAGCGTCAAATCTTATCTGGGCATACCACCTGAATGCTGAAAGCCTGCCTGATGAAATTTGGAATAACATGACCTCCTATTATCCGGGTGATGAATACTGCGATATCATCACGGTTTCACTCTATGGTTCAAAAAAGCCTTTTGAAACGGGAGAAAAGGACTTTACCGTGATGATGAATTCGGTAAACAATAACCTTGCTTTAAATTCCATTCATAAACCAATTCTCGTCATCACCGGAACCGACATCAGAAACATGGTGGTAAACCCGGCATCATGGGTCGAAAAAGCAGTTACCTCACTTTCAGACAATGCCTGGCCTGATGTAAAGGGACTTATCTGGTATAATGCAGCCTGGAAAAATGATAACAACCCTCTTCATGACTCATCAATGAGGCTACAGGATAACTCCGCTGTTGGTGATGCATTTAAGTCAGTCCTTCAAAAAATCAATGTAAAAGAACAACTCTCCTGTTAATTTTTTTCATGACATCATCTTATTCGGGACTCTCACCTCTTATCTCTCCGGCCTCTCGAGTTCTTATCCTGGGCAGTTATCCATCCATCATATCACTTAAAACCGGCCAGTATTACGCAAATCCCCGGAACATGTTTTGGGATATCATCGAAGACATCCTGGGGATTTCAAAAAACCTTTCATATAAGGATCGGATTTCGTCCCTGATGGAAGAAAAGGTAGGACTGTGGGATGTATATGCTAACTGCAACAGACCTACCAGTTCAGATGCGAAAATTACCGAACCAGTACCAAATGATATCAAGGGTCTTCTTGCATCTCATCATCATATAAAAACCATATTTCTGAACGGCCGGGAAGCTGAAAAGGGATTTCTCCGGTTTTTCCCGGACTTAGAAATACCCTGTCGGTACCTACCCTCATCAAGTCCGGCTCATGCAATACCCCTAAAAGAAAAAGTAAAAAGATGGATGGATATTAATCAGGCTTTGAGTGAGCCCTAAAACATCCTTAAACTCTCCATCTTTCCATATTATCAATTTTTTTTATGCTCCAATACTTGCAAGACTGCAGGATTCGGTAACAAACACCCAGTATGAACGGGTCGGAAGTAGCATTCGGGAATCTGCCTGATCATTTGAACCACCGTTCACAATGGTTATTTCAAACTGCTGACTTACCGGATCCCACCCAATCACTTCAGTCCATGAACTCCGGATTGAAAGCAGTGAATCACGGGCTGATGCCGGAGTATTTCCGGTAAACCCAAACATGTTCCACCCGGAGATCATATCTTTTACCGGTGGAACCTGGAGTGGATCATCTGAAAACCGTAATGGAACAGTGAAGGGAGCGGTTGTATAGACCCAGTATCCTTCAAGCGGAAGAACTTTATCTTCGGCAGTCAGGTCTTTCCAGCCACCATTTTCCTGATTAAATGTCCAGATACTGTGTCCTGCAGAATCAATGCCACTAAATATCACTGCAGTATTGGATGAATCATCAAGCCTTCGGGGAACAGACACAAAATTCCATCCCTGAACAAGTTCAATTGAGCCCGCGTAGAAATCATTCGTCACTTCCGGAGTAATTGAAGAGTTTTCCTGCCATTCTTCACCGGATACAATTCCAAATCCAATAAAAACCAAAAAAAAGGCGATACAATATACCGATATTCTATTCATCTGGTCCATTCCTCATTATCTGTTTAAAGCATTTCTGTGTACCATTATTTCATTCTGTCGTCATGAAAAGGATATTCCCATCCTGAAAACCAATAGATGCATACTTGTGAAAACACTTACCCTCTCTGAAAAAGAACTTCCTTTCGACCTTGATCTGACATTTTCCTGTGGTCAGATATTTGGATGGAAAAAGTCAGGAAATATATGGAAGGGAGTTCATAACGGCAGGATAATCACAATCCGCCAGGATAACCGGACCATCAGGTATTCCGGATGTGATAAAAAAGTATTATATCATTTTTTGGGTCTGAAAGATAATATCCCGGAAATATACCAGTCCATATGCACCCATATTGCAAAATTTACTCATGAAAAACAGGACTTATTTTTTTTGGAGCGGTTTTTGTTATCCAAAGGTATCCGGATTCTCCGGCAGGACCCCTGGGAATGCCTGTTTAGTTTTATCTGTTCATCCAACTCTAACGTCAGAACAATAGGAAAAAGAATCGGTCTTCTCATGGAGAATTATGGGACATGCTGCTCAATCGGAGAGAATCTCTTTCCAGAACCATTAGCAATGGGAGCCATCGACGAAGAATCCTTACGTAAATGCCTCACCGGGTATCGTGCCCCCTACCTGATGGGAACCGCAGAATACATCATCACTCATCCGGACTTTTTTTTGAAAATTTCAAGTCTCTCATATCCGGATGCAAAAAAAGAACTCATGATTCTCCCCGGAGTGGGGCCGAAGGTTGCTGACTGTGTGCTCTTGTTTGGATTCGAACGCATGGAAGCAGTTCCGGTTGACATCAGAATCCGGAAAATAATCACCGCACAATACCAGGATATCATCCCGGGTGAGAAGGGAACAAAGACACTATCGTATGATACCATCGCCGACTTCTGCAGGTCATATTTTGGACCATATGCAGGATATGCCCAGCAGTACCTGTTTGCAACCCGTGATGTCAGGCAGGAATTATCTGTGTAGTCAACCGGGTAAAAAAATTAATGCCAGATCTGAAGAATTCCCATGAATACCACATACGCACAGGTAGCGGTAAGGGGGATAGTAATAATCCAGGCAGTAACAATCTGTCTCACAATTGACCATTGAACGGCAGAGTTCCCCTGTGTTGCCCCGACCCCCATAATACAGCCACTTATTGCATGGGTGCTTGATACCGGAACACCAAAGAAGGTCACAAAGAGGAGCACTAATCCTCCACCGGTCTCAGCACAAAATCCCTGGTACGGGCGCAGATGTGTGATACGTTTTGCCATTGTCTGGACTATCTTCCAGCCTCCGGTCAGGGTTCCAAGGGATATTGCAGCACTGGATATCAGGATGACCCAGAGTGGAACGGTAAAATCAGAGAGTACTCCGGCAGTAACCAGCATCGCAGTAATTATACCCATTGCATGCTGTGCATCATTACTCCCATGACCGATGCTGTAAAAAGATGCAGAAACAATCTGAAGTTTGTTGAAAACCCGGTTCATTACTTGTTGATTCGCATTCCGGCAAAATCTGATGGTCAGACATCCTAAGAAGAAAGCTCCGGCAAATCCCAGGCAGGGAGAAATGACGATAAAAAGGATTATACCCAAAAGCCCGCTGATTGGAAGGATATGAAAAATAATAGAGACCGGAATTGAGAACACAAATCCAAAGAAGGCTCCGATACCCAGATAATTCCGGACATCAGGCTCCTCTTTTATCCGGGCAATCCCGGCAAGAAGAATTGCACCAACAAATGCCCCGATAATTCCGGCAAGTATTACTCCGCCAATAAGGGACAAGGACGGAAGAATTACCACCCCAATCCCCCCATATGCAACTGCTGTCCCAATCAGTCCGCCCACCATGGCGTGAGTGGATGATATGGGAATCCCGATATATGCAGTAAAATAAATCCAGAACGAAGCAACAAGGATACCAACAATGATTACTTCAAGGGTGAGCCAGCCTGGTGCAATAATCCCTTTTCCAATTGTTTTTGCGATGGCCGTTGTAAAAAAGAGTGGCCCGACAAGATTAAAAAAAGCAGCCAGCCCCACAGCCTGCAAGGGAGTCAGGACACGGGTTGCAACTATCGTTGAGATTGAATTTGCAGCGTCATGAAGACCGTTTAAAAAATTAAATACAAGTGCAACTGCAATACCAAGGAGCAGGATTAGTTCCATACAGATCACGAATGCCTGATACTGATATCAGAGAGAACGTTCGCCACGTCTTCACATTTATCGGTCGCAGTCTCCAGACATTCGTAAATATCCTTTAATTTTATGGTTGTCATCGGATCTTCGGTTGCAAACAGACGTAAAATTGACTGTGCAAGCAGGTCGTCAGCCATGTTTTCGAGCCGGTTTATCTCAATCCCACATTTTTCAAGGACATTCCCATTTTTAAAAGATCTGATCCCACGAACTCCGCATTCTAACTGGATTGTAGAGAGATGGATAATCTGGGCAAAATCCTGCATCGATTTGTCATATTCGGTTATTTTATAAATTATCAGTTTTTCAGCAGAATCATCAATATAATCTATTACATCGTCTAGTGCAGAAGCCAGACGTGATATCTCCATCGGATCCAAGGGAGTTATGAATGTCCTGTTTAAATGTTCGTATATTTCATGGGTAATCAGATCACCTTTGTGTTCTAGTTCCCTGATTTTTTTATAGGTTTGTGCAGGATCTGTTTCATTTGTTACTATCTGTTCCAGTTCTCTGGCCGCTAACACCACAGTACCGGCCAGTTGCTCAAACAGGTCAAAAAAAACTTTATCCTGTGGTATCAACCATTCCTTAATTCCCACAGTAATCGGAACAAATGTCTTCTACATACGTAAAAACTCACCGATCTGTTATGTCAAGTATTTAAATATACTATCAATTCCAAAAACCAGAACTGAATAGAGAAGATATAGTGCAAAAGACACAAATACAGCCGAAGGGAAGGTAACTATCCATGTTGTCACAATATCCCTGACAACTTTCCAGTCAACTGCAGTTTTACCTCGCGTTGCACCTACCCCTACAATTGAACCACTGATGATATGAGTGGAAGAAGTTGGAATTCCGGTAATGGTGAGTCCGGATATTACCAGCCCTCCGGCGGTAGATGCACAAAATCCCTGATACGGACGAATACGGGTAATGCCTTTTGCCATCTTCGTAATGACATTCCACCCGCCAAATACTGTGCCAAGCCCTATTGCAAGAGCTGATCCTCCCATAATCCAGAAGGGGGCGGAAAATTCCGAACTTATCCCTCCGGCAATAAACAGGGCAGCGATTATCCCAACCGCATGTAGTCCGTCATTTGCTCCATGACCAAGTGCCTGCAGGCCCCCGGTAACCACCTGAAGGGGAAAAAAGATCTTATTTCTGGTTGACTGCAGGGAAAATCTGAATATATATGATACCATGATATCAAGGAAGAATCCTCCTAAAAATCCCACAGTTGGGGAGATTATGATAAAAATAAAAATTGCCATAAGTCCGGTGACTTTTAGCAGGCCAAAAATCATAAGAGAAATAATCATCAGGGAAAAACCGCCAACTGCTCCTGCAATTGCACCTAATCGTGCCGGACCTTTTAATAACCAGAATAGCAGTGAGAGATACAAAGATCCACACAGTGCACCAAAAATTCCTGCAATTGCCACATCCCGGACCATATACAATTCCGGCCATATCACCGAGGTGATGCCAGCCGCAGCAACTGACGCTCCCACCATACATCCAATCAGGGCATGAGAGGCAGATATTGGAAAACCCTTTGCAGTAAAGATGATGAGCAGGACTACTCCAGAGACAAGAGCAATTACCAGAGCATCGGGCTGTAGGGCCTCTGGAATAATTACTCCGGTCCCGATTGTTTTTGCTATTGCCGTTGTCAGAAGAAAGGGGCCTGCAACATTACACACCGCAGCAAGGATTAGTGCATATAATGGCCGAAGAGCCCTGGTTGCTACAACGGTTGCTATTGAATTACCCGCATCATTAAGCCCGTTTACAAAATTGAAAAGAAACGCAAGAAAAACACCAATAATTATGATGGTTTCCATGGGTTCACTTGTGCCGGATAATTATTTCATTCAGAACATGCCCGACATCATTACATTCCTGTAATACTTCCTCCAGATTTTCGTAAATATCTTTTAATTTTATCACCTGAATCGGATCTTTTAATGAGAATAGTTCAGTAACCGCTGATGAAAGAAGATCGCTGGACCGGTTCCAGATCTGGTTAATTTGCGAACAGGACGTTTTGATATCTTTTATTTCTTCCCATTTGCCTAGTAAGTGAACTCCTTTTTGTATTTCGATTGTGGATACGGAGATAAATTCTGCAAATTTAGCAAGATGCGGATATGTTCCGGATAACTGGTAATTACAGATTTGATGAGCGACCCAGTCAATAATGTCGATAACATCATCGAGTGCTTTTGCAAGCCGCTGAATTTCATCCGGTTCCAGCGGAGTGACCAGAGATTCCTCAAGTCTCTCAAACAATCGCCGGAGTAATTCGTCTGATTCATGTTCGAGCTGGTGAATCTTCTGACAATTATGGCCATGGCTCAAATCCTCACCAGATATGAGATCTGTCAGGTAACCTGAAGCTGATACGATATTATCAGAGAGTTCACAAAAGAGTTCCAAAAAATATTTGTCTTCCGGGAGGATGATATCCCGTATGCGCATATCCTGTCATGCTCTCTGATACCATATGAGTTCATCGATATAGTAAGATGAATCCGAAGAGCGCAAATGTAAAAAAATGTAAATATACTTCTTATACTTCCTTTTCGGGCATGATCAGGTCATATTCGCCATGATAGAGAAGAAATCATTGGACGGGACCATTGCAAGATCAGGATAACTCCGGTTCTGAACATTATAACACTGCATAACCTGGTATTCAAGCCATGCCCCGTATAATGAAAGCTTCGCAGTAACTGCGGATATTTTTTCCTGATACTCCGGGTCTGAACGGTTAAACGCGGGAAGGCTTTTAAGACGCATAATTTCTGACGTTACCGTCCGGCTATATACAGATCGTAAATCTGCTAAATCAGGCGATACATTATAGGATTTTGTTTCGTTCAGATTTTTCTGGAGTCTGATATTTGCATATTCTACAGAGAGGTTGAGCATATCAGGGACATCATAGCTGATTGAGGTATCAATCCGCCCCTTGATTTCATACAAATCCGGAATCCAGTATTGATTCATCATAAAGAGGAATTCCGAATCATTGGTTGTAAAATTGCCTGAAATGCCGATGTCATCAGAAGTTGCCGGATAGAGGAAGAGTGATAAGAATAAGAGGCCAAAATATAAAAAAATTTTAGGTAAACAGAATTGCATGAATCTCTCCTATATGTTTCAGGTACCAGTTAGTTTGTTATTTCAGACATTTTAAGGTATCAAATATGTTACCCGGAAGAATTTAATCTATATCGGAAAGATGATATGATATTATTTAAATATTTCACTATTGATATAATCCAGTAGGTCAGATCGTGAACTCAAAAATCCGTGTCCTCCATGTCGATGATGAACCGGTTATCTGCGATTTGACCAAATTAACTCTTGAACGTGGTGGAAAGCTTACTGTTGACGCGGTTCATTCAGCACAGGAAGCACTTGAATTATTACAGACCGGACAATATTCGTGCATCATTTCAGATTACGAAATGCCCCAGATGAACGGACTTGATTTTTTAAAAGAGGTCCGAAATGTCGATAAATTAATTCCTTTTATTCTCTTTTCAGGAAGAGGGCGTGAAACGGTTATTATTGATGCAATAAATACCGGTGCTGATTTTTATATTCAAAAGGGAGGTGAGCCAAAAGCTCTGTTTGCTGAATTAAACCACAAGGTGGATTATGCAATTCAGCAACGAAATACCCGGCTGGCTCTTAAAAGAAGAGATTCAGTTCTTGAAGCAATAAGCCTGGTATCTAATCTGTTCCTTGGCGGGGAGCCGTTTGATAAAGCAATTATCGAAGCCATCACGCTGTTTGGACTTGCAACCGAAGTAGACACCGTTCGCTTATTCAAATTAGAAGAAAAATCAGAAACCAATGACAATATCCCACATTTTATCAGAAATGTGGCCTCCTGGATACGAATCAGCATTCATAAGGAGGAGAGAGAGGAGTATATCAGGACAAATCCGATTCAGGTAAAACCTGAACTTATTTCGCCGATTCTAACTGGTAAACCGCTCATTGCTGATCCTTCAAAAATATTATATCTGGACCCTTTCAGAGGAGAACTTTCTGCAAAATCTGTTGCCATCTTTCCGGTGTTTGTGAACCAGAAAGTATGGGGACTTATCTGGTTTGCAGATTATATTTCAGAACGGAACTGGACCGGAGTTGAGATTGATGCCCTGCTTGCAGCATCATCTATGATTGGATCCGCAATTCAGCAGGATGTGATGAAGAACTCACTTATCGCAGCCAAAGAAGAATATGCTTCAATGTATTCGCTTATGCGAAGATTGTGTGATACTGTGCCGGATATTTTATGGGCAAAGGATAATGAGGGAAAATTTATCTTTATTAATCAGGCAGGCGCAGAATTCTTAAAAGCTCCGGATACCAGAGAACCGGTTGGAAGATCTGAATCAGATTTTCCTAAAACGAATATTACGCCCTGTGTTTCTTCAAATATTTATGTTTCAGACCATTCAAAACACATTTTGGTGGAGACCGATTCAGGCAAAACAGATTTTGAGATATTAAGTGTTCCGTTCACAAACAATGAAGGAGATGAGATAGGAACAGTAACCCTTGGAAGAGATATTACCCGGTATACTACCATAGAAAACCTGCTTCGAAGATCTAAAGAGAGATATAAATCAATAATTCAATCTGTCCATATCGGAATAATTATTGTTGATTACAAGGGGATAATCAAAACAATAAACACCCGTGCCCTTGATATCATTAATGAAACAAGTTCGATTGAGGGTCAGTCGTTACATCATAATCCACTGCTCCGGGAGTTACAGATTGCAGAAACGGTAACAGATGTAATTAAAACCGGAAAAGGAGTTTCTTTTCTTGCCTCACAGGAAATAACCCGGACACCGGAAGACCTGCACTGTAAGGTAAGACTGATTATTCCGGAAAACGGGGAGCAGGGAGAAGTTCTTATTACCCTTGATCCCCACTATACAAAATAATCAGAGCAGTGATACCAGGTCCCGGAGGACTGCTGCGGGATCTTCCGCCTTTACTACGCTTGATGCCAGCAGAACACCGTCAGTTCCAAGGTCTATTGCTGTTTTTACACATTTTCCTGAATGAATACCTGCACCGGTCAGGACCTTCACAGCGGGATTTATTTTTTTGACGATATCTACCGAACCGGTAATGATTCCCGGGTTTGCTTCTGATACTGAAATTTTTCCACCGATGAGTTCAGGAGGTTCAATAGCAACATAGTCGGGGCCAAGTGCTGAAAGGGCTGCGGTTGTTGCAATATTATTTGAACACACGCAGGAGAGCATCCCGGCATCCCTGAGAGCAGTGACATTTTTTTCTATATCAGCAATGTTGAGACGATATTCCGAGTGGTTTACGAGTGAACCGATGGCTCCTGCAGATTTTACTGCGAGAAGAGGCATCCTGCCGGTATGTGCTCCGGGTTCCACGGGGTCTACATGTTGGGCAAAGACCGGAATATCATAGTGGTGGTTGATTGGGTGAATATCCGGATAGAGAGGGGCAAGACCGATAGTAACCCCGGATTCATCGGTGACTTCCCGTGCTGCCCGGGCAATCCGGTGTGCTCCGTTGCCGATTGATTCAGTGTAACACTTGAGGTTGACCAGGACCAGCGGTGTATTCAGGGAGTTAGGTTTCATGGCTAATATTGATCTTTTTATTACATATATAAGAACGGTTATAGAAAGAGAGGAAGGGTAACATCAGAGATCTGAGATAGAGATAGGTTAAACATTAATTAAAATCGTATCCATGAAATTTCCTATGAGATTATGATCGACAAAGCAATTCTGAATCTTATTACATTCTAATCCGGAGAAAACAAAGCATTTAAACGATATTAATAAAAAAGCAGTACATGGAGCATTATATCTCCGGAAAAGTAGATAAAACAGTTTCCGGAATAACCCTTACCTCTACATTTATTGATGTTTTCAGGTTCTTTTCAATACTATTTTGAAGATCTTCTATCGGGGGAACTTTTCCGGTACCATAAATAGTTGCTGAATAATTTGGCATACGAAAGGTATATTTTTCCAGATGGTAGGAACTATCTGTTAGCCATTCACTTGTCAAAATATAAATTGTATTGTCGTTTTTGGCATGGTTCATAGTTTCAAGACCGGAAAAAAATAATGGCATTGCAACGATTATCGTGCATACAACTGCTATTATAAAGGTTTTTTTCCGATGTTTGAACTGTTTTTCATCCATCCATCCGGGATTGACTCCGCTAATCCAGAGCACAGCACCTCCGGCCACTAAAATCGCAAAAAAGTTAGTTAAAAAGAGAAGCAATGAACCGTATGCATCATCCCACTGTCCCTTGGCAAAAGAGATACCTACCACTGAAAGAGGGGGAACTAATGATATTGCAATGGCAACTCCCGGAAGAGAATCACTGATACTCTTTTTGCTCATGGCAAATGCTCCGGCAGCTCCCGAAGCCAGGGCAACAAAAAGAGCAAAAATATCCGGAGAAGTTCTGGATGTAATCTCTTGGTTTACCTGGAAATCGATACCAAAAGGTGATACCCAGATGGAAAGCAGAACTGCCAGAAATACTACATAAAAAATACTGATAATGACCATTCCAAGAGCTTCTGATGTCCTTTTACTATCACCGAGGACAATGGCAAGAGTGGTTGCCATGATAGGTGTCATCAAAGGAGCTATTATCATGGCCCCGATGACCGTTGCAGTAGACCCGGATATGACACCGTACGTGGAAATGATGGTAGCCAGGGTTAGCAGAATAAAATAATTAAATTGGAACCGACGAGCATTTTTACCTTCAAAGAATACTTTTTCCTGGAGTTCAGGCAGGTAAGACCTGTCAAACCGTCCTATTTTAATTACGTTTTCTAACATAGTATCGTCCGATCTTCTCAATCCTCAACTCTTCCCTAATTTTAAACTGAAGCAATATTATCCAAATTGATCGTTATTTATGTATAAAAGATACTTTTTACATACAATGGATAATACCGAATCATCTGCACGGATGACCAAAAAAGAACTCATTATTGTTCTGGTGGTCTCTCTGGGTTCATTTATGGCAGGTCTGGATGCAACCATCGTAAACATTGCTCTTCCAAGTATTGCAAAAGCTTTTGATATTCCCACCGTTCAGGCATCCTGGGTTCTGAATGCCTACCTTATCATCCTGGTCAGCCTTCTGCTCGCAGCATCAAAAATTGGAGATATGAAAGGATATAAAATGGTATTTTTGACCGGATTTGGTATATTTACTATCGGATCTGCGTTATGCGGTTTTGCCCCGCTAATTGATCTGCTCATCTTTTTCCGGATGATTCAGGCCGTAGGAGGAGCGGTCATTGCAGCCCTTGGTTCGGTCATGGTTACAGCATATCTTGGATCAAAGGTCAGGGGACAGGCGTTGGGTCTTGTTGCCATGTTTACCATGCTTGGGGTGGCATTAGGTCCAGTTATCGGAGGATTTTTAACCAGTATGTTCTCATGGAGGTTCATTTTTCTTGTTAACATTCCCATTGGTGTCCTTGCAATAATTTTGGGATTTTTGTGCATTCCATTATTAAAACCCTCCAAACCAGATGCAAAACTGGATTTTCCTGCAGTACTTTTTCTTTTCATTAGTTTATTCACCCTGATATCCGGATTAAATGCCATCACCGGCCCAGATGTCATGACGGGTATTATCGCCCTGGTTATTGCATGTTTATTTGGAATTATGTTTATTTTCAGACAAAAAAAGAGTGCAGAACCCCTGCTAAACCTTTCACTGTTTAAAAACCGTGCATATTCATTTCATAACGGAGATATCCTGATACTTCAGTTAGGACTTGCAGGGGTAATGTTCCTGATGCCATTTTATCTTGAGATTGTAAAAGAACTCCCGACAGGAACATCCGGAGCCCTTCTTTTAGCTCTGCCAATAGGAAACATCCTGACCGGGCCGATATCAGGAAAAATGTCTGATGTAATCGGAACAAAAAAACCTATCATTGTAGGTTTTATTATCTGTATTATCGCATTATTCCTGCTTTCCACTCTTTCAATACACAGCCATGCCTATGAGGTTGTAATGTACTTGTTCATTCTTGGAGCCGGAGCGGGTATTGCATTTGCTCCGTTAATGAGTGCAGTTATGGGTGAATCTCCAGAAAAGGATCGGGGCATTACTTCAGGTTTCTCAAAAATGATGACAAATCTTGGTTCATCACTGGGTGTTGCCCTGACAATGGTTGTTGCCGGATTTACGATGGGTCCGAAAATGGCGATGGTTGCGGCTCATACTATTAAACCTGCAGAGATAATGCCCGCATTTCAATCTGCTTTCTTTTTTTATATGGTTATGCAGATTATCGGCCTGATTCTAATCTTTTTGGTAAGAGAACAACAAATTCCCATGTCCGGACCTTATGAACCCGGAGTATAAAAAGAATTATATGACCTGGCCTGGTTTTTCAGGGGATGGTTATTCCTTTTTTTTTCGGATAAAGACTTCCTTACATCATGACCAGATCAACTGCTTCAACTGGCATCCGTCCGGGTGTGTGCTCCGTGTTCTATGAAATTCATATACGCTATAAAGATCTTATACGTCCTTCTGAAGTTACCGAATTAAGCTCGCTGACCGAACCAATATATACATCAAGAATTTTCTCGGTTGGTATACCTTTCTCTTTTATCTGTTCTGTATGAATCATTCTGATATCCTATAATAGTGTAATTTACATTCCAATTTCATAATAGAGCCCCCATATTTTACATATAAATTGTTACAAAAAAAAGTCAAAAGAAGATACTAAAGATACAATCTTATCCTCCTCTTCTATGACGAAATATCAATCATTAATGAACATCTGATAAGCATAAAAAATTGAAACTTTCCCGGAAGTCAACTACCCGATATTCGGAATTGTCCAGCGGAAAGCAAACCGGAAGGATGTAAGAAATAATGATCATTAAGACCGGATTGATCATCCAAATAAATCCATTTATCGTATATAAAATCTAAACCGAATAACCGGATTCTATACAATATCAAAAGATATCATGCCACAACTTGAACTCATCGAAGCAATCGAGAAACGCCTCTGGAAATCAGCGGATAATCTTCGTGCAAACTCCAACTTTGCCAGCAATGAATACTTCCTTCCCGTGATGGGACTTATCTTCCTCCGTCATGCATACAGTAGATATCTCCTGCTAAAGGATGAGATTGAAAAGACCCTTCCAAAACGTGGCGGAAAAACCCGTGCTCTCACCAAGGAGGATTTCTCCCAGAAGAGTGCTATCTATCTCCGGCATGAGGCCCAGTATGATTACCTGGTCTCTCTTCCGGATAGCAGTGACCGTGCCGGTGCAATCATTGCTGCGATGGAGTCAATAGAGGAGGATTATAATCTCAAAGGAGTACTTCCAAAAGAAGAATACCGGGCTATTGAGAATGATGTCCTGAAACAGACTCTTCAGATCTTAAACCCGGACGAGCTAAAACAGGCATCAGGGGATGTGTTCGGCAGGATATATGAGTACTTCCTTACCCAGTTTGCCGACCTCAAAGCCCACGATAACGGAGAATTTTTCACCCCGGTATCGCTGGTATCACTTATTGCCAATATCATAGAACCGAAAGATGGTATTGTGCTTGATCCGGCCTGTGGTTCGGGTGGCATGTTTGTCCAGAGTGCTCATTTTGTAGAGCGGCTGAACCAGAGTCCGACTGAGCATCTGACATTCAAAGGGATGGAGAAGAATGCAACGACCATCCGGCTTGCTAAGATGAACCTGACCGTTCATGGTCTGGAAGGGGATATCCTGAAGGCTATAACCTATTACCAGGACCCCCATGAACTCTTTCAGAAAGCGGATTATGTGATGGCAAATCCGCCATTCAATGTTGACGAAGTGGATGCCGATAAGGTAAAGAATGATTCCCGGCTCCCGTTCGGTCTTCCAGGAGTGAATAAGGATGAGAAAGTCTCGAACGGGAACTATCTCTGGATCAGTTACTTTTACAGTTACCTGAATGAGAAGGGCCGGGCCGGGTTTGTGATGTCTTCCCAGGCATCAAGTGCAGGTAGGGACGAAGCAAAAGTCAGGCAGAAACTTGTGGAGACCGGGGCGGTTGAAGTCATGGTCTCTATCCGGTCAAACTTCTTTTACACCCGGACAGTTCCGTGTGAACTCTGGTTTTTAAACAAGGCCAAACCGGAAGAGATGAAGGATTCGGTCCTGATGATCGATGCCCGGAATATCTTCCGGAAGGTGACACGGAAGATCTATGATTTCAGTCCTGAGCAGGAGCAGAATATTCTTGCGATTGTCTGGCTGTACCGGGGTGAGACTGAGCGATACCTGCAGCTGGTATCCCGTTACTGTAAGACAATGTTGAAAGAGGCAAAATCATCGGTCAATTCCGGAGACGAAAACCTTCTCAATCAGTTCTGCCAGAAGATGACCCTGTTTTTGGACTCCGCCCGGCCCTATATCATCAGACTTGCCGGGGATCATGCAGCGAAAGAGATCTTCTCCGAGCTTGAAGGAGAGGTTACGCAAGTTTCTGAAGAGATTACCGGATTTGCGAAGGCTACATCTCATGAACTGAAACTCTGGGAGAAGCAGGACACCTCGAACGGGGGACTGAAGAAAGCTGTTGACCGGCTTTCTTCTCTTGCGGATAACAGTCATGCACTGGTAACCCAGGTAGATCTGATATCTAAACTTGCAACCCGGCTTATTGAGACCTGCGAGAAGGATGATCAGGCAAAGGGGTCTGATCTCTGGTCAGGTCGGGATATGAACCGAATTCTCAAAGATGCTGAAGGTATCAGGGAGGAACTGGTTTTCGATCTGAAACAGGTTAGGTATTTTTGGAAGCAGGCTCACTGGCTGGTTGAGCGGTTCCCGGACGGAACCTACCGGGATGTGGAAGGTCTGGTTAAATGCGTCTCCCGGTCAGAGATTGAATCAAATGACTGGAGTCTTACTCCGGGGAGATATGTGGGTGTTGCTCCGGAAGAGGTGGATGAGGAGTTTGACTTTGAAGAGGCTCTCCGGGATATTCATATCGAACTTGAAGGCCTGAATGCAGAAGCGGCAGAGCTTGCCGGGATAATACAGAAGAACTTCCGGGAGCTTGGGATATGAAAACTCATCCCTTAACTTTTCCGGATCTTGCAACAACTATCAGCCGCATTCACCATGAGTTATCCACCCAGGCAAGCAGGGCAGTAAATATCAGTCTGACGCTCCGGAACTGGATGATTGGATATTATATCGAGGAGTATGAGCGGTCAGGTTCAGATCGGGCAGAGTATGGTGAACGGCTCATGGATCAGCTTGCGAAAACACTCATGGGAGAGGGTCTTCCCCGGTGTGAACGCCGTGAGCTCTACCGGTACCGAAAGTTTTATATCACGTACCCTAGAATTGGTGGATCATTACCTCCTCAATTTTCCGGATTTATTGAGATTCCAAACAGTATCATGGAGAATCAAATTGTGGAGTCAGTGACTCCACAATTGCATCCTGAGGGATCAGTTCTCATTACCCGACTCTCCTTCACTCATTTTGCTGAACTCATTGAGATTGAAGATGAGACAAAGAGGGCCTTTTATGAGGTGGAATGTATCAGGGGGAACTGGTCAGTCCGTGAACTGAAACGACAGATCCATAGCCTCTACTATGAACGCTCCGGTCTCTCGATAGATAAGAGTGCCCTTTCTGCCATGGCTCATGATAAAGCCGAAAAGATTGCACCCGGACTGAATATCAGAGATCCCTATATCTTTGAGTTTCTTGGTCTGAAACCCTGTGAGGTTATGGGGGAGTCTCATCTTGAGGATCAGCTCCTTGACAAACTGCAGGAGTTTCTTCTTGAACTGGGTCATGGATTCTGTTTTGAGGGGAGGCAGAAACGGATCCTGATTGGAGATAGTCATTATTTCGTGGATCTTGTGTTTTATCACCGGATACTCAAATGCCATGTGCTGGTTGAACTTAAACTGGAACCTTTCAATCATGAGAACATCGGGCAGTTAAATACGTACGTGAGCTGGTTCCGGGCGAATATGATGACCGAAGGGGATAATCCTCCGGTTGGGATACTTCTGTGTACATATAAGGAGAAGGCTCTTGTTGAGTATGCCCTTGCCGGGATGGATAATAATCTGTTTGTCTCCCGTTATCTCCTTGAATTGCCGAAGAAGGAGGAGATGCAGAGGTTTATTGAGAGGCAGATCCGGGGAGGGGAATATAAATAGATGTTATGTTGCATAGGATGATCAATCTAAAAACCTAATTTGAATCAGATATCAGTATTGTTTTGATAATATGAAAATTTGAATGTTGGAGTTATAAATGGAGTCATTTAAGGAAATTGGATATTTTTGGCAGCCTGAATATCCGGAAAAACAGATTGCTGGTGAATTAGTATATGATCCAGATACTGGAGGAACTATAGAGATATTTGGTGACTTTGACGATTTAGAAAAAACTGGGCAAACCGGTGACCGGATAACAATTCTTGGTCTTTCTCAATCTGGGAAGAATTATTCATTGTTTAAATGTTTGAAAATATCCTCTTCTATCAATATTCCGGGAATACCCTCTGCTACTTACAAAGTTCATGTAATATTAAAGGGAGGCCTTTTCCTTGATCTTGATGCAGTCAGATTTGATTCATTTTGTATTTACTTCACTAATCTTGATGATTGGTTAGGGCATGAGATCCTTTTCTATACTATAGAAAATAATGTAGAATCGTCGATTTATCGCTACTCTGTTGAATACAAGCCTGAAACAATACCTGAGTATTATATTCCGGGAATAGGGTCACTGAATTTTTTGTATGAACACAAAGTAAAAGTTGAACCAGTTCCTGTAATTCATAAATTTTCTGCTGAAACAGAGTTTTTTGTAAAATTTATTCCTGAAAATCCAGTAGGAGTCCATGAAATGAATACGAGGTACTCAGCGGATTTTTGTAATTTTCTTACATTGGCGATACAAAAGCCTAGTTATCCATATAAATTTGTTGGATATATTAAACCAGATCCAGATAGTGAGGAGAATTCAGACACTATTCAGATTGATATTTACCAACGAATCAGATCATTCAATCAAGAAAACAAGCGAATTCATCCAAGTGAGTTGTTATTCTCATATCGAAAGATATCTTCAAATTTTCCTAAATATTATGGTAATTGGATATCTTTTTGTCATCGAGTAAAACCATGTATAGATCTCTATTTCTCAATTCATTATCGAAAACCACTTCATCTGGAAGATTCATTCCAAAAAGTAATACAAGCATTGGAAGTGTACCATAGAAGAAGTACGGAGTTTTCCGGTGAATTTTGCACGGAAGAAGAGTTCAAAACGATATATAAAAACCTATTGAATCAAATTCCTGTAGACATTTCTCAAGATTTTAAGGCTAGTATGGAGAATAAATTATCTTATTTTGATCAGTACTCACTTCAAAGACGAATCAAGGAATTACTAAGGGATTGTGTTGATAAACATGGATCAGTAATTATAGAAATATTTGGAAAGCCTCCTGAATGGGCAAAAAAAGTGGCTGATAGGAGGGATTTTTTTATCCACCGGGAAGAGGATCAGGAGACAGAAGATCTTCAACTTTACATCTGGATGCTTCAAGGAAGTCTGCTCCTAAATCTTATGTTTTACCGAGAGATTGGGTTTGATGAGGAATCTATCCATAAGATGATTATACATAGTAGATATTTTGAAAAAATTCAATTAAACCAAGGGTTGAAAAACTCTCATGAAACTTAATCCCTTTCAGAAATTCATTACAGATTATGTATATGCAAAAGTCCTGGCTTAATGATGAGGTTGCTTTCCATTTATTTGAGTAAAAATTGATTATGATAATTTTTAAAATTCAGATAAATTAGGTTCTTAAACAGATAAATATGAATAATATTCAAAAAATTAAGTTTTCAGATTTATTTTTAATACCTTCAAAAAATGGGCTTACCAGACCCACCTCTGTTCGTGGTCAAGGATATCGGATGGTTAATATGGGGGAATTATTTGCTTACTCTTTCATTGGCGACATTCCAATGGAACGGGTGCCCATGAATGAGCGAGAATTAACTATTTTTACACTAAATGCAGGGGATTTACTTTTTGCAAGACAATCACTTGTTTTGTCAGGAGCAGGTCAATGTTCGTATGTTGAAGAACAATCTGAACCAACAACTTTTGAATCGCATTTAATTCGAATAAGACTAAATCCAACTCTTGCAGATTCAAAATTTTATTACTATTTATTTAAAACACCATATTCAGGGATTACATCTATTGTTAGACAATGTGCTCAAGCAGGTATTCGAGCATCAGATTTGTCTAATTTGGAAATTTTGTATCCTAATTTGAACCAACAAAAACAAATCGTAAAAATCATTTCCCCATACGACGACCTCATCGAAAACAACCGCCGCCGGATCCAGCTCCTCGAAGAAGCCGCCCGCCTCCTCTACCAGGAATGGTTCGTCAGACTCCGGTTTCCCGGACATGAGCATACGAAGATAGTAGATGGGGTGCCGGAAGGGTGGAATTGTGAAATATTTCCTAAAATTGTTGAAATTAATCCTAAAACAAAAGTAGATTCAAGTTCCACAATACGCTATATTCCAATGTCCGCATTAAACGAAGGTTTGATGATTATTAAACATGAGGAAATTGAAATTCGGGAAAAATCAACGAATATTAAATTTAAAAATAATGATGTGTTATTCGCAAGAATAACTCCCTGTTTGGAAAATGGGAAAACTTCATTTGTAAATTATTTAGATGAGAGTGAAGTAGCATGTGGTTCAACGGAATTTATTGTTTTTAGAGGGAAAATGGTAAGTCCTTATTTTGTTTATTGTTTATCGAGGACACATGATTTCAGAGAAAATGCTATAAAGAGTATGATTGGCTCATCTGGAAGGCAACGTGTTCAAAATAGTTGTTTTAGTGAATATCCAATTCTATTAGCGCCTCAAAAAATATTGGATCTTTTTGATTCAACAATTGCACCTCTTTTTACACAAATAGAGATTCTTGACCGAGAAAATAAAAACCTTATAAAAGCTCGTGATCTTCTCCTTCCCCGCCTGATGAACGGAGTGATTCCGGTATGACCCCCTACACCGAAGACCTCCTCGTCCAGCAGACCACCGCAGACTATCTCACGAATAACCTCGGGTGGGACTCTGTCTATGCCTATAACGACGAGATCCTCGGTGTTGACGGAACCCTTGGCAGGAGATCCGAAAAAGAGATCATACTGACCCGATACCTGAACCTGGCTCTCAGAAGACTAAACCCAGACCTCCCTGACGAGGCATATGAGAGCGGAATCAGGCAGATCTCGGAGGTCAGCTCGGCCCAGACCCTCCTTGCAACGAATCAGGAGAAATACGACCTTCTCAAAAAAGGGGTGAAGGTCAGGTACCGGAATGAGAAGAACAAAGAGAAACAGGCCGTCCTGAAGATTTTCGATTTTACCCATCCGGAGAACAATCATTTCCTCTGTGTCCGTGAACTCTGGGTAAAGGGGGATATCTATCGCAAACGTCCGGACATCATGGGATTTGTGAACGGAATCCCGCTCCTCTTTATCGAATGCAAGAACATGCACCGGGATCTTGAGGTTGCCTACCGGAAGAATTTCGCAGACTACAAAGACACCGTTCCCCATATATTCCACTATAACGCCGTCATCATGCTGGCAAACGGCGAGAAGGCAAAGATAGGTTCGCTCACCAGCAAATATGAGCATTTCCACGAGTGGAAACGACTGAATGAACAGGATCCGGGGGTTGTTGACATGGAGACTTTGCTCAAGGGGATTTGTGACAAGAAGAACTTCATGGATCTCTTCGAGAACTTCATCCTCTTTGACGACTCACTCGGTCCCACCGTTAAGATCCTAGGCAAGAATCACCAGTTCCTCGGCGTCAATCAGGCAATCGAAGCGGTACAGGAGCGGAAGCAGCGGGAAGGAAAACTCGGGGTCTTCTGGCACACCCAGGGCTCAGGGAAGAGTTACTCGATGGTCTTCTTCACCCGGAAGATACACCGGAAACTGGGGGGAAATTTCACCTTCCTCATCTGCACCGACCGGGACGACCTTGACGGGCAGATCTACAAGACTTTTGCCGGGTGTAAACTAGTCAACCATGATAAGGATCCCTGCCGGGCATCGGACGGGAAACATCTGGCCCAACTCCTCACCGAGCACAAATCTCATATCTTCACATTGGTCCAGAAGTTCAACCAGGATGTGGACCCGGACATCGGATACACCAGCCGGGACGATATCATCGTCATCACCGACGAGGCACACCGGACCCAGTACGGAACTCTTGCACTCAACATGAGAAATGCCCTCCCCAATGCCAGTTTCATCGGATTTACCGGAACCCCGCTCTTTAAAGATGATGAGATCACAAAACGGGTATTCGGTGATTATGTCTCCACCTATGACTTTCAGCGGGCCGTTGAAGACGGAGCCACCGTTCCCCTCTATTACGACGCACGAGGAGAGAAACTGGGGATCTCAACAACCGACCTGAACGACCAGATCCTTAAAAAGATAGAAGAGATCTCACAGTCTGAAGAAGCCGATTTTGATGACATCAATGTCCGGCAGCGGATAGAGAACGAACTCAAACGGGATTATCATATCATAACCGCTGAAAAAAGGCTCAGGCAGGTTGCCCATGACCTTGTTGAGCATTACTCAACCGGATGGGAATCAGGCAAAGCAATGGTCGTCTGTATCGACAAGGTGACCTGTGTCAGGATGCATAAACTCCTCCGGAAATGCTGGCAGAACCGGATAGACCTTCTCACATCCGAAGCAAAACATGCAGCAGACGAACAGGAAGAACTCTTCCGGAAAAGGCAGATCGCCTGGATGGAAGAGACCGAGATGGTCGTCGTCATTAGCGAGGAGCAGAACGAAGTTGAAAAGTTCAGGAAATGGGGCCTTGAAGAAGAGATAAAAGAGCACCGCCAGCTCATCAGGGAAGGATTTACCCTAGAGGACGGGAAACGGATAGACCTTGAATCGGCTTTTAAAAAACCGGAACATCCATTCCGGATAGCAATCGTCTGTGCCATGTGGCTGACCGGCTTTGATGTTCCCAGTCTCTCAACCCTGTACCTTGACAAACCACTCAAGGCCCATACCCTCATGCAGGCTATAGCACGGGCCAACCGGGTAGCAGAGGGGAAAAATAATGGTCTCGTTGTTGATTATTGTGGTATACTCAAGAACCTTCGAAAAGCCCTTGCAACCTTTGCAGGAACCTGTGATTCCGGAAGAGAAGGAGACAGAGGAGAGAATGATCCCACCAGACCGAAAGAAGAACTCCTCGCCGACCTTGCGGAAGCAATCGGATTTGTTAAAAGTTTCCTGGCCGCCGGGAATACACCACTTGACAATATCATCACGAAGACCGGATTTGAACGAAATGCTGCCATCGTCGCAGCCAAGGAAGTCGCAAACAAAAATGACCAGACTAGAAAGCGGTTTGAAGTGATGTGCAGGGAAGTCTTCAAGAAATTCAAGGCATGTATCACGATAGATGGAGTGAATGATCACCGGCAGGAGTTCGATGCCATCAATATCATTTACAAGAGCCTGCAGGATGACAGACAACAGGCAGATATCAGTTATATCATCCGGAAACTTCACGAAGTCGTTGATAGTGCAATTGACATTCAGCCAGACCCGGACCAGGAACCGGGGAAAATCTATGATATTAGTAAGATAGATTTTTACCGGCTGAACCAGGAATTTGCCAAAGCCAAGTCAAAACACACCTCTGTCCAGATGCTCAAGGACGTCATCGATAAGAAGGTAGAGCGACTCCTCTCACAAAACCCGCTCCGGACCGATTTTCAGAAACATTACGAAGAGATCATTGATGAATACAACAACGAAAAGGACCGGGTGACCATTGAAGAGACCTGGAACCGACTTCTCAAATTTATCCAGGATCTGGATGATGAATCTCACCGGGCTATCAGGGAAGAACTTGATGAAGAGTCACTTGCTATCTATGATCTCCTTCGTAAAGAAAAACTGACACCCGAAGAGATTAAGCGGATAAAGAAGGTGTCTGTTGATCTTTTAAAGACACTTAAGGCTGAGAAACTCAAGATTGATCACTGGAGAGAGAAGGAATCTACCCGTGATTCGGTACTGGTATCAATCCGGAACTACCTCTATAGTGAAGATACCGGTCTTCCGGTGAAGTCATACACCGATGATGAAGTGGAGAAGAAAGCAGAAATCGTGTATGAACATGTGTACCGGGTTTATCCGGAGATTCCTTCACCCTATTATGTGAAAGAGCAGTATGAGTTATAATACCAGAATAGGGATGTTTCCGGGAGATTGCGGATATCATAAATGAGAAGGGGAAACGGTAAATTCTGGTGAGGGAATATTCAAATCATAAGATAACCAAGGCTGAAAACATGAACCGATATAAATTTTCAATTATTATTGAGACGGACGAAGATGACTAATATGCATTTGTTTTCGAAATAGGGATATTACTCCCAAGGGAATTCATACGAAGAGGTATACGACCGGATACAACATGCCATCAGACTTTGTGGAGAAGATCAGGTAGCATGTGGCGAACCAGTTCATCAGTTTGAACACAAGTCTTACCATGGATAATGGCAATAATATCCATTAACATCCCCGTACTACTGCTGACAAACTCATTCCAATCCTTGAAAAAAGAGGATTTACTCTTGTTCGACAGACCGGTAGTCATAAAATATATCGAAATGATAAACAGGTTAGAGTGACCGTACCTTACCACAGCGGAGAAATACTTCATCCAAAAAA
This sequence comes from Methanospirillum stamsii, assembly GCF_003173335.1. Taxonomy (GTDB): domain Archaea; phylum Halobacteriota; class Methanomicrobia; order Methanomicrobiales; family Methanospirillaceae; genus Methanospirillum; species Methanospirillum stamsii. The sequence continues at coordinate 82,909 of NZ_QGMZ01000029.1, forward strand.
CCTAAACCAGATTATCATCAATGCGGAATTATCATTTGAGGACCTAAAATAAATTTATCAATCCAAATCTTCTGTTTTTTCCCGGGACATATGATTTTCTAACATGAGATGTGAGAAATTGTACTGGTCTTTGTTTGCCCAGTGGAGAAGGATCTCTTCCCATCATAGGGAAAAGCATACTTCTGTCTGGATAAGAACCGGCGAAGGATCATGAGATCACCCTTCTCGAAATACCGGGAGAAGAAAGAGGAATATCGATAGTTAGGAGACATTCATGAAAACACATCTCAAAAAAATTCGAATAAGACAATGATTAACCAGAAAGATCTGAAAATCCGGATACTTAAGCCCGGTGAAAATATCCCCTATTCACTCTTATTACTTGCTGATGAGACAAGAGAGGGAATTAATGCATACATTCACGATTCTACAATTTTTGTAGTGGAACATCAAGATGAAATGATTGCTGTTTGTGCAACAGTAATGAAAGACGAAGAGGGTATGGAGATAATAAATATCGCGGTGAGAGAAGATTATCAAAATAACGGAATCGGTTATTGGTTACTGCTTGAGATAATAAAAAAAGCCAGGGAACAAGGTTTATCAGAACTTATCATCGGGACCGCTGATTGTGCAGAGAAGCAATTATACCTCTACCAGAAAGCGGGGTTCAGATTCAGCAGGGTAATAAAGGATTTTTATATCAGAAAATATCCAATGCCCATATTTGAAAATGGAATTCAACTTAAAGATATGGTTATTCTATCTATTACCCTTTGATTTAAATTTATAATAACCCATCCGTCTTTATGATACCGGAGTTAAAAAATATGGAAGGTATTACTCACAAGGGTTTTATCAGGTAAGGATATTTTTCATCTGGATTGGTATCTTGCTCATAATACTAGTGCAGGTATCTCTCAATAATCTACCATGAAAAAATTCAGGATTGTAGGGCATCAACAGTAAACAGAAAAGATATCATAATCAAAAATACATAAGAAGGAACAGAGATGTTAAGGACATATAAAGCAACTATAAAAAATAACCATATTGAATGGGATAATGACATAGATGAAGTAATTAACTCAGATTCCGCAGTTCCTGTATTCATTACCATTTTAGATGAACCTTTACCGGATGATTCAATATATCGAGGTAAAAGCATGGTTTCAGCTTTGAATATGTTAGTAAAATTAAAAGCATTTAGAGATGTTGATGATCCGGTTGAGTTGATTCGAGAAATGAGACAGGATAGGGAATTACCTGGAAGACAAGATGCTGATTGATAGCAATATCATTATTTATGCAGTGCAACCTCAAGAAGAAAAAATCCGGACCTTAATAGAAAAAAATGCACCATATGTTTCTGTCATCAGTTATGTAGAGGTGCTTGGTTACCATAAACTAAATAATAAGGAACGTGAATATCTGGAAATTTTTTTCAGAACTGCAAAAATGCTACCGATATCTCAAAATGTTTTAGACTATGCTGTAAAACTCAGACAGATCAGAAAAATGACATTAGGAGATGCATTAATTGCTGGTACCGCAATTGCTTATCAGATAAAATTAGTTACCCGTAATACTCAGGACTTTCAATGGATTGACAATCTGGAGTTGATAAATCCATTCGAAAAAGGGTGAAAAATTATTCCATCAGCCTGACCGGATCAACCGCTTCAACCGGCATCCGTCCGCCAAATCCCCGGGGCCCCTTGTACACTCCGTCCGGAGCAAGATCCCGGTCATGCTCTTTAAGCCAGTAAAACTGGTGGTGGTACAGATACACCCCTTTCGTGTTGGAATCCTTCCTCTCAATCAGTTCATGTCCGATGAGTTTTCCAAACTGCTGAAATTTCTTTCCCAGGGTTTTTACCGGAAACCGGGAAGAGAGACTAGTATAGGATGTTTTTCTTACATACGAGTAATTCAGTGGATTATCAAGCCATGTTATCATAATACATTCTCCTTTTCATACAAATTTTTCATTTCATTCAGATGTTTCAAACAGACCTGATTATACGGCCTATCCGGAATCCAGAGGATCTGTGAAGACGTATTCGACTCACGGCATCCTCTGCACCGGCAATGCAAATCACTACCGCATTCCTTTGGAACCGGAACATACTCCTGAACCGGGAGGTCTGGTTCAAGACCATGATATGCTGCAAATTCCCGGAACGTGGTGAATCCGACTTTTTTATCAGAGGCGGTTTCAGGAATCAGGCCTCCAGAATGATGCCCTGTTGATCGACAAGATACCTTATCATCCAGACAAACCTGATCAGTGAACGATTCAATGTTGGTAATTTCTGACTGTAGGTTCTTATATTCCGGGCCTCGCAAACATTCCGGACATTCGGGGATCTCCCCACCAGACTCATCATAATAGTACCGTTGCATAATCTCCAGCCATTTCCTTCTGCCCAAAACCAAAAATGCCCGGACATTTTTCGTCCCCGTTGCAGTCTGAATTCGTTTCTGCCTACTCTCCATCCCTATTCCTGAAAGTGCCCGGGTCACGTTTTTACGACTGCATTTCAGACCTTGACTGACCATATTGGATGTAATCGCCTGAATTCTCCCTTCATAGTAGTACTTCCCGAATTCCGGATCAATCATCAGATCTTCATCTCCCTGGGCTAAAGAAAGGACATAATTAAACATCCCACCTTCAAACGATTCGGCCCGGGTCCTTTTAATCTCCTGTTGCCGGTTGTTCAGGTACGTGAAAAACCGTTCCTGCCCGTCAGGAAAAAGTGTCAGGATAACAGAGAGAGGCCGTGCCATCTGTTTCAGCCGTCCTTCTATCCCTTTTCCGATGCATGAAATCATACATTCTTCTGATACATGGGACCAGTGCTCCAGAGTAAATCGTGCAATAAGAGCCCTGAGCTCTGCTACTTCATCTGCATACCTGGCTGGAAGCTCTGGGGGAATATCCTCCCGTGTCGTCTCATCCGGAGAGAAGGAAAAACACCGTCCTTCTGTTGCAGTATCCTGGAACGGCTGCCTCATTGCGATGAGTTTAGGGCCAAACGGATCAAAAAGATGGACTTTGGAGAGATCGTTTTTATCCGTCAGGATATAGTAATTATCCTTTTCAAATCCAAGATTCAGGTACTTGATGAGAGGATCTGACTGATCACCTTTCAGATCTGATTCGTCGATAAGAAGTGTCCCCATCCATCTCTCTTTAAACCGCATGATACCGGAGATTGAAGACGCTCCTGACGCCCGGATTGGATAAAAGCAGAGATCAGAGATGACTTTTAAAAACCGGCTTTTTCCCTTGCCAGTATCACCAAGGAACCGAAGATAAGGTGTGGTGCTGCACTTGGAATAATACCACGAATAGAGGATGTAATACACAAATAACTCATAATCATGTTCTTCAGCATCAAGGTACGAGAACAGGTGATTCCGGATTCTGGTGTACAATGCTTCGGGTGAGAGCAGTCCGGCTTTTTCCAGAAGGTAAGTCCGTGGTATTCCCACAATATACGATGTTGTTCCCCGGTCCTGGTGAACAGGAAGCTCAGGAGGCCTTGTGAGTACACCTGACGGATCAATCTCTTCTTCGGAGAAAATTATCTTTCCATCCTGCAGGTGAGCATACGAGTATCTATCATCCGGACTGATACAGGTAAGGTAGAGATACCCGTCTTTCTCGAAAAACGGAATGCGCCTGATTATCTCCTCTTCTTCAGGGGAATCAAATGTTTTCACGGTTTTGATATAAGAAAATGCCAGTTCCTTAATATCCTGAAGAGTATCATAGTCCAGTTGCTGATATTCTTTCAGTTTCTTATTCCGCTTCTGTAACGTTCTGATTACCGCATCGGAGGGTTTCTTGTTGGAGAGCAGATAGACGGCAATATCCCAGAATTCCTGAGTAAGATCCCCTTCTTCATCCGGGTTATCACTGAATAGATATGCCCCCGATTCTTTCACCTTCACATAGGACCTATCACCAGCCATCAGAAGTGCCCTCCTCATCAAATCAGAGAAGGGAGTTTGAGCGGTCATTACTTCGGTCATGATCTCCTCCTCGCTTTTTTCCAGGCAATTCTCTCCAGAAACCTGACTTCAGGCTTTTCCTGGTCAAGCACCTGTAGATGCCTTTTCATCACGTCCGAATCATAGGTTCCGCCACAGGGCATAATTCCCTGGCATATAGCATCCCAACCCGCTGCATCATACCCGGCAGCACACCGAAAACAGTAGACAAGCCCTTTTCCCGGATTCATTACTATATTTCCTCCTGATGATGTGCTCCCATGAACCGGATGTTTTCCCCGGATCTCATTTCCAGATATCCTTGCCTCCAGTGGAAGATTATCCATAACAGACAGGCCATACCGCTGCGTAACATTTTTTTTGCTGCTTTGACTGGAATCCAGGCAATCCTGCTCAAATACTGGATAAGCACCAGTATCCGGGCTTATGGTTCTTGTGATATTCTCAATATCAGACCATCTTACAGTCATTATCCGGGCATCTGGATCATATATCTCATACCGGTTCCCATTCGGGTGAATACTACCAGGACCGATACACTGACCACCTGTTTTCTCCATCCCTGCCGGGAAAAAGAGTTCAACAACGGTCTGTCCTAGGGAATTCCTTATTGAGAGTTTATGTCCGCAGAAATGGAGAGGGATGTCCGGACAGTGAACAATAGCCCGGTATTTATGCCAGTCAGGCCATGCAGAATACCGGAATGTATCCCGTACCAGATTTTCCCCGCCTGCATCATGAAATGCCTCTGCATCATCCACGTCAATGGAAAGGATATCCGAACCCGGAGCAGGATAATAGCCATAATTTCCTCCATGCTCCAGATGCAGAGCCAAAACGGGATCTGAATAGCACCTTCCCTGTGGTAACTGGTTCCAGCCTTTTTCAGTAGGGCCTTTCTCCCCAGCCGGGACACGGACATAGAGCAGGCCTTCACGCTGCATCTGCCAGGGTATACAGGAACCTTTGAAGACAGAGGTTGTGGTATTACTCATGTGAGGACCTTTGATTCCCGGTGTGGCAGGAATATCGTTGATCCCTTTCAGGGATTCTACTTCGTGTTTTTTTTCAATACAATAATTTTGCATCTAAATTTTCAGCTCACTTAATCTGAATAGAAATTACTTGAAAGAAAACGAACATACCTTTGTTCATTTCTCTCTATTCTCATTATCCGTGCTCACATATAAGCATTGGTATTATAATACTATGTATTAATTCATAGCAATATATTCATAGTAATATGTTCATACATATGATCATGACTGAAGGGAGAACGCGAGGGCAGCGTAATAATTCGGGGGTTACGAAGCGAAAGATAATTGAGATAGTATTAAAGCAGTCAGGATGGACCCCGGAGCCGATGATTCGGGGCTATATTGAAAGTGATCTTGGGATAAAAGAACCAAAGAGTACAAAAATACAACTCGCCGCCGCAAAGGAAGAGGGGATTCTTCTAAAAGAAACGAACAGCGGTGTGAATTACTGGGACATTGATTTTTCATCCGGGATTCTTCTTGGATATGTTACCGATATTATTAGCCTGATGGAGGAAGAGGAACGGGTGCCTTTTTTTTCATCTTCATATGTTCAGGAATTGGCGCTTAAAAAAGCCGGTTTTTTAGCAAAAAGTAATCATCCGAAAACAAGGGTTGGATATGAAAGCACCGACCTTTCTGTATACTGGGGATTTTTACAGGGTGAGCAAATCCAGGAAACCCGGGATGAAGAACTTCCAATGGATGTTCTCCGGGCAGTCAATTTTTATCGGTATGTTGTGACGCACTCACCTTCCTTTTTCCTGTTTCCATACCATCAGGCAGGACATATTGATCCTTACCTTGAATTGATCCTGGGATCGCAGATGCTCAAGACCGAATGGAAAGATTTTGACTTTCTTTATTTTGTCGGCACGATGGGGCTCATTGTTGATTACAGTCACTCTGAAGAAAAATACCGAAGCGAGATTGCAACATTCCTGGTCGAGAACAAAAACGATATCTATGCCCATACCTCAATAAAAAACCCCGAAATGTTATTTTATAATATGATTCAGGCACATGAAATGATACTTGATCGTCATACCATAATCACAGAAGGGGATAGTTCGCAGAAGTCATTTTGCTATGAATCGGGGATATTCAAGAAATCGTAGATATTTAGGGAAACTGAGACGTTGTAGCGGTCGTAACAGTTGTAACAGTTCTATGGAAAAGAGACCTGATAATTTTTTTATGAAGATGAAAAAACCTTCCGGGTGAAAACCCTGGGAGGTCTGTGAATACCTTGTACCCTGTTTTATGTTTCCCGATATCCGGATTCCATAATATGGAGAGGATTATTCAATCAGTTTTTCTCTCTCCCTAATCCGGAGATTTGCAGACAATGTCCTCGCAAAAAGGGGATTTAAGGCTTGGGGAGGCAGACCAAGATATTCTGTTGTTTTAAATAGGTCTGCTCACCAGGGAGGAAAAACCAGGAACCGGCCGTTCCCGGTTTTGGAGATCAACATATTCTATCCATGGCTTATCTGATGGATGAGCAGCGATACTGCAGCCGGTCTCATTTTGAATCGTTCTGGCTGCTCCGATATGTTCCGGATGAGCATGGGTCAGGATGATGAGAGAAATACCCGAAGGACTTCGGCCATGTGACTGAATAGTCTCGAAGATCTTCGTTTCACTACCGGAAACACCGGTATCTATGAGTGTTATATTCTTCCTAAAGATGATGAAACTGTACACAACCCGGTCAAGATTCAAACCAGGACGTACAGGAATGGTAAATTGATGATATATTGCATCAACATAAGGCGTTATCAGCATAGGCTCTCCTGCTCATAATATTTTGATCTTTCAGAGCTTTTAGATGAAGAAAAAATTTCTACTTTTTAATCCTTGAATTTCTGAAAACTCATGGAAAAATGCATAGGTACTAAGAGATAAGTATCCTGTCCGGATCGCCGGATTTCTTTACACATGCTACGTATTCAGCAACCAGGTAAAAATTCGTCAAATCTATTTCATCCAGACCACGAAATACGAATAACTCATCCCAGAGCTGACTGCTTCCCTCCACCATGAAATATCCGGAGACAAGTTCAAAGCCAACAATAATAGCACATCCTTTGAATATATCATCCTGGTTTTCATAGAGATTTTTTCCGGATACGGCATCTTCTACCTGGAAAACCAGTGCCAGAGGGGTTTTACCTGCCGGAATCTTTTGTGCGTTATATTCATTCAGGGTGACATTTTCGATAACGACCCGGAGTAATGTTTGTTCAGTTCGTTCAGTGACCGGATATTTCTGTTTCAAGTAAGAAATGACGTCTTGTATTGGTTTATTGTTGGGTTTTAGTACGGGCCTGTAGGTCTCAAAGGTTTCTTTCCATGCCCGGACCATTTCCGGGGTTGGTTCCTGCATGAGCATAGGATACCGGTATATAAGCCCGGATAATATAACAATTTGTTTATTTACGATTATTTTGTATAATCTCTCAAAATCTCGAAGATAATAATAGAATTTTTTTCCGGGGTCTCTTTTCAAGAACTGTTACATCTGTTACAACTGCTACATGGACCTGATTCCAAAAATGGTCTAATTTTAATCGCCAGGGGCATAAAAAAAGTTGAAGATGAAGATCCTGTTTTTGACTCATAAGACCGGTTGCAAGGATTAGGAGAGTTAGAATTAGTTTTTCTTCGCAGACACATAGGTAACTCAAATATCAGCGATATCAGAATACACATAAAAACGCACTTGCCGGATTTGCTACGAACACCAATAAACCACCGGATTCTATTCCCGTCATCCCGGTATTTCTATTACCGTATAAAAGGCAAAAATCGGTTGGACAAATGAGAAACAGATTCCGAATGGATTGAGAATTGGAGATGATGGTATCTCCTGTATTTTTCGTATTTTATTGTGTTCGAATAGACATCAGTGTCTGATTAAATGCCTGTACTAATGAATCCGGAACATCTTTACTGAAAATGAAATAAAAGTCGTCTTCACTCAGGGTATATACCGCTTCATATTTTTGAGGATCAAGACCTTCCTTTTTCATCTCATATTTTCCTGTTTCATCCCCCGTAGCCCAGAGATCGATCTGCTCTTCTTCCAGCATCCGGATAAGATCTCCTGGAACCAGCCCGGTTTCTATCTGTTCTTTTTCAGCACCGATATTCGTAAGGAGGGTATTTTCAATCGTCCCCTGCACGGTCCCAATCCGGTATCCGGCAAGGTCTTGTGGATTTGTAATGGAAATGTTTTTCTGTTCCGGAGCAAACAGGACAAACTTTCCGGTGGTAAATGGTCCTGCCCACTGATAGAGTGGTTCACGTTCCGGAGATTTGGCGATTGAGAAAAGGACTGTTCCGTTCTCTTCCTGTGCCTGCCTGAATCCTTCAGATAAGGGAACAATCCTGATATCCTCCCGGGTTTTATTCACACCGATGCTTTTAAAGACCTTTTCAAGGATATCAACTGATATCCCTGCAGGAATGCCATCTTCCAGATAGTTATATGGTGCCCATTCTTCGGTAAGGTACTGCAGATGCGAGAGTCCTACCGCCGGTATATATCTCTCTAAAATTCGTTCATACGTGGTAATGCCAGTCTCGTCTTTTTCCTCTTTCAGAGTATCTAGGACATTTTGAAATACCTGAACCGTAGATTCAGGAACATCACGACTAAAAGCGTAATAGATTCCCATATCCTCGAGCGGGAAAACCACTTTGAAAGCATAATAATTGCCGGTCTCTTTCTCTGCGTAATGCCGGCCGGTGAGTTCAGGATAACACCAGAGGTCAATCTCATCTGCCTGAAGTTTCCTGATGAGTTCAGATACATTTGCATCGGTTACTATCTGATCTTCGCTGACTCCGGCATCAAGGAGCACCTGAGTTCCGGCATGACCCGGAGTTACCCCTACACGGAGTCCCTTCACGTCTCCTAATGTCGTTATTGTCAATGCTGCATCAGCGTTAGCAAATAGAACATCCCGCTCTACTGAAATTGGACCTGCCCATCGGAACAGTGATTCACGTGAAGGGATACGTCCGGTGGAAAAAATGACTGAATTATTTTCGGTAAGAGCGGACTGATACCCGGTTTCCCAAGGGACAATCTGCACGTTCTTACGAGGGATTTGATGACCCATCCGCAGAGTTATCGCTTCAAGAAGATCGATTGAAAGTCCTTTTACACTCCCGTTTTCCTCGTAGTTATAGGGTGGAAGGTGTTCTGTGTAAAAGGTCAGTTTTTCAAGTGATTGTCTTTCATTGACGGGCTCATATGTATTTTCTGCCAGCGAGATACCGGAGATAAAAATTATGCTAACAATCAGGATTATGCCCATCCGGTATAGATGAGGATTTGGGATGTTCAGGTATTGCATATCTCTTTTTAAACGTTGAAAACTATTTCAGGGTTTCTCTAAATATCAACAGGATTAATCTCTTAGGCTTATAAAAAAATACACAGATCTTATGTCAGTCCGGTTTGAGAATCTTATTCCTAAATTTATTCCCAAAATAAAATATATCTAAAGAATACCCAAATAATTTCCCATTACAAAAATTATCGATAATTATCCATCATTATTCATCTTAACTCAAAAACGATGGATAATCAAAATGTAATAACGATTACACGAAAACATGCATATAACCAAATAATAGGACAGTTTATATCTGAATGTGAATATAGATCCTCTCGCCCTTCTTCGTTTGAACGAACGGGAACTTAAGCAAAGGTTTGGAATTAAAAAAATTGGAATCTTCGGTTCTTTTGTTCATTGTAATGTACGAGAGGATAGTGATGTCGATGTTCTGGTAACATTTGAGAAAGGAAAAAAATCATTTGACAATTTCATGGGATTAAAATTTTATCTTGAAGAAATATTTAATCGAAAGGTGGATCTTGTTACAGAAGATGCCTTAAAACCACTCATTCGTGATCCTATTCTTAATGAAGTCGTGTATGCCTAGGGACCAACTACTCTATTTATCGGATATTATGGAGGCTATCAATAATATTCAGAAATATGTGGGAAATAATTCATTTGAAGATTTTTTGACCGATCAAATGAGAATTGATGCTGTTGTCCGCAACTTTGAAATTATTGGAGAGGCGACAAAAAATATCAGCAATGAAATAAAGGTTCAATTTCCGAAAACAGACTGGAGATCAATCGCCGGGTTTCGTGATATTCTTATTCATGGGTATTTTGGAATTGATATAGAAATAGTATGGGATGTAATTGAAAACAAACTCCCGGAATTAAAAGAAGAGATTAATCAGATTATTAACTCTGGAAAATTTTAATTTAATAAGTAATTGACAGACATACAAGATAAATAATATATTTTCTGACATAAAAGCAGCATATGAAGAAGAACATCATTAAAATAAACAATATCCCTGCCATTATATGGGGAGATACAAATGATAAACTGTACATTGCAGTTCATGGAAATCTCTCTCATAAAGAAGATAACGTTATCGGGATTCTGGCACATGAAGCGACCGCAAAGGGATACCAGGTATTGAGTTTTGATCTGCCGGAACATGGTGAGAGAAAAGATGGTACTACTCCATGCAAGGTACAAAATTGTGTTCACGACCTGGTTGAAATTTTCAGCTATGCAAAAACCAGGTGGAAAGATTTAAACCTCTTTGCCTGCAGTATGGGAGCATATTTCAGCCTTCTGGCCTATCACGAGGTTGATTTTAAAAAAGCCCTTTTCCTCTCTCCGGTAGTAGACATGGAACGAATCATCAGGAATATGATGATGTGGTTTCAGGTTACTCCGGAACGGTTGGAAAAAGAAGGAACGATTAATACCCCCATCGGTCAGAAATTATATTGGGATTATTTCTGTTATGTGTTAGACCATCCGGTCAATTCCTGGAAGGTTGATACCTCTATCTTATACGGAGCGAAAGATAATCTGGTAGAATTTGATACCATCAGCAATTTTACCGAAAAATTTCATTGCAAATTAGAGATTATGGAATCCGGAGAACATTATTTTCATACAGATGAACACTTACAGAGATTTAGAATGTGGTTACAATCTCATATTGATTACATTAATTCCGAAGATTTTACTATAAAATATTAATAGATTTCTATTTCTTTTAAGAAATTTTGATGAAAATGTCTCAAATTATTTATGATGAAGAATGGAAGGATCTTCCCATCAATCAATTACATGGCCTTTTCATGTCAGCGGGTTGGATCAGGGAGCCTGAAACACCGGGGATGATTCAAAATTTCAATCTTCCTTTTATTAATTCCACACTGGTGATTTCGGCCTGGCACGAGAATAAATTAGTGGGAGTTGTCAGAGTTCTTTCTGATAAAATTATCAGATCAACAATTCACGACTTGGTCGTAGATCCAGAGTTCCAGTCCAAAGGAATCGGAGGGGAGTTGCTTAAGCGTTGTATTCAGACATATCCTAAAACCGAATGGATTGTTCAAACAAATGACGAAAATATTGAATATTATTTGAAAAACGGTTTTACCCGGTATCCAAGAAATGTTCTCTTCATACCTTCTGCATGGGATCCGGATTATTAGGTCATTTCTTTGATCTTACTGAATAATAATGAAATTATAGTGACTTTTTTCCGGATTATCTGGAGGTGATTTCAGAGATTTCAGTTTTGAAAAATAAATTTTTCAATTTAAAATTTATGAGAGCTTTAGATTGTTACTGCCCAAATATTCTCTGAATAAACCAACAAGGTTATATCATTATATATATTATAAGAACTATGGGCTATTGCATACATCTTGGAATTCTCTGTTCATTGGTTCTGGTTTTTTGTACTGGATTCTGTTCTGCTGCTGAATCATCCTCCGCGTTGATCTATATCCAAGGGAGTGGGAGTGCAATCACGAATGGATCAAATGGGATGATAATAATGGTAAAGGATGTCGTTCCATATTTCCATATTACCGATGGTGTAGAAAGTAAATTAGTTCCCGTTGAATCCCTTACTGATATTTCCTACCCCGCACAAGCAGTAGTTAAACTTTTTAATGCTGAAAATGAAACCAACTCAATAATTCAGGTCTTAAATCTGTCGTTATCTGATGAGAATAAGGTTCTCACGCTAAATGTAAACCCGCTTGAGTATTATGAAGGGGAGATGCTCAAATCTCTTGTAAATGGGCAGGAACTAACTTTAGATGAGATAAACGGGGAATACAATCGTGCCGATATTTATTTAGAAGCAGTCTGGGAGGCACCATCAAATGCTCTGAATTGCAACCCCTGTTTCTGTTGTGATTTTGGAGGAAGTGGAGAGTGTGGGGATATTTGCACATGTTGCACACCCACATGATGTTACCGGTAATTTTATAGGGAACCAATTCATCCCTTTATTTGTGAGATACTTAACCGGTTTTTGTTCTTCGGGATAAAAATACCTTGAGATAAACTGTCTTTTCTGTAATATCTATGTATAATGAATGATAAACAAACCTGGGAGTCATTGGTGATGAGATCTAACTCCAATGATCCGGAACACGATTCCGATTGCAGGCAAAGGAAAAAAGGATAATGAAAGGTACCTTCTGATTTTTACAAAGAGGTTTAAGGTATCCTGCTTAAGGTTCTTCTTTCATTTCAGAACAATTCAGATACCTGCCAGACCCGACGATATACCGGACACCATCACTATCAGTACAAAGTTCGACATAACTCTTCTTTTTGTACAGGATGAGTGATTCAGGGTTTGAGTAAACGTAAGTAATCCAGCCTTTTCCTTCTTTTAAGGCAAGTTCCGTCAGATTATCACGAAACATGTTCCCTACCGCATCAGGTTTTCCGGAATAATGAGTTCCTACAGTCTGCGGGTTTACCGCGTTTGCAAGAAGGGTAACATTGGTATCAAAGACGAAGACATACAGATTTGGATCGGTAGAATCCACATACGGGCTTTCACCTGCGTTAATACTGGTAAGAGTTCCGCTGGGATCACCTTTCAAGTTTTCAATGGTCTTTTGGACAAGGTCTACCAGCCTCTCATCGGTAATATCACTATCCATACATCCTATCGGAAGATATTTCAGGAAAATCTTCTCATAGTCGGTGCTCCCACTTTCAGCCCGGTTCATCTTGAGTTCCTTAAGCGTGTCGTTCACCGAGGTGACGAATTCTTCAGGTGTATCCGGATTAAACGCAAAGTAATCTTTAAAATATCCTATCTCCTTTTGTTGTGAAAATTTGTCCGGATTCTTGGCATACGTTGCTATTGCTTTCTGACCTGGGTAATCTCCATAGGCAAATGCATCGACAGAACCGTCATCAACCATTTTTATTGCGTCTTCTGCGGTGAGGACTATTATGAGGTTCTTTTCATCAGCACCCGCATTCAGGGCTGAATTGATAGTCCGGCTATCTTGAATGACTGCAATTTTCAGTGCTGCGATATCACTTTTTTCTGAAAGGTTCACATCCTTATTCAGTATCCAACAATCGTAAAAATCAAACAAAATTAATGATTGCTGGATCAAACACTTTTTTCGCATAAATACAATATTTGAGCACTTTTGCATTTTTTAAAATTTTTTTGTTTTTTTTGATCCAAGGATTTTTTCTTTTTTAGAGTCGATTAACTTCATTCCGGAAAGTTTATATATGATAAAAATTTCGCGAAAAACTCCGTTATGGGAATTAAATACCAAAAAAATTCTGAATTGTCCGAATTTATTGGAAAAGAGCGGGCCACTTTAGAATTGGCAATCAGCTCGATTACCGATCATATCACTATCCTGCCTTGTGGGACATTTACTCCTGAGGACATTGTTTCAACGACTGTCGGAATGGCCATGAAAAGGTATTCGCCTACAGCGATATGTAAAGTGCCCAACCAAAAAATCCCATCCGCTACAACATTTTGGACATGTATTAATACTCTCGAATACGACGAGTTATTAAAAAATAGCACCGAATTGTTTCGAGATTCTTTGCATCAATTGCTTAAAAAAGGAGAATCCTATACTTTTGCAACAGATGAGGTAGATGACCCCTTTTATGGTAAAAAAGTCACGGAAAATGAAGACTTCGTTGTTGGGGGAAAACTAAAAAAGTCAACATGCTTTTTTTACAGATATATTATGTTTTCGCCGGTCCAATTTTGACCCATACCGCCGATCCAAAAATGATCCACCCCCTAAGGTAATCGTCGTAGTTTTTAGTCTTCTCTCCTTCTGAAACTCGTTCCACTCATATTCAGTATGAGAGCTCGATGAGTTATCCTATCAAGTAAAGCGGCAGTCAGTGTCTTGTCATGGAATATCCTTACCCATTCTGAAAACATGAGATTGGATGTAACCAATG
>NZ_QGMZ01000003.1 GCF_003173335.1 Methanospirillum stamsii
CACCCCCACCCTTGATTTTCCCCTTATGGTTTTGTAATTACCCACTCAAAGTAGCGATGAGCCAATTTTTTTTATATTATTTTTCATTATAGCACAGAGAAGATTATTACCTGTTTAATTTATAAAAAGATTGGTAATTCTAATGACCGGATATTTTTTGAAAATTGGATTTAATAATTCAGATTTTATACTGTTTTTATAAAAACATTTATATTTTATATATTTGCTCTCCTTTGATAGATTGAGATTAAATTTGGACATTTAACTAATTTTTCATTGGTTTTTTGAGAATTATAGAATGACTTTTTATATTCACTCACCATAATAAAAATAACCTATATAAATAGGGTTATGTTTGGCTGGTGGATGATGGTTTTGAAAAAATTTGTAATACTATTTCTTTTTTGTAGTATAGGGATGTTCATTTCCGGAGTTTTGGGAGCCGGAATGCATATCCCTACGGTGAAAGAGGGGCTGTTGGAAACAGAGGGGTGTTATATCGGAGCATATATGGGGGGAAATCAGGGATCAAACAATGCCATGTGTGTTAATTACTACATGAAGGCACAGGGTAATCCATATGAAACTCAGATCCTTGACCATCCCAATGAATACGGGGAACGTAAATCAGATAACCTGACAGAAGAATTAAAAGAAACAGATACAGGTATTGAAACCTTCCGTGCAGGCGTAGAAGCAATAAACTCGGGTTCAGGAGAAAAGCAGCTCCTATTCTCCCGTTATTATGACCTATTATATTATCCGGATAATAATTATGGAAAAATTCCTTACACAGAATCACCTGCCCCTTATGTCTGGGTTGAAAAAGTCCTGGAGCAGGGTGGTGTTCCGGTACTTATCCTTTATCCCTGGGGATTACAAAAAAACGGACTTTTGGATCTTACCGCAATGAATTCATATTCTACTCCTATGAGTGGAACAGATATTATGAAAGAAGTCGCCGTGAAATGTGATGCCCTCAGTAAAAAATATCCGGATTCAAATGGAAAACCTGCTACAATCCTTATCTGTTTTGGTTTGGAGTGTAATGCACAATTAATTGTAAATCCAACCAACAATGATACTGTTGATAATGAAAATAAGAAAGCCTGGCGTAACATGTTTCGATCCGCTTACACAATTGTTAATGCCAATGCCAATCCCTCGGTCCAGGTGGTTTGGGCCGGAAATGTAGCCCAGTTAAAAGAGGATAGAATATATTACTGGCCTGGTACGGCTGATAACGGCACCCAGCTAAGTCAGGATTATGTTGACTGGGTAGGGATGACCTGGTATCCCTGGAAGAAGGGACCGACTAATCTTGATGATCTCTCCGGATTTTATAATTATTATGCAAAGAACCGGACTCATCCAATGATTTTCATGGAAACCAGTGCAGACGGAAATGGAATCCCAGCTGATGAATTAGAACTGAAAAAAAATCAGGTTACCTACCTCTATAACCGGAACACTCTGGCAAAATATCCGAACATTAAGGGTATTATCTGGTTTAATGTAATAAAGGGAGAGGATAATACCAATAATGCTTTGGTTACCAAAAATTTCCTGATTCCGGATGGAAACTGGAATAACCAGAATGAGAGTACTATAAAACCCGGTTTTATCTATTCCAAAATAAATCAGAAACTTATGATGAGCAGTTTATATCCGGATGCTGTGAGTGATTCTTACTTCCTTGGATCATCATCCACTGACCTATCTGCAGATTTTGACCTTTCCGTAGATTATAATTCGATGACAGTAACCTGCACAGACACCAGTACCGGAATAGGGATTCAATCGTGGAGCTGGGATGTTGATGGAGATAATATTCCGGAATATTACACACAAAACATAGTTCATCAATATTCATCTGCCGGACAATACCCAATTACTCTAATTATCTCAAACGGACAACAAACTGAAACTTTAACCCAGTATTGTACTATTCCCTCCCCTGTTTCTGAAAGAGGCTGTTTTATTCATATTAGTTCTGTTCCGACAAAAGCAGAGATATGGATTGATAACACCGAGAAAGTCGGGGTTACATCAAATAACATGATGCTCAAGCACCTGGTTCCGGGAGGGGGACATATTGTTACACTTAGAAAAGATGGATATAAACCCTGGACCGGATCATATTACCTGAAATGGCCACAGATTCGCTTCTTTGGTCGTGTGATTCTTGAACCACTATAAGTTTTTATTAAAAATGGAGTGCTCATCATTAATGTATCGTAATGCTTTCGGATAAATTCGGAATGTTTTTTTTATTTTGAAATTTCCTAAATGAATTAATTTTCAGATTTTCTAATATTCATTGAAATATCTTAAGATGTTTGTTATTGTTTTTGAATATCGAAGGTATAGAGAAGGTAATTTTAAGGCTTTACATTAAATTCAATTCGAAAATTAAAAATCTCAATTTTAAGATCCAACCAGTGTCTATATCATAAATATTTTTCTCTATTTCGTTAAAATGAACTAAATGTTCAGAATTTTCCAAACCTGGATTACCAGAAAGGGTTTTATCTCTTCATTCTAATGCGTTTTATCATGGACGTAAATCTTATTTGTTCAATGTTTGAAGGATTACCAAGACAAGGACCCGGAATGGATGAAGCAACGGCGTTTGCTTTTTCCTTCCTTCCTTCGGATGCCAAACGGGGGAAGATCCTGGATATTGGCTGTGGATCAGGTATGCAGGATCTCGCTCTGGCAAGGATCTGTCCGGACTGTGAGATTACTGCATCAGACATCCATCAGCCATTTCTTGATGATCTTTGTGACCGGGCAAAAAAAGCCGGACTTGACGGAAGAATTACAACCCGGCAGGCATCAATGGACAACCTGCCGTTTGATGATGAGTCTTTTGATATCATCTGGGCAGAAGGGTCGTCGTTTATCATCGGAATATTGCCGGCTCTTCAGACTTGGAAGAAATTCTTAAAGCCGGATGGATATATGATGATTTCAGACCTTACCTGGTTTACTGATTCTCCATCAGAGGAATGTAAAAAATTCTTTAATGAAATATCTCCGGATATGTTCTCGATTTCTCAGATTGAAGAGATGATCCAAAAAGAAGGGTATTCACTCATCGGTTCATTCCGGCTTCCGGATACCGGTTGGTGGAATAATTTTTACACCCCGCTGGAATCAAAGATAGAGATGCTCAAAAATAAATTTGCAGATAACCAGGATGCACAGTTTCTTATTGGGGGATTCGAAAAGCAGTTAGAGATTTTCCAGAAGTATTCAAAAGAATATGGATACACCTATTTCATCATGAAAAAAACCAATCCGGATATCGGAAAGTAGGAGGGAATAAAGGACAATTTTCTCATAAATAGATGTAAAGAATAATTCCCTCTTTTATCGGTTTTTAAATGATTATATATGAGGTAGTCCTTAATACGCTAAAAAAGTTAAAAAAATTTCTCACGGGCAGATAGCAAAAACCCGGGCCGGAAATCCGGATCCTTTCAGGGGTTTTGGGAATGTAACCACAATAAGACAACCTGATTCAGGAACCTGGTCTAGGTTTGTCAGGAGTTCAATCTGGTATTTATCCTGTGAAAGAATGTATGTCTCAAGCGGGTACTGATCCTGGCTGACAACAGTGCCTTGGTCTGTATCGGTTGTTTCATGTCCGGATGCAGTGATATTACAATCTTCGAAGAGATAGGTGAGGACTTCTTTGCTCCAGCCTGGATAATGTGCAACACCTTCAGGATCCATATTCTGCATTGCATTCTGATCAGGCCAGCGTTTTGACCAGTCTGTTCGGAGAGCTACAAAAGAACCTTCAGGGATCTGACCATTCCTCGTCTCCCAGTCCCTAACATCATCCATTGAAACGGTATAATCTGAATTTTCTGCTACCTTTTCATGAACATCTATCACAACCAGGGGGAGAATCATCTCCCGGGGACTTATCTCATCAAGGGTCCGGAGACCTTTGACAAAATGTGCAGGAGGATCAACATGAGTTCCCCATTGACCGACAAGGGAATAATATTGCAGGTAAAAGCCTGATCCAAGAGTTCCATTTCCGGGTTCATAGGAGTAGAGCGTTTCTACCTTCTCATCCGGATCTCCTTTCCAGTGAGGGATACCGGGATAAAAAGTATGGGTAAGATCTACGAAACGACAATCCTGCATTTGTTCCCATAATGGAGTGAGATTATCAGTAGTAGAAACTACCGCTCCAACCGGTGAAATTGCCCAGATAAGGATACTTATACAGATAAAGAAAAGTTCAGTTATCCGTGATATCATATATTAAAGACATTTTGATAGTTGATAATGAATCGGAAATGGTTTTTCATTCATCATGTGTCAGAATTTATCTTTGAATAAAAAGAGACGAAAAATTTTCAGAAATTACTCCCTGAAAATAATCATTTTTCTAAATTTCCGGAGATGGAAAGAGAGTATTTATTTTTCACTCCTGGTATCTTTTTAAATTGGAGATTCATTCATTGCAAGAAAATTCAGGGCATTTTGTCCGTATTGGACCGGAGCCACGTGATACCCGGTATGGGGAAGACCCTTGAACCGAACAAGCCAGGAACCATTAATCTGTCCGGCAATCTTAAGAGAAACAGAATCTGGAGTCAGGATATCTTCAGTTCCGACGACTAACATTACATCCTTATCTATACTGGAAAGCCCGTCGTAAGATCCGTTCCATTCAAGGTTTGCTATTGCTTCATTCCGGATACCCTGAGTCTGTGTAGAATTGTTTGCTTCTGCTTCAATAATTCCGAGTAGTACCTTTGTTTCCGGAATCCGGACACTATAGGTATTGGAGTCCAGTATCAGTTTTTTAACCCTGTCAGGATGATCAATAGCCAGTTGCTGTGAAGTGGATGAGCCCATGGAAGCACCATAGACATGCATACTGTCATATCCAAGAGCAGACATCAGTGCTGCAGCATCGCCTGCGTATTGGGAAATTGAAGGCGAAACATTGTCATCACTACTATATCCCATTCCCCTGTGATCATAGGTATAAACATGGTATTTCGAGGAAAGGATACCGATAAAGGTTTCATTCCAGTCATCCATGGTCGCACCAAATCCTTCTATCATCAGAAGAGGCTCTCCGGAACCAAATTCTCTGTATCCAAGAGTTACGCCATTAACTGTAGCATATTGAACCGGAGTTTTCTCGAATGATACTGATTGAATTTCCGTTCCGGTCAAATCCGGTTTTTGATCAAAGTTCGTAAATACGACGAATCCGCAAATTATCAGGAGAAGAGCGGTAATTATGATGCTGGTTATACATTTTGGCATGTGATTCATGGTTATCGTTCCGATATAAGATGAATTTGTTATAGAATAATGTATATCAGACCACTTACAACCGTATTAAATTACTTCTCTTCGGTAATGAATACATATTTTTATCTCTCCTGGTATCATTGACCACTATATCATATCTCTCGGGTGATAATTCGTGGGTTGTTGGTTATATCGTATCTATATCAGGCCATTCCCCAATTTTTTATCATTAAAAATTCAATTATCCGTTCATATCTTTTTAAACATCCATTTTTCCAGTTTTAATAAAAACTCCTGGTCCGATTAATTCATCCATCTGGAAAATGACATTACTCTATATCTTTCATGAATGTGCAAAAAGTAAATACTGTTCTAATTGTACTGGTACTCTGTTATTTAGGGATATTTCAGGTATGTAATCAGGATCAATGCCCGGTGAAGGTATCAGATCCTGATCTTCATCATACTGGTATTTCATCATATTTTGAGGAGATCAGAAATAATCCGGACGAACTCATAAAATTTTTTAAGGAGATGCCAAAAGGGGGAGATATCCATATCCATGCATCAGGTGCGATGCATCCGGATGATATCATCAATATATCTGTAAACCATGGACTGTTCGTAAATCCGAAAGACGGACTGTTAGTGGACCTGGTAACCGGACAGCCTTATAACTATTCTGATACTTCTCGTCTGGTCCCGGTATCCAACGTATATACGAATTCCACCCTTTATTCTGACCTTGTCCGGTCCTGGACGATGAAAGGTTTTCCATTCACTAACCAGTCTGGTCATGACTGGTTTTTCAATACGTTTGATCTCATTGATCCGGTAACATATTATAATGGAGATGTTTTTGCCACTATTCGTGACCGGGCTGCTGAAGAGAACATACTCTATCTGGAACTGATGACCTCACAGACCAATGGGGATGATGTAAGAGATGTGCTATCAGGTGCTCCTTGGAATGATAATTTTTCTCAGATGAGGGATGATCTCCTTTCCGCCGGCCTTTCAGAGATATGTGAGCGAAAGGTAGGCAAACACTCATCATATGATGAGATATCCGGGGAACTTTCTCATCCGGATGGAAAAAACGTAACAATCCGGTATATATATGAGGCTCTCAGGTTCTATCCTAAAAAAGAGGTTTTCACTGATCTCCTCCAGGCATTTGAGATTGCAAACCAGTCACCGGTAATTTCAGGGATCACCCTGGTCGGTGATGAGGCAGATCAATATTCCGCAGATGATTATCATCTTCATATGGAGATGATTGCGTATCTCCATTCGGTATACCCGGATGTCAGAATTGAGCTTCATGCCGGAGAATTAACAAATGAGATTACAGACCAAAACGTTCTCCGGTTCCATATCTCTGATGCAATCACAACCGGGAGTGCCTCCAGAATCGGCCACGGAGTATCCATCCGGGAGGAAGAAGGCTGGGAAAAAACTCTTGAACTCATGAAAGAGAAGGATATTCCGGTTGAGATATTGCTTACCAGCAATGAACAGATTCTCAATGTCAGTGGTCCGGAGCATCCGGTTTTTATTTACCTCTCTCATGATGTCCCGGTAATTCTTGCAACCGATGATCCGGGTGTTGAAAATACGAACCTGACTCAGGAATATGTAATATTTACTCTGAATCATCCGGACATCCCATATGAAGAGATTCGGGAGATTAATAAGAATAGTATCCGGTACTGTTTCCTTTCTGAATATGAGAAGGCAGAACTCCTTAGCCGGTTAGAGAACAGCCTGGTAGAGTTTGAAAAAGAGATAATTCAACAATAAAACCCATGAGAATAAATTGGTGATTTTTTTTTATTTATATAAATGTCTTTATTATAATCCTCTTAGCAGTAATCATCACAATCAAATATACATTGAGAATCACCATGACAATCTCCTATGCATTTTTCTAATGGTGAGATTGAATTGTGAAAATTTTCCGGGATATTATTTATCATTTCAAGATACAATCCGGTACTATTGAAGAGTTTTTCATCCAGTTCCTTAAGATTTACGGTATCCTGTGCATAGGACGTGAGGACTTCTCCATCATAGTAATCAAGCGGTTTTACTTTCAGGGTAAGATTATCGTTGTTATCTGAAATGGAGAGGTTTTCAATCTTTACTATGGAGGCTGTTTTCATCTCCGGAGAAGAAAAAATGGTAATTGCATCAATGGGAAGGACCGCATACTTAAGCAAACCTACAGAAATCTGACTGGTGTTGTCTTCTTTTGTGATATTCACTTTCTGGTCCGGATTGTCCAGAGTAATAACCATCATACCATCTGTGCCATTCACAATCTGGCTTTCTCCTCCGGTAAGGGTAGCCAGGTATCCGGGAGAGTCTGCAGCAAAGCAGGTTCCAGTCAGAGAAATCAGGAGAACTATCATGAGAACTCCGGTTCCAAGTTTGGTATACATAGTATCTATACCACTTTTTATCTCCGGTGTATATGATTATGCTGAAAAATTTTTTGAATAATTGGTGATACAAAAAAGAAAAAACCATATTCAGCTCATTTGAAGAGAAATAAATCATAATACTTTATGATCAGACCGATACCGGACTTTCTACCCGAAAAAACCTTGATGCCACTCTGCCTGATATAAAAGAAAACATCACTCTTCACTATCTGACTAATCTTATAATTACAGAATTGATACATCAGGTACAAAAGATTCCTCCGGATAGTATAATTCTCCTTCAGATATTTAACCGGGATATATCCGGAAAAGTAATTACCCATGAGGAATTTGCTGAACTGGTATCATCGCAAACAAATGTTCCCGTCTTTGGCAACAGCGAACTGATGCTGAATCATGGGATTTTGGGGGGAAAAATAACAACCGGATTTGATCATGGAGTGAAAGCGGGAGAACTTGCAACCTGGGTTTTAAACGGTGAGCCAGCCGGTTCTATCCCGATTGTGAGGTCCAGCCCGAACAGGAACATTTTTGATTATACTCTCCTATCCAAACACCAGATTCCTGAAACCAGTCTTCCACCGGAAAGCGAGATTATCAATAATCCGGCCCAGACGAACGTCCCAATCTGGGTATTATATATTACCGTCGTAATTATCGTATTATGTAGCATTATTATCCTGATTCTTCTCTATCACTTACAGGTCCGGAAAAGAACAGAATCAGATTTACGAAAAAATATTTCTGAACGAATTATCGCAGAGGATAACCTGAAAAGAGACGAATTAAGACTAGAATCTCTCATCCATCTTCACCAGTATCCAGGTCATTGTATCCAGGAAATTAAAAACATACTTTTCTCCTACCGGAACTTTTAATTAGATTCTGAATTTTATAATATCACGGTATACAATTGGGGAGGGTTAAAAAATGTTTCTTGATAATATCCCGATGAAAAGAAAGTTAATCGGTGGGTTTTTCTGTATTGTGATACTTGCCCTTGCCATTGCCTTTATTGGGTACATATCGATGGGGGATATGACCAATAAGGCCCAGGCAATGTATGATGAAAACCTGGTCTCACTCGATCAACTATTAAATGCGGATAACAGTTTTCTTAATATCCGGATTAATATTTACAAGACTGTTTTTGCAAAAGATGAGCGGAAAGATAAATTTGAAGAGATCGATGCTGAAATAGAAAATATTTTAGGTAAATTAAAAACCTATCGTTCAGAATCCCGTTCAGATGAGGAAATTGCTCTTCTGGATGAATTTGATTCAAACTGGGCGGTATTTGAAAAGAAACTAAGATCTGTTATCGATGATATGAATGCTGGTCGCGAAGAAGCGGCACTTGAAGGGATTTATAGTGATGATTTCGCAACTCCACGAGACACTGCCCAGGATGCCCTTGATAAGTTAGAGGCATATAATCAGGAACAGGCACAAAAACTTAAAAATGAAATAATTCAGACCTATCAGACTTCATCAATCATCTTCCTGATAATCGGTATTTTCGCTCTTATATTTGGCCTGGGTCTTGCCATTCTTCTCAATAGAAGCATAACTGGTCCCCTTTCCAAGACAGTTAATATGATTCAGGAGATGGGAATGGGACACCTTGGTATGCGGCTTAACATGAGCAGGACTGATGAAATAGGTCAGATGGCAGAAAGAATGGATGCCTTTGCTGAACATCTGCAGACACAGGTCATCGGTTCAATGCAGCAGATAGCACGTGGCGAAAAGGTTACCAATATCTCCATAATGGACGACCAGGATCAGATTGGTCCGGCTCTTCGGGATACTGCAGACACCATTAGCAATCTCATAGATGAAACACAAAAACTGGTCGCCGCTGCAAAAGAAGGAAATCTTACTGCCAGAGGCAATGAATCTGCATTCCGGGGCGGATATAAAGATATTATCAATGGATTTAATGCTACCCTCGAAAATTTAATCGGTCCGATTAACGAAGCAATGAACCTTTCAAAACAGTATGCACAAGGAAATTATTCGTCAAGGTTCTCAGAGTCCCTTCATGTCAAAGGAGACTTTATTCCATTCCGTGATGCTCTCAATACTATAGGAATTGATACCGGCAAGGCAATTTCACATGTAAAACAGGAAGTAGAATCCCTGCTTTCGACGATGGAAGAGACTAATGCAAGTTCTGAAGAGATCGCTGCAGGTTCACATACTCTTGCTTCTAATGCAAACAAGGTTAGTGATTTATCAGAAAATTCTTCGCATGGAATTGACCAGATCCTGAATGCAATGAATGACCTGGCAACAGCAGTATCTTCTGTCGCTACAGAAACCACGAATGTTGCCGGGCTAACACAACAGACAAATACTCTCTCCATCGATGGAACCAAACTTGTTGAAAAAACAGATCAGGGTATGAGGGGTATCAAAGTCTCTTTTGAAGAGACAAACCAGGTAGTAAAAGAGATTGATGATCAGATGGGAGAGATTGGATCGATTGTCGAACTGATTGGTGGCATTGCAGATCAAACCAACCTTCTGGCCCTAAATGCAGCAATTGAAGCTGCACGGGCTGGAGAGGCTGGGCTTGGTTTTGCTGTGGTTGCTGATGAAGTGAAGGCACTCGCCGAAGAATCCCGGATATCTGCTGAACGTATTGCAGGGCTTATAACAATATTGCAGAAAAAATCAAAGAATGTCACCGATTCAATGAATCGTTCCCTGGAGGATGTTACAACAGGTGATAGTGCAGTAAAAGAGATGATGAAGATCTTTGAACAAATCGCTGAATCTATTGAAATAGCCTCAAAACGGGTGAGTGATGTAGCGGCCAATACTGAAGAGCAGGCAGCAACTGTTGAAGAGATTACCGCCAGCGTTCATGAACTGGAGAAACTGACTAAAGATTCGTCACAGGAAGCAATTGCTGCATCAGCTGCCACAGAGGAGATTAGTTCATCAATAGATCAGGTAACAAAGGCAATTTCAGATGCATCCGCTTCAATTCAGAGAATCTCAAATGAGATGAATAAATTTACCACCTCATAACTTTTTTTGCCTTTTTATTTTGCTACAGTATATATGCCACAGTAGAACAATCGCTACCGGAAATAATACTGCCCATGATACAAAGCAGAAGACACAGGCGGTTAACACGAGGCTTATTCCACTGAGTAGCAGGGCTATTTTACTGTCTTTTAGGAGAACAAGTCCTGCTGCACTTCCTCCGATGTAAGTCAGAATGAAGGTGGCATTGGGAAGCTGGATGAGAAATGCCAGTGGAAGATACTCTGTCCTGTAAAGCCCGATTATTGAGAAAAAACAGAGTGAAAGAAATATGAGTCCCCCTACCTGGGTATAATATTTCGGGGATAATCGGGCGAGAAATGATGGGGCATATCCTGTTACTGCTAACGAATATCCAAGACGTGAAGCAGCACCAATGTAGGAAATGGTAGGAGCCAGGCACACGAATAGTCCGGTAATTCCGGTTATTACTGATCCATATGTACCAAATGAGGTTTCTATCAGGTAGAGAAGGGATACATCAGACATTCCCGGTCCATAGGCATGAGTTCCCACCACAACATAGGCGGTCAGGAAGTACAATAGTCCGATAATAATGGATGCAATGATGGTTCCCCGGACAACGTCCCGCATCGGGTTTTCAAACTCCTCGGCAACATGGGTTACTGCTTCCCATCCGATATAACTCCAGAAAAGCAGGGTCGTTGCATAGCCGATACTCATCCATCCTTCCGGAATGAAAGGGACAAAGTTTATTGGATCCACCGAACGAAAACTTCCCAGAATGGCTCCAACAAGGATGCATATGGTGGCTAATACTACAGTAATCTGGACCTGGCTTGTTACCCTCATTCCGACGTAATTTAAAAAGATACCAAAACAGAGTATTGCTACTGCTATTCCAATCCGGAATGACTCTTCTAATCCAAAGGCAAACGCAATATATCCTGCTCCGGTTAGTGCCAGGACCGGAACTCCGATAATGGTGGATACGAGAAAGAACCACCCGATAAGTGAACCAATCTTCTCGTTAAACGCCAGAGTGACAAAGTAAGAAACACCTCCGTCGTTGGGAAACCGGGCAGATAACATACCCATGCAGAGAGCCATCGGTAGTGCAAGGAGGATGATAAATCCCCAGGAGATGAGAGATGCAGGTCCGGCAATCTCTGCTGCAAGGCCTGGGAGAATGAGGATTCCACACCCAAGAACCGCACCGATATATAATGCTACAATATGGTGCAACCGGAGTAAAGAACGGTCAGTGGGTCTGAAAACCATGTATGTTTACTTGTTTGATCGTTATCCAATAAAGTGGCTGCTTGAAACTTGATAGAAAGAGGTGTTGTTATTTAGTGAGTTTAGGAGATATATCCTGAATTTACAGATCAAAAGGGAAGATATAGGAGATTATTTGGCTCTTCCGTATTTCATGTGGGTAGATTTAAAGATAACTTGCCACATCGCAGAAAAATCATGGTAATAAAGTTTTCTATATTCCGATATCCTCGAGCACCTCTTTTCAGCATCTGAATTTTTCCATTGATCGCTTCAACAATGCCATTACTGATCCCATTCTTGACATTATTGAGAATCCCCGTTTTATGATTTTTGAGTGATTTCGCTAATTTAATAAATGGTTCAAGCCGATTATGGGTTGCCCGGCTCTGTCGATTTTTCAAGTGATATAAAAAATCATTTCAGAATCACTCGGTTGTTCTGGTCTTACCCAATGGATTATTCTAATAAAGAGACCTAAATGAAAAAAAAACAGAATATTAGAGAAGGATTTAGTGTGTGATATCACTTGATTTTCAGACAGAGCCGTTGCCCAGAAATACCAATCATTGAATAGATTATTAGCAGTTTCAATATCCAGACAGTTCCACACTTTTTTTAGCCCTTCTTTCATCCGGTAAGCCCTCGCAGTTTTAAGATTCATTTCAGATAGTAATGCAAATTTCTGCCCTTCACTTTTAGTTAACGAATCATTATTTTTTAAACACATAAATCTGGTTTTTCGGAGAATAGGCTGTGTCTTTTGTTCAGTTCTCCTGACCTGATCTACCGCTTCACCTACAAGTTTCATCACATGAAAACGATCAAATGTGTGAACAGCATCAGGAAAATTCTCATGAACCCCCTTGATGAAGGCTTTGGATAAATCAGAACAGATGTCAGTTATTGAATTTGGATCTCCATTATGCTCCTTGAAATCTTCAGAAAATCGCTCTAAAGTCGTATGGTCCTTACCTTCTGTCGCAAATATTACCTTTGAGGATTTCAAATCAACAGCAACTGTGACATAATTATGACCTTTCCGTGATGATGTTTCATCTACACCAATTATCTGAACATCAGAGTAATCTTCTTCTTTTCTAGCCTCATTTATGTAATGTTCTACAACTCTCCAGATTTTTCCATCATCTTCACCAAATAGTTCAGCGATTTTAGAAATCGGCATATCATGACTCATAATTACAATTAGCGATTCCATCAAAAGTGAAAAGCCACTTCGCTGGCGTGCCCAAGGAACATTGACAAGAATTATGCCACAATTTGGACAGGATACACGAGGTGTTCGACAATGGAGATCACAACGATATTGGAAAAAATTGAGATGTCTCCAGGTCTTCTCTTCAGTATCATAACCTTTACAGCCGTCAAGAGAGCATTTTGGACATTCAAAGGTAGATCCCGGATGAAAATCTATCCAAATATCTAATTGTCTAGTTTCCTTACTAAAAGTAATTTTTGTAATATACCAAGGAGATTGAATATTTAGAGCCATTTCAAAGAGTTTCGTATCAATCATATTGTATAATTGGAATGAAATACTATAAATCGGGAGGGGGACTCCGTCCCCCGTCCCGAACCCTCCCCCTTCTCAGGATAGGCTCGTGGGGGTGGATAAACACCCCCACTTCGCGGAGAGTCGGTTCAAAGGAATATTAACTCAAAGTTACCCACACAAAATACAGAAGAGGCGATTATTTTTCATCCCGGAGTTCTATCCAGAGTTCTGATTCCAGAATACTGCCGGGAACATTTGCTTCCATTTCCAGAAATAATTTATATGGAACCGAAAATGTAAGAATATTGGATCCCAATGTTCTCCGGACTGATTTTCTTGCCATTAAATCAGTAAGTCCCACAATAGCATGAGGATTATCAGAATTTTCTTCATTGTATGTACATACTCCGATGGCTTGGCATCCAGCAGCTCCGGCTGCAACAATTACACTATCAGTAATCTGACCACGATGATAGTTTGCCAGAATTGATAATACCGATAATTGATCAGGATTTACAAGAAAAATTATACTCTTAATAACCTCGTTTGGATCTGTAGAAGAAAGTGGTTTAAAGAGAACATATTCAGTTGGAACATCATAGAATGGTAAAGAATTAAGAAATTCTTTGGTAATTGATGGGTTTTTTAAAATCCGCTCTCCTTTTTTAAGCATTTCTTTCTGATGTGGATTGGTTATTGTATTAAGACGGGCATCATAGGCATCCTTATTTTTTGAACCATCTCGTCCATTCGATAGGAAACAGCAAAAGTTTTCTTCATTTCCGGAGGAATGTTTTTCGAAAGGACGACCAAATCCAATTCCCATAGCTCCACCACTACATCCAAAATTATTTCTGGATATTGCAGATACTTTTCCATCCCGTGCTGCTTTTGCATAGTACCACATGAGACATGCCCAGGTTCCAGGTCGAATCTCAAGTGCATCTTCTGGTTTTGTATCGCTCCATACAATCGCGACAGGTTCGGTTTTAATTCCGGCTTTATTAGCAATTTCACTTTTTATTACCATGATTCACTTTCTCTGGATTATAGATTTGTAATAACGCGTTTAATGAGAGAATAGAGGGCCTCTTCCTCTTCTTTTGTAAATCCGGTGAGGACAGAATCATTGATCTGTTCACCTATCCGGATAAGGTCTTCTTTGAGTGCCATTCCGGAAGGCGTAAGAAAACACATCCATTGCCGGTTATCGGATAGATTTTTTTTTCTTATGACTAATCCGGATTCCTCAAGCTTTCTAACTTCCCTGGAGCAGAGGCCTTTGTCAATTTTCAAATCTCTGGTTATTTGCTCCTGATTGGATCCATCATGATTGTAGAGATAACGCAATATTGAATATTGCGAACTTTTTACTTGAAATTCGGATAATTCTTTGTTCAATCGTTTCTGGATAAGCCAATATGCCAGAGTAACATACTTTCCAAAAGGCCCGTCCGTTTCTCTCATGCATTTAGTTGATGTGTCAACAAAATATATAATGTTGATGGGTCAACTATTATTTTAAAATGGATTTTGTAGTGTAATGTTAAAATTAAGTTTCTAGAAACCTGAATACAAGATAGTCCAGGGAGAGCCAGAGTCCTTTCGCCCAAAAATTTAATAAAATCAGGTTACCTGAGCGACCATTTAATTTTTCCCTTATTTTATGGGTTCACATCTCCCAAAATCCTGGAACGACGAATTCATTTTAATGTGAGATATTCGAATATCGGAGTAAGATGTGAATATTGTGTAGTTCTTTTATCACTCTGGTTTTGATCCTTTTTTTATCCATATTGAGAAATGATGTAAAATCCGGATGCTAATTCTCGTAATTTTCTCCGGTGGCTCGTAGAATCATATGATTATCTGCTGTGGACAAATTGGAAATTCAATTTACAATTTGTCCGGAAGGTGTATGTATCTTTAGATAAACCAGTATATTTTCAATTTTTCATTCTAACTACTATATGCCCACTGAAATCGATGAAGAGTCACAATAAATCCGGTTACCAAAGAAAAGGTAATTCTTGATGTAAGGTATTAAAAAAGAAAAAATCAGGTGGGTTTTTATAGTTACACATTTGACATAAAAACCTGAATTTATGAAACGATTTATAATATTTCTCCTCATAGGGTTTCTAACTCTTCCGCTCTTTTGCTTTGGAGCGGTTGTACCGAATGACATTCAGATTATCACAGAAGATTACTATCCTCTAAACTTCGTTGATAATGGAACATTACAAGGCATCTCTGTGGATCTATTCGAGAAGATACTGCAGAAGATGGGAAGTGATATAAACAGGAGTTCATTCAAAGAGCTCCCCTGGTCCGAGGGGTATAACCTGGTAAAAACTACTCCGGATACGGTTCTTTTTACAATCACCCGGACTCCTGAACGAGAGGACGAATTCTTATGGGCAGGGCCCTTCTTTACCGATCGTGATCTCCTCTTTACAAATAACAGTTTCCAACAATCGACAGTTCTCTCAATTAAAAATAATGCATAAATGATGAATTTTTCATTTTTCTGATTCAGCAAATATTACAAAAGTAGTTAACAATTCAGGTTGAGGATATATCTCTCCTTCCTATGACCTACCACACCAAAAGATATGTGTAATTTTCTAACAAAATCATAATTCAGTCGTGATTTTCTTGACGGCTCAAGCTATTGAAGGGAGATATGACGCCAATTCGACAAGTGTCGATTTTATTGATTTAAATTAACTGGCCTGGACAATATCTAGATTTTCATTTTTACCATTTCGAATTACAATTAATGCATCCAGCATGGAATCAATAAAGGCATCAAATCGAAACCATTCACTTTTAATGACAATGGGGCCCCTTTGTTTTTTGCGAAAATGTTCGAACAAAAGGACTACCCAGATGTTTTTTAATAAAAATGAGACAATTGCGAAGAAATATCGAGCCACTGGATTTCGGGTAGAAGTTTTCGGTCGGACAATATTCCTCATCCGGTAAGATGATTCAATCGCAAATCGTGATCGGTAGACACGTTTGACTTTCAGCAAATTCCAGTCGACTCCAAAAACAACAAATCCACAATGTTTCCTTTCAACCGTGCCATCTTTCTTACATCTGGAATTGCTATAACGCAAAATTTCGATTTCTTGTGTTGTTTCTTTATTTTTGTTTAAAGAATACGTGAATTGACGAATTTCTTCATTGGCCAGTAAACCTATCAATTCTTTTCCGCTGGCTTTTACAGGCATTATGTGAGGGATGTTCTCGTTTCGGAGATAATGAAAAATTTCCCATGAGAAAAAGCCTCGATCTAACAAAAAAACCCTAATACCATAGCCTTCAGATCTAATAATTTTAATAATCTGCTGAATATAGAACAATTTATTCATGGAATTTTGGACGGGAAAAACCACTAAAGTCACTCTCCGATTTCGCATTGTTGTATAGAGCGTAATATATGTTTGCGCCGATTCAAAAGTGACCCACCTATATAAGTAAACGCCAATTCAATTTTGACCCACCCCTAAGGTAATCGTCGAAACTCTGCCATCAGCAGGTGGTTGGGGTGATTTCTGTGACTGACATCCACGAGATTCAGCATCTTTATGAAAAACTTGGATCAATTAGAGAAGTGGCACGCGAACTTGGACTCTCACGAAACACAGTAAGGAGGTATTTAAGGGATATTAACGATGTTCAGGAAGGGATTTTAGAAGAATTAAAGCCAGGGACTCGGATCATAATCCAACCTAA
>NZ_QGMZ01000030.1 GCF_003173335.1 Methanospirillum stamsii
GTGTTTGGATGCCAGATATAAGTATGCTGCTTTCGATAGCAAGTATGGCGGTATCGAACAAAAGTGGTTTTTATTCCATTCTGAAGAGAGACATAAGTCTAGCATTAAACGTGATATTGAAAAACTTGAGGAGAAACTGGCAAAAAGTCAGACTGCCCTGAATAAATCATTGGTCAACGGGTTTGCTTGTGAAAATGATGCACGTTTAGCTGTAGAAAGATGGATGTCAAAGCATAAGCGGTACATTCTTTCTGATATCGAAATAACAAGTGATAACAAAAAAGCGTCAGGAAAAGTAGGAAGGCCGAAAAAAGGTGAGGTTCTTGAGAAGTGGTATTCTGTTTCCTGTAAATTATCTCTAAACAAGGAGGTTATCCAAAAAGAGCAAGCAGTGATGGGAAGATTTGTTCTGGCTAGCAATGACACTACAATCGATCCAAACACCTGTCTTGAGTATTATAAGGAGCAAATCACCGTTGAAAGAGGATTCAGGTTCATAAAAGGGAATTCATTTCACGCATCAGAGGTTTATCTGGAGAATTCAAATCGGATTGCAGCCTTATCCATGATAATGGTTCTATGTCTTCTCGTGTATTCGTTCACAGAGTGGGTAATTCGTGAGACATTGAAGATTGAGAAGAAACAAATCCGGGATCAAAAAGGAAAACCAACTCATAAACCATCTGCAAAATGGTTATTCTTCATGTTCAGAAGAGTGAGGCAGATTAAAGAAATTGATAATTCCAGAATACTTGTGCGAATTCTAAATTTCACTGATGAATTAAGAGATATTGTTCGATTGCTAGGGCCGCATGTGGAAAAATATTATGTGTAATTTTTTTGGTGCCGAGTGTCGGTTGTAAGAAAATTTCTTTTGATTATTGCTCTTCTCATTCTATTATCTCAATTGTGTGTACCCGTAGCATGTTCCTATACGTATTCAATTGTGCATATATCAGATCTTCAAAATCTGGCTTCACGTTATCCGGATACCTATGAGTATACTTTTTCATATCTTGACTCCATCCGGGATGAGTATAATATTAGTGCGATTATCTTCACCGGGGATCTTGTCAACAACTATAATGACAAGAAACAATGGGATGTATATGCCCGGTCAATAGAAAAAACGGATATTCCGGTATATGTTATTGCAGGTAATCATGATACGAACTGGGGTACCAGTTATAGTAATTTCTTTCGATATACCGGAAATGATGATGATTTTTATGTAACTTCTATAAACGATTTTAATCTTATCGGTATCGATTATGCCGAAAAAACCCGTTCAGAGGATACTTTCAATAAAATCCGGGATGAAATTACAAAATCGTCATTAAAATTCAACATTATTGCAACTCATTATTACATGGAGTCTGATACTGACCGATCCAAACTGGGAGAAGATATTTTTGATAAATTAATCGATCGTCCGACGATTATTATGGCCGGCCATGTCCATTCCCAGATATTTAGAGTCATTGATAAAGATGGGAAATATCCGGTGATTGAAGATATTGCGAATTATCAGGATGGTTATGATGATGATGATGATGATTCCGGCAGGAATGTATCTGCCGGTGTTCTCTATACCGTGACTACGGATAATGGGATGGTTGATGAGATTGTGGCCCAGGAGATACGGATAATTCCGGCGCAGGAATTTGGTGAGATTCAAAGAATCTATAAAAACGAAACAGGATAAAAAGTCATTCTTTTTAATTGTTTAATTGAGTAATAGTAATATCAGGTTGAAAGTGGTTTCAATTCATCTGTCCGGTTTTATCAGAGATATTTTTGTTGAGCTGATTCAGGTTATTAAAAATCTCTCCAGAACACTCCGTCTTATCTGGAGCATTACCTCCCGGTTAACTTTGGTTAATCTGATATCATCTGTTATTCTTGGAATTCTTCCTATCTGTAGTTTGTATCTGACAAAACTTATTGTTGATACTGCTACGACGGGCATTCTTGCACCGGATAAACATCAGGTTTTCTCTCTCATCATCCCACTAGTGATTATTGCAGCGATTATTGCAATATTTACTGCTTTTTTCAGGTCATTTAGTCATTATATTTCAATAGTACAATCTTCTGTTCTTACCGATGGGTTAAATAATATTATTCATGAAAAATCTGTACATCTTGAACTTGCATATTATGAAAATAAAGAATATCAGGATACTCTGCATCGGGCACAATTTGAAAGTAATTTTAGGATAAACCGTGTTTTATTAAGTATAGTAAAAATCGGTCAAAGCCTTATATCAATTGGCAGTGTTCTTGTTATTCTCATTTCTTTCTCTCCGATTGCAGGGTTAATTATTTTTAGTTCTACAATACCGTTTTTTGTTATCAGGATACTGTCCTCGGCAAAGATCTATGCTCTTAAACAATTACAGACCGAGAACGAAAGAAAGGGCAGGTATTTTCATTGGATCGTAACTAGCCAGATATTTGCAAAAGAAATCAGATTATTTGACCTTGGATCATTTTTTATTCATAAATTTAATGATATTCAGGTTGATTTGAGACATGAACAATTGTCACTTCATAAGAAACAATTAATATGGGAATCTTTTTCGCAGATTTTTATGACGGCTGCGATTTTTGGATCATTCCTGTATATCGTTATTCAGACAGTTGAAGGGGGCATTACTCCGGGTGATATGGTAATGTATTTCATGGGCTTTCAGATGTTCATTGGATATATTCAGTCAATATTCGGAGGGATGAGTGATCTCTACCAGGATCAATTATTTCTTGATAATTTGTTTCAGTTTCTGGATCATGTTCCGGAGATTATTGTTCCTCCATCTCCAAAACCTGTTCCTCAAGAAGGATTTAATCAAATAGTATTTGACCGGGTTTCATTTAGTTATCCTGGAACAGATGAAAATGTCTTGTCTGAAGTGTCTTTTCAAATACGAAAAGGGGAAATAATTGCTCTTGTAGGAGAAAATGGTGCCGGAAAGAGTTCTATCGTAAAATTACTTGCTCTTTTATATCATCCGGACAGGGGGAAAATACTAGTTGACGGGATAGATATCCGTTCGTTTGATCCAATTGGTTGGCGTAAACATATCGCAATTCTTTTCCAGGATTATTCAAGTTATCAACTTACTGTTGAAGAAAATATCCGGCTCGGTGATTTGAATCATCCGGGCAGGGTAGTGGAGACAGCTGCCAAGAAAGCTGATGCGGACACTTTTATTAGCCAATTAACAAAGGGTTATCAATCAGTATTAGGGAATTTTTTTTCCGGTGGGCACGAATTGAGCACTGGGCAATGGCAACGAATAGCTCTTGCAAGAACATTTTATCGTGATGCCGATTTGGTTATTTTAGATGAGCCATCAAGTTCTCTTGATGCCCTTGCAGAAATGAAAATTTTTGAGATATTTAAAGAACTGGTCATCGATAAATCTGCGATTATCATTAGCCACAGGTTTTCTACGATAATGATGGCTGACAAGATTTATGTTCTGGACAAAGGGAAGATTGTTGAAGAAGGTAGTCACAGGGAATTGTATGAGAAAAATGGAAAATATACTGAAATGTTTCGGGCTCAGGCTGATAGTTATCAGGTCTGAATATTTTTTATGGTGAATACATTTATTTATTACCAAATTAGGCTAATTTATTAGTATGGTAACTATTAATGAACTAACGTTATCATCCATTCCTACTAAAAATCCGTCTGTAGTCAGTCGAAAAGGTCTTGATGATCACTTAATAATTGTTAATTGCGATATCGGAAGTTCTATTGTCCTTAATAGTACAGGTGCATTTATCTGGGAAAAAATTGATGGGAAAAGGGATGTCGACCAGATTGTTATGGATGTAAAAAATTACTATGATGATGATTCAGATAGAATACGTGAAGATGTCATGAATGTTATATCCAGTCTGAAAAAGGATGGATTTATCGGTTATGAAATTATATCCGGAATATCAGATTAATCATTTTCTACATAAGCAGGATAAACAATGAAAAAATCAGAGATTAAAGAGAGCGTGAAACAAAAAGATAAAGTTTCCAATTCAACAGTTTATATGAATAATCCTGTTGTTAGTTGCCGAAAGGATAAATCAGATTTAGCTTTTTTATTTAATCCGGATATCGATAAGGAACTTCCCATTAATGGGACTGGAATATTGATATGGGATTTTCTCAATGAACCACACAACATAATTGATATTTCTCAGTACCTTCAGACAATATTTTCTGACTGCCCCTCAGATGATGCAATCTTATCTGATATTAATCAATTTATTTCTAACATATCTCATGACTTTCTTATCGAGGTAGATTGTGAAACAAACTGAATTTTGTATTCCTGATATGACTATTCCTCCTGAAGGAATTCTACCTGCTCCACTTAAAGCAGATATAATTTTAACAGGTCATTGTAATCTCTCATGTCAATATTGTTATATTTCAGATGTAAATAAGAGAAAAGATCTGCCCACTGAACAATGGCTTGATTTTTTTGATGAACTTGGAAGTCTGTGTGTGCAAAGAGTCACTCTTTCCGGTGGTGAAGTATTTCTGCGTTCTGATCTTTTTTTGCTTATTGATGGTATTATTAAAAATAAAATGCGATATTCAATTTTATCTAATGGCACTCTAATTTCTGAAAAAATAATTCAGGAATTATCAAAGAATAAAAGAAAAATCAGACTTGATTCGATACAGATTTCAATAGATGGGTCATGTGCTGATATTCATAACCGATCACGACCAGGCAGTTTTGATAAATCTATTGAGGGACTCATACGGCTAAAAGATGCAGGATTTCCTGTAAAAGTCAGGGTTACGGTTAATAGATATAATATTCATGATTTATCAAATGTTGCCCGTTTCCTTCTTGATGATATTGGCGTTAATTTTATCAGTATAATGGAGACTGCAGTAATTGGTAGCGCCAGACGAAATGAACAGGATATTGCTTTATCATTTGATGAATTAGCAAATGTTATATTAATTGCAAGGGAGCTTGAAATTAAATACAAAGAAAGAATTAAATTTAATGGGAATATTAAAAAATTTTTACGTATTACAGATAATAGTAACGGAAAAGAATCAAAAGATAATAGTTCTAATTTTAAACCAGGATACCATAGTTGCTGTGGAGCTGGTTTTTCTCACCTCACTGTATTAAACGATGGAACAATGGTTCCTTGTGATCGTCTTTCATACATGATAATTGGAGTAATCGGAAAACATCCAATTAAGGATATCTGGTTAAAATCTCCTTCATTAAATTCAATTAGGATACTTACATATTTTCCTTTATCTTTACTACCCGACTGTGATGGATGTAAATATATGCAATATTGTGATGGTGGATGTCCGGGCATATTATCTGAAAATGAAGGCAGGATTTTTGGAGTTGATTCATTCAGTTGTTTTAAAAATTTCAAGCAGATTGTAGATAATTCAAATCCTTTCAAAGATAATTATGGTAAAAACGTTCAATGAAACGTAAGTAATTAATATTAAAACATCAAATAAGAATTAGTGATTTCTATATGGATAACAAAAAGGGAACTAAACCAAAATATGTCCCACCTGAAATATGTAACATGGATATGATCAATAAAGCAAGGGGGACAAATCAAGAATGTTTTGCTGGTAAGGCTGCGGAATGTGGTTCGTCTTACGATGATACTAACTGTCCTGGTTGTACTACTTGTCAACAATATGGCGTTTCAACATAATTAATTATTGCGCCATATCTAATCACCTAGATATTTTTAATTCTAAACGCTCTTTTTAATTAGATGGTAAAAATAGAAACATGTTTTTCTAATAATTATTCTATCCCTTTTCTATTTAACAATCAATTCATATTAATTCCTGCAGGTAAAGAGGAATCTGAATTATTAGAAATCCTTGCAGATATTATGTCACTACAGAAATCAAGTACTGGAAGAAAAATTATTTTTAGTATCCAGGAATCATACGGTTTTTTTCCTCTTATAAATTTCTCCGAAGATTCCCCTAAATTATTTGCAATATATCCTTTTGATGATATTGATAAAAAAATGAATAAAATTGCAAGTTGTGCATTTGGAATAGCTTCATACTTTATTCCATATGGGGGATTTTTAATTCATGGAGCTCTCATTGAAAAAAATGGATGTGGAATTGTTCTTTCCGGACCAAGCGGGATTGGAAAATCGACCGCAAGTAAAAGAATTCCTCCCCCATGGTGTTCTTTAAGTGACGATGCAACGCTTATATTGAAACACGATAATGGTTCATATCATGCCCATCCATGGCCAACGTGGAGTACTTTTTTTAATAATGGAACTGGCGGAAAATGGGATACAAAAAAAAGTGTTCCTCTAAAGGGACTTTTTTTTCTTAAACAATCCGATATTGATTTAGTTGAAAAAATTCAATTACATAATAAATTTATTATGGTTTTTGAATGCATTCAGCATATGTTCAAAAGATGTGAACATAATTTTCGTGAACCCAATAACATTAGAGAAGTTTATAAAAAAGAAATAAAAAATGTTGGGGACTTTATTACATCAGTTCCGATATATCTTTTACAAAACACTCTTTCCGGAAAATTCTGGGAATCTATCGAACTAATTATTACTGAATTAAAAAGTAATCAAGATGATATATATGAGGAGAACGCCTTTTTAAACCAGAATAAACCTTCAAAAGTGCCTGCAACAAGTTCAGAAATTTTTTCTGATGGGCATATTCCAATTCTTTTTTCAGGATATAGTATGTATCCCACTTTGCTTCCCTTGGATTTATTAGATGTTGTACCATATAAGAATAGAAATCCATCAATTGGTGATATTATCTGTTTTAATCCACCTAATGGTGAAAAACAAGTTACTCATCGGATCATCGGTATTCGTTCTGATGGATATTTGACCCAGGGAGATAATAACAAAGAACCTGATGATTATTTTTTGACTCGTGAATTGCTTACAGGATATGTGGTTGGTGTAATACGTAAAGATAAATACTATAAAATTTCTTTTGGAATAATTGGTATTTATACACGCTGGAAGGTTCTCATTCGAAAAAAAATAACTATTTTATTACAAAGAATAATTCAAAAAAGTAAAATTAATACCCGATATTTAGGTTTATATAATTTATTTTTACAAAAATTTATAAAATTAAGATATATTATGTATTTTACCCGAAATTTTATCGTAATTAGATTATTTATTGGTAAGTACGAAATCGGAGAATATAATACTGACAGGAAATTCTGGAGAATTAAATTTCCATTCAGTATATTTTTTCAAAAGAAAGATCTTCCCATTATTGAAACATCAACTTCTAATGGTATTGAATTAGAATGAATCATGATGAGTATATTTCATGTTCAATAAAATCAAGAATTTTTTTTTATTGAAATTTAAAAAATTAAGTATGGTTGATTCAATTACATTTTTTTTATCATAATTATATTTTTCAATACGGTTATCATGTGTGTGTATGCAGAAAACTTTACAGTAGATTGGGACTCATGTTAAAATTAAACCTGGGCCACTGTTTTGCACTGAAATAAAAATTTTAAGATTAATTATTCTGATTTTAATTTTTTAAATATTATTTTCTTTTTTTATAATAATCGTATGATAAATTTATGGCCATATGGCATTTAGGCAATAGTAATATTCAAACTAATTATTTGCTAAATTTTTTACATTTAAGGCTCAAATCTATGATTTAAATAAGCAGTCCATAAAAATTATTCATTTCAAAGTTTTTATATATGAATAAAATAAACAATGGAATGTTATCTTATTACTGATATGACTGAAATAATTAATACCTTTCAAATTCAGGATAAAAACATCTTAAAAACATCTGATAGTGGATGCCTTAATGGAAATTCTTTTTTTAATATCATAAGAATAAAAGGGATTTTAATTCTTTTTTTAGCGCTTATTATACTAGTTTTCTGTGTTAATGCTGATTCCGGAATGGATTTATTGACAATTGGAGATTATTCCGGGGCACTGGCAGCATTTACCCAAGAGGTTGATGATTATGAGGGATCAGACCAAGCACCAATTTTCAATAATATTGGTACTTGTTATGTTGCTTTGGGTGATTTGGAAAATGCATCAAAATATTATGAAAAAGCAGTAATTTCAAATCCTGAATATTTCCGGAGTTGGATTAATCTTGGGGCCGTCCAGGAAAAACTTGGGAGAATTGATGATGCCCTTACCAGTTATGAAAAGGTAACAAGTAAAAACCGTGAATTTTTTGCTGATGCTTTAGTTAGAAAAGGGAATATTCTTTCTTCTCTTGGAAAACTAGATGAGGCGAGGACTACTTTTTTGGAAGGAGAAAACTATGCAACTGTTCAAACTGCTCCCGATGTCTATACAGGAATTGGAGCGGTGGCTTTTATGCAAAACGACACTATTGAAGCGGAAAATGCATTTTTAAAGGCAATTGAATTGGATACAGGTGGTGCTATTATGGCTTATACTAATTTAGGTGTCCTCTATGTTACTCAAGGTGAGTATGATAAAGCTAAAGCTGCTTTTCAAATGGCTGTCAGTCATGATCCCGATGGGATATCAAATGCACAGACATATCTTAACAATCTCGAGAGAATGAGTGGAACAAATCAATCATAGTGGTGAAATCATGAAATTATTCAAATCTTTGTTAATTATATTCCTGCTTCTTTTTACAGTAGGAATTGTACTAGCATGTGAAACTACAGATCCAAATTCAGGGCACGGCGGCTGTTCAGGCGGTCATGATGGCGGTTGTACCAATCCGGATGGCTGTGGTGGTAGTTCACACGAAAGCCCATGTACTGGTGATTCTTGTCCTGCTGTCCCCAATGAGGAAATATTAGCACCTGAAGATGATGGTTCCAGTATAGACGAAAGCCCATGTACTGGTGATTCTTGTCCTGCTATCCCCAATGAGGAAATATTAGCACCTGAAGATGATGGTTCCAGTATAGATGAAAGCCCATGTACTGGTGATTCTTGTCCTGCTGTCCCTGATGAGGAAGCATTAGCACCTGAAGATGATGATTCCAGTATTGACGAATCCACATGCACTGGTGATTTGTGTCCTGCTGTCCCTGATGAGGAAGCATTAGCACCTGAAGATGATGATTCCAGTATTGACGAATCCACATGCACTGGTGATTTGTGTCCTGCTGTCCCTGATGAGGAAGCATTAGCACCTGAAGATGATGATTCCGGTATAGACGAAACTCCATGTATTGGTGATTCTTGTCCTGCTGTCCCTGATGAGGAAGATTTAGTTCCTGAAGATGATGGATCTAATTTATCGGTTACTGACGGTTCTTGTACCGGTGATTCTTGTCCTGTTGTTCCTGATGAGGCAGCATTAGTTCCTGAAGACGATGGAGCCCATGAAGTTGTTAGTAACGATATATCAGGCTCTATTGAATTAGTAGTGGATACAGAAACTGAAGATTATACTTATACATTAGGTACCTGGACAATTACCGGAGCATATAAAGAATATTATATAAATCAGAATTATAACTCTGAAGATTATGAATCGGAAGAAGATTTTACTTTTAGTATTGTAATTTCAGCTTCAGGAGTTACGCTAGATGGAAATGGATTCTCGATCAGTGGTTCTGGAAATGGAATAGGCATTGATATCACGTCTTCAGCCAACGATGTCACAGTGGAGAATTTCGCGGGAATAAGCAATTATGATATTGGTGTAAGTACTTCGGGTTCTTCTTCTACAATAACTGATAATACAGTGAATGATAATTATTATGGAATAAAATCCACTGGATCAGCTGCTACGATAGATCATAATACAATATCAGATAATTATGGTGGAGTCTTATCTAAAGGCTCTTCTGCAACTATTACTGACAATCTGGTCCAGAATAATAATGATGGTATCAGGTCTACTGGTTCTTCTGTACTTATTGATAGTAATACCGTCATTGACAATCAATATGGTGTCAGTTCAATTGGTGAAAGTGCAACTATTAATGAAAACCTCGTGAAAAATAATGGTATTATTGGTGTAATTTCTAATGGTAATAATGCTACAATCAATGGAAATTATGTTATTACTAACTTTCAAATGGGTATTAAATCCTGCGGAATAAATGCATCAATCTCTCAAAACCTGGTATATGATAATGGCATTGGAATAAATTCCTTTGGTGATGATGTCACAATTGATGAGAATTGTGTGATTAATAACACTGATATCGGTATCAGCTCATCAGCCATCAATGCTGATATCACTGAAAATTTCGTTAAGGGAAGTGTTATTGGAATTGGTTCTTCTGGAACGAATGCTGAAATTACTAGTAATATTGTGAAAGAAAACATTCTTGGTATTGATTCTCTTGGCAAGGATGTTAATATTTCAAATAACTATGTTAGTGATAATGAACAGCTTGGAATCCGTTCTCGTGGTTCATCAGCAACCATAAACCAGAACACTGTCCAAAATGGATATGCAGGAATCTATTCTTACGGCTCTTCTGCAACTATTACTGACAATCTGGTCCAGAATAATAATGATGGTATCAGGTCTACTAATTCTTCTGTAGTTATTGATAGTAATACCGTCAGTGAGAATCAGTATGGTATCAGTTCAATTGGTGAAAGTGCAACAATTAATGAAAATCTCATGAAAAATAATGGTATTATTGGTGTAATTTCTAATGGTAATAATGCTACAATCAATGGAAATTATGTTTTTAATAACGTTGAAATGGGTATTAAATCCTGTGGAATAAATGCATCAATCTCTCAAAACCTGGTATTTGATAATGGCATTGGAATAAATTCCTTTGGTGATGATGTCACAATTGATGAGAATTGTGTGATTAATAACACTGATATCGGTATCAGTTCATCAGCCATCAATGCTGATATCACTGAAAATGTTGTTAAGGGAAATGTTATTGGAATTGGTTCTTCTGGAACGAATGCTGAAATTACTAATAATATTGTGAAAGAAAATATTCTTGGTATTGATTCTCTTGGCAAGGATGTTGAAATTTCGAATAACTATGTTAGTGATAATGAACAGCTTGGAATCCGTTCTCGTGGTTCATCAGCAACCATAAACCAGAACACTGTCCAGAATGGATATGCAGGAATCTATTCTTATGGCTCTTCTGCAACTATTACTGACAATCTGGTCCAGAATAATAATGATGGTATCAGGTCTACCGGACCTTCTGTGGCCATTGCAAGTAATACCGTCATCAACAATAAGTATGGTATCAGTTCAATTGGTGAAAGTGCAACAATTAATGAAAACCTCGTGAAAAATAATGGTATTATTGGTGTAATTTCTAATGGTAATAATGCTACAATCAATGGAAATTATGTTCTAAATAACGTTGAAATGGGTATTAAATCCTGTGGAATAAATGCATCAATCTCTCAAAACCTGGTATATGATAATGGAATTGGAATAAATTCCTTTGGTGATGATGTCACAATTGATGAGAATTGTGTGATTAATAACACTGATATCGGTATCAGTTCATCAGCCATCAATGCTGATA
Organism: Methanospirillum stamsii; assembly: GCF_003173335.1. Lineage (GTDB taxonomy): Archaea > Halobacteriota > Methanomicrobia > Methanomicrobiales > Methanospirillaceae > Methanospirillum > Methanospirillum stamsii. Next base: position 11,550 of record NZ_QGMZ01000030.1, read on the forward strand.
TCATTGAAAATGTTGTAAAGGGAAATGTAATTGGAATTGGTTCTTCTGGAACGAATGCTGAAATTAATAGTAATATTGTGAAAGAAAACATTCTTGGTATTGATTCTCTTGGCAAGGATGTTGAAATTTCGAATAACTATGTTAGTGATAATGAACAGCTTGGAATCCGTTCTCGTGGTTCATCAGCAACCATAAACCAGAACACTGTCCAGAATGGATATGCAGGAATCTATTCTTATGGCTCTTCTGCAACTATTACTGACAATCTGGTCCAGAATAATAATGATGGTATCAGGTCTACTGGTTCTTCTGTAGTTATTGATAGTAATACCGTCATCAACAATAAGTATGGTATCAGTTCAATTGGTGAAAGTGCAACAATTAATGAAAACCTCGTGAAAAATAATGGTAAGATTGGTATAATTTCTAATGGAAATAATGCTACAATCAATGGAAATTATGTTATCAATAACTTTGAAATGGGCATTAAATCCTGTGGAATAAATGCATCAATCTCTCAAAACCTGGTATATGATAATGGGATTGGAATAAATTCCTTTGGTGATGATGTCACAATCGATGAAAACTGTGTGATTAATAACAAAGATATCGGAATCAGTTCGTCAGCTCGCAATGCTGAAATCACTGATAATGTAGTAAAGGGAAGTGATGTTGGAATTGGTTCTTCGGGCATGTATGCTGATATAAGCGGTAATGTTGTAACACATAATAATCTTGGCATCGATTCCCTTGGTGAATATGCTGAAATCAGTAATAATTGCGTTGACAGTAATTCAGAGATCGGTATCAGGTCTGTTGGTTCTTCTGCTGATATTATTAAAAATAAGGTTTCCAAGAATTATGAGGGTATACAGTCAACCGGTTCATCTGCAATTATTACCGAAAACAATGTACATCATAACAAATATGGTATCAATTCAACCGGTTCATCTGCAACAATAAATGAAAACCATGTATTCCATAATTCAAAAGTTGGAATTACATCAACCGGTAATGATGCTGATATCACAGAAAACTTAGTCTATCATAATGATATTGGCATTAAATCATCTGGGTTAAATGCTTTACTTGACGATAATAAGGTATATCATAATGATATGGGTATTTTATCCTATGGTTCAGATGCCATTATTACAAATAATGATGTTGTAGGAAATTACGAGGCAGGAATCATCTCTACTGGTGCATCATCATCTATAATAAATAATAATGTGAAAGATAGTCTGGTTGGTATTGATTCTTCAGGCAAAAATACTGAAATCAGTGGTAATACTGTTAATAACAATGGTGTCGGAATAATTTCCTCCGGTACTGGTTCACATATCAGTGATAACGAGTTAAAATGTAATATTTTAGGTATTGTCAATACAGGGAAAAACGCTATTATTGATGAAAATTCGATTAAGAATGGACTTATTGGTATTTTTAATTCCGGATGCTATGTTACCATAGATGATAACTCAATTAAAAATGCTGAAATTGGTATCGTAAATACGGGTTGTCGTGTAACTATTACTGATAATAACGTGAAAAATGGATTGATTGGAATTTTAAATACCGGTTCTAAAGTAACCGCTAAAAATAATGATTTAAAGGGTAATTTAATCAAGAAAATTGGAATTTGATGAGGAGGATTATTTCTCATTTTTTAAATAATTATATGAACTATGCTTAAACGATAGATTGTGCTCTGTTTGGATTTCATGTGATATCACTTGCACAGTCTCTCTCATATTCAATGAATTTTTATTCATCCGACACTCGGCACCAAAAAAATTACGCATACTATTTTTCCACATGCGGCCCTCGTAATCGGAGAATATATCTTAATTCATCCGTGAAATTCAAAACTCGAACAATAACCCGGAATTCACACTTTCCTTAATCTGCTTCACTCTTCTGAACATGAAGAACAACCATTTTTGCAGATGGTCTCTGAGTTGGTTTTCTTTTTTGATCCCGGATTAGTTTCTTCTCAATCTTCAATCCCAAGTTTGCCACTTTGACTATAGATACTCATTAAGATCACGCACTATTGTGATCAAAATACTTGGTATTGACCCAAATTATAACTGAACATGGTGGTTTAAAAACTCCTCCCAATTCCATAAGTGATCAGTAATAATCTCCAGCATTGCCGGAGACTAACGGTCAGTTTTGATTTCAATAAAGTTGTAGACGAATTGAAAAATGTTTAATGATGCTATATAATCATGGACGGTTTTCGAAAATGAAACCGTTTTCCTTCCAAACCTACTCAAACGCTGACGAATTTTATTATTATAGCCCTCAACAACAGATGTTGAGATTGAAGGAAAATGAGGATTACCAAATATTTTCTCTCGAAAAACACAAACAAGCGTATTTTTTTTCTTGACTTTTACCCGCTGGCCATAATTCATACATGGTTCCCAATATAATTCTGGCAAACAAATCGAGTATTGAATATTTCCATCAGTATATATCGAAATTTTCTCATCGGGTGTTGGGAGATTCATTCTCTCAAAAAAGAGATCCATCATATCTGCACAGTTACTTCCAATCCTCTTTCATGAGTGAAATGCGATAAATAATCCAGATTCTCTTTTGAAACTTGTATCTGTCCAATAATCTCCATATTCTTCAGGTTCATTATTTTGGAGATTTTTGTTTTTTTTGTATAAATTCCCTAATTTCATCCATTTCACAATCACCAGCAGGGACATCACAGATGTTGTGATCATTGAGGATTTCTGCATGGTCTCCGATAAGGTGATAATACCTGGAAATCGTATCCCGGTGGTGATCAATAATTCTGGATACCCCACGAATTGATGTTTTTTCCACTGCATGCTTTGCAATTAAAAGAACTTCAGAACGAGGTAAACGTGAATGATAAAGGGGAGTATTACGTGTTTCAATGAAATACTGACCACAATGATGGCAATGATATTGTTGATTTCCTGTTGTATTATGACCATTTTTTGTAATGTCCTTTCCCTCTTCTATTTGAAAGAATGAACAATCCGGGTTTTGACAGGTTATGTTTATTGGACCGCGTTTTCCTACCATTGTTAATATTCATCATCTAATTCATATAAAATTTTAATACATGGATATTGACACAATTTTGCCTATAAGTATTACCAGCTTTTTGTCAGGACATTACCCAAAATCGATAGCGCCGTTTGATGAATTTTGTTGACGTATGCTTCAGGTCCGGGATCTCAAATCGGATTAGTGAGACAAATATCTGTGCAATAAACCCAATGATTAATGCCCCGTAAATACTATTATTTGTTCATATACGTAATGGTTTGATTCGATCTCGTTCTTGAGAGAGTTGAATATCTTTTCAATCAAGACATTCTTCTGATAGGTCAGAAGGGCTTCAGTAAGTGTCAAATTCTTACTTGATTTGGGCAGAAAACTTCCTCTCTCCCATTTATAAACTTTATTTCAAGAAGCCATATAGCATCATCTTCGGAGAGTTCCATCAGCATTGTCTGGATGGAGTAGCCCACATCCACAAGAAGATTGTTAATCCTGAATCGTTTTGGAAGAGCCTTATTCTTGTCAATGCTCTATTGAATGGCCTTTGCTTCTTTTATCTCACGAACGACTTTTCTGGCTCTGGATTCCAGCTGTTCTTTCTGCAGTTTTTTTGAGAAGTAGAGATAGTTAATAGTGTTTGGCTTCTTGATTTTAATTCCGCGAATCCCAGATTCCTCATCAATTACATGCGGATTATAGGTTTCAAACTTAGCGATTATGTTGTCATCGCTCTTGTTGAGCTTTTTTCCGGTGATGAACTGAAGATTATCTGCCCGGATCAACTGGGTATTAGCGACACTATTCGCTCCTTTATCGAATATAACCAGAGATCCTTCTTTCAGCCGGTTGTTTGACTGTGATATGTCTTCTTGAAGTGGATATGATCATTGAGATTGCCAGGTTCGATTGTCATCCCATTTGGGATATTTATCGGGCCTTAAAGTTCTGTAACACCAACTGTGATCTGTTTTTTTCTGGGCGGTGGTCACAGATGAATACATATTTTCCAAGTCGGGCCTCATAGCCATGAAGGACCAGGCTGGTCCAGTCCATGTAGATGTTGGGATGCTCAAAATCGTATCGCGAAAAAAAGACATCCTGGATGTCAGAGATGATTTCATCACGATTAGTATCAAGCATTTCAAGGACACGGTAAAGCGTTCTTTCACTGAAGTAAGGGAGAGGGGGAAAATTCGTCAAGTATTTCAGGCCGGTTGATCCAGTCTTCAGACCTTTTTATGTTGAAGTTATTCGTCAATTTGTAGCTAATGAGGGCTCGAAGTAGTTTGTTGATTTCGATACTCCTCGTCTCGTGCTTTCCGAAAATATCGCAAATTGCAGGATTTCATACAACTTATCAACGAGGAATATTGTCCCGATAGGAAAAGATATATTTTCATTCGGCGAAAGTTCATTGGTTCTTTTTTTTGTCTGCATTTTTAACGATTCAAACATCACTAAAAACACACATATTATTTTCTAGTGGCAAAGTTGGGCTTTAAAATGGAGTCCGAAGTTAATGCTGGATAATCATTATCCATTTTTTAGGTAATTCTTCGAATCGGTCGTAATCTAACATAGCTGCACAGTAGGAAAACGAATCCACTCTTCGATAGTCCACACATGATCTGTTAAACCTGCTGCCATTGCAGGTGTTCTTTTCACTGATCGCTTCCCTTGTTTATCTTGTAGTTGAAGTGTCCCAACGGACCAACAAAAATTGTAACTATATAGAGAAAAGAACGTCATCAATTCGTGTTCTTCCAGTTCTTTAGAAAATGAAAGCGTTTTTCTAAGTTTTTGTGAATTCCGATTTCTGTCAGTACCATTCTGCCGTTCGATAAATGAAGTGTTAATATTATTGCTAACTTTTGAAGCTTTTAATGCGTTTTTCAGTCCTTCCTCTGTTCCAAAGATTAACTCAGTCTCAACCTTACATATTCTTCCTTTGGAAAGATGTTTTTTTACCATTGCATAAATCAATTCTGAAGGAACCTCCCAATATGGCTTTTTTGGGCGTCCTCGTTTGCCTGTTCTTTCAAGATTGACCAGTTTTCCATATCCGACAAGAATGGCATCTATGTATGGCAAATACTTGTCTGTGGTAATCAATCTCATTATTTTACCCCCGGTTCTTCTAATAAAGTCTTGTATGAGTTTGTGAGTGTTCTTTGCAGTTCGTTTTCCGGGAATGACAGAAAGAACTAATCGGTTTTCAGGACCATAAGCAATATGATCCCAATTATCTCCATAATTGTTATCTTTTGGGTCCTATGGATCACAATTCTTCTCTTTCTTACCAATGAAACTCCATTTTTCATCGAATTGAACTTCATTAGTCTGAGGGGGAAAAACCAACCAATTCATCATGGGCTACTTGAGCATGTTTTCCTGACTTTTTAGAGAGCCTAGCCACTGTCCCTAAACTCACTTCTGTTAATCTGCTGGTTTTTCGTATACCACATCCCTCGGAGAGATGTGCCATAACAGAAACGGCTTGATCGTGGTCTATTTTTGAGTTGAATAAAACAGTACCTCTGGTTTCAGAAAAGCGATAGCCACAAGACCTGCATCTCAACATACGGTTTCCTTGGCTCCCAGATGTTCCACTAACCGTAAGATTTCCTAGTCCACGTTTCCCATAATCGGAACAATCTGGATTTTGACAACAAAAAAGATGAGTATCATCTTTTTTGAGGGGGGATTTAGATCGCATTGGTTCATTAATAATTTATAGTTTGTTGCATTACTTTCTATACTTTTAAATTTAAACATAGTTTATGATAAATGTCCAGCAAATATCAATTATTCCTCACATTACTCAAAGTGATTTGCTTAAAAAAATAAAAGATTATGAGCTCGAGGCCAAAATCCATAAGCGGTTAACCTTTATTAACCTTCGGTATTCGAATATGTCCGTAAAGGAAGCGTGTAAATTAGTAGGTATTTCTCCGGGAACGGGTTACACGTGGCAGGACAGGTGGAATTCAGAAGGTTATGCAGGTGGAAAGCCAGCAAAACTTTCAGATGTTGAAAAGGATCAATTATATGAGATTTTACACACTCACAATTTTTGGACAACCTCTGAAGTTCGAGAGTTAATTTTTTTAAAATTTTCCGTAAATTATAGTATGGACCAAATAAGGAGAATTTTAAAGAAATACAAAATGCTTTTTGGGAAATTATATCCGCAAGATTATCGTCGGCCTGAAAACGCAGAGGAAATTTTAAAAAAAGACTCCTAAAAATGAGCAAAAATGTTGTAATCGGCTTTTTCGATGCTAGTTCCCCACAATCTACTGCTAACACTTAACGGGTTTGGTTTTTCACAAAAACCCGCATTATAAAAAATACCAGTAAGTTTAGAGCCAATACCTTTGGAATTTACTCTCCTAATGGGAACTCCATTTTAACATTTCGTGATCACTCTTAAAAAGAGGACATATGTGAAGTCTTAAGTGAATTTAAAGTAGCAAATCCAGGAAAAAGAATTGTGATAATTCTTGACAACTTCTCATCTCATCGATCACAAATGGTCCGTGATTTTTCTGCACAAAATGGTATTGAACTAATTATCCTTCCGCCGTATTCTCCAGATTTAAATCCAATTGAGCAAATTTGGAGAGCTGTCCGGAGAGATCTTTCTACCCTTTTCATTAAGGATCATGATCACTTAAAAGCAGAAATTTGGGAAGAATTTTTCTACAGAATTAACCAGATCACCTATTTCAAAGGATGGGCTGAAAAATTTTTGAGCGCAAAATATTATTTCAAAATATTATGCAACTAACTATAATATATTATTAAATTTATTATGATTTTCACATAATAAGATCACGACCTTCGAATCTAATCGGGATATTAATATCTGTTGATAATTGGGAAAAAACGCTACTAACTCTATCTTTTTGAAAAGATGAATAAAAAATTATTATCAGAAAAATAGTTGTTCAGGGTTAAAAGAGATTTACTCGTAAATTATTCTGGTCTTCAATAGTTGCATTTGTAATGACTGATGGCGGAATTATAATACTTTTATTGTAATTTTTCGCCTGCCTGTACGCTTGTAATGATTCGTTATACATCATAAGTCCGGTAAGGGCCTCACCTTTATAGAGCCAGGCTGTGGCATTTTTCGGATGTAATTCTATTACTTTATCAAAAGCGAATATGGATTTGTTGAATTCCGAAAGTTTTTGATAAAGTTCTCCTAAAGTAAACCAGCTAGGACGGCTTTTTGGAGAGAGGATTGTATAGTTTTCATATGCGGCAATTGCTGGTTCAGTTTCTCCAATTTTGATATATGAATCACCCATATTTTTCCATACTGATGTTAAATTCGGGTTTAATTCTAATGCGGTTTCATATGATTCAGTCGCTTCTTTATAGTATTCAAGGCTTTTTTGAGAATCTCCTTTTCCTATCCATGCAGACGTAAGGGTATCATTAAGTCCGAGGGCATTATCATATGCTTCAATAGCTTCTTCATATCTCTTGAGATTCTTCAATGTATTTCCCTGGTTAATCCATGTTCCTGGATTATCCTGGTTAATTTCAAGGATACTTTCATATGTACTATACACTTCTTCATGAATCTCATCAGTAAGAGATTTTTTCATATTCCTGAGTGCAGTAGCTTTTCCATTCAGGGCTGAAACAAGAGTAGGGTCTATCTCCAGCACTTTTTCAAAAGCTATAAGGGCACTTGAATATTGTTTAAGACCATTTAGGGCATTTCCTTTTCCTATCCATGCATTAGGATCATTTTCGTCAAGGTAAAGTATACGGTTATATGCATCGATGGCTTCGTTATATTTTTTCATCGACTGAAGGGTGGAACCTTTCCCCTTCAGAGCGGATATCGAATTTTTGTCCAGTTCATATGCCCGGTTAAAAGAGTCCAGTGCGGCTTCATAATTTTTATCAGACTTGTATGTATTACCAAGACTAATCCATAATGAGGCATCTTCCGGATTTATCGTCAAAGCCTGGTTAAAAATTTCTGCCGCTTCTTCGTAACGGTTTTCTGATAAATAAGCATTGGCTTTTCTTTTAATAGACGAAGTAGATTCAGGATCCAGTGCTATTGCTTTATCAAAAGCTAATATGGCTTCATCAAAATTTCCCTTTTTTATTAGAAAATTACCTTTCTGGATGTATCCAGTAACATCATCCGGATTTTCTGCAATAATTGAGTTGTATATTTCAAGAGATTCTTCAGTTTTATTTAATGATGTGAGGACTTCTCCTTTTTTAATCAAAGCCGTTGTAAGGTTCGGGTTGATTTCACACACTCTGTCATATACTTCTATTGCTTCTTCGTTCCTACCTAACTTACTTAACGAATCTCCTTTATTTATAAGCGCTGATGTTAAACCCGGGTTTAATGAATATGCAGTATCAAAAGCTTTTATTGCATTTTCATATTCTTCTAGTTTAGTATAAACTGATCCTACACTATTCCATACAGATGCAAGACCAGGATCGATTTCTAGTGCCAATTTATATGCTGTAATTGATTTGTTATAATCCTGTAAATCTGAAAAAATTGCTCCTTTACTTAAAAAGGGAGAAGTAAGGTTAGGATCGATATCAATAGCTTTGTCATATGTGGTTATCGCTTCATCATATTTTTGCATTTTTCTAAAAGAATCGCCTTTTTTCAATAATGCCGAGGTGTATTCCGGATCTAATTCAAATGCTTTGTTAAAAGCAGGTATCGCCTCTTGGTATTGGCTGAGTGTATAATATGCATCTCCAATATTATACCATCCCGATTTCTGGTCTGGATTGATTTCCAGAGATTTTTTAAAAGATTCAATTGCTTCTTCATATTTCTTTTGTTTATTATAAGTAACTCCTTTGCTATTCCAAGGTGCGGTCAGGTTAGGATCAAGATCAATCACTTTGTCATATGTTGATATTGCTTCTTCATATTGCTGTAAATTTCTTAGTGAATCACCTTTTTTCAATAATGCCGAGGTGTATTCCGGATCTAATTCAAAGGCTTTGTCAAAAGCAGGCATTGCCTCTTCATATCGTTTGAGTGAATAATATGTATTTCCAATATTATACCATACAGATTTCAGATTCGGGTCAATCTCCAGTGCTTTATTGAAAGAATATATCGCTTCTTCATATTTTTTTAAATTATAAAGTGCTTGACCTTTTTTATTACAAATATCTGCATTCGTTGTATCCAGAATTAGAATTTTGTCATATTCTGTAATTGCGTCTTCAAATTTCTTCAATTTTACCAGTGTATTAGCCTTTCCTGTTAAAGCACGAATGTCAGATGCATTTTGAATCAATAATTGGTCAAAGGATTGTAATGCTTCATCATATTTTCCTTCTTTGTAAAGATCATATGCAGTAGGAGATGAATCATCAATCAAATCATCAGAACCAAGACAAGGATTGCAGGTCACCAGAAAAGATAGAATCATTAGAGAGAAAATTGAAAAAAATTTTTTGATGTTTAAATGCCTAAAATCTAATAAATAATTCGATAAATTATTTAGCATAAATATTACTTATTTTTAATAATAAATTAATCCTTCATTTTGATATTCATAGAATTGATGTAACGATATCGATATTTTTTTCAGATGATATATCTAAAAATCTGAAGGATTTATTCATATACTCAAAGCCTTAATTTAAAGAGAGATCAAATTATTTATGTGAATTCATCTCCTGATCCAGAAAAAATATGGGGTACTATAAATAAAGCCTTTTTTGAAGTCAGGATTTTTCCGGATTTAAAGGTTATTTTCTTGTGGCTCTTTATATCTTTATGTGCAATTTATGTTCCATTTCTGAATACCAGTCCTATCCGGACACTTTTTGCTCTCCCTGTAATATTATTTATTCCGGGATATTCTCTTATTGCAGCGTTTTTTCCTCAAAAATCAGATTTGGATCTTATAGAACGTATTGCACTCTCATTTGGGATGTCCATTGCAGTAGTTCCTCTAATCGGTCTTGCATTAAATTATACGCCGTGGGGCATACGTCTTGATCCAATTGTCATATCATTATCTGCATTCGTCTTAGCAATGATCCTTATTGGACAGTATCGGAGAGGAATACTACCTGATGAAGAGAGATATGAATTTCCATTCTCTCAGATAATTGAATCAGTAAGGGATGATTTTTTTTCAGATGGTCAGACCCGTTTTGACCGCATTCTTTCAATAATTCTGTTAATTTCAATTATTACTGCAATTAGTGTTACAATTTTTGTTATTGCTGTTCCTAAAGAAGGAGAAAAATTTACAGAATTTTTCATTCTTGGTGAGAATCAAATGGCTGCTGATTATCCTTCAAAAGTATTTGTCGGAGTACAATATCCTTTATTTATCGGTGTTGGAAATCATGAGTATCGCAATATCACGTATACGATTGAGACACATGTGATGAATATGACGTTTAATCCGGAAGATAATACATCAACCATAATGGCGATGGATTTAATTGACAAAGATACCCTTACTATTCCTCATAATGAAACAATTACACGTCCGTATACCTTCATTCCACCAGGTACTGGATATAATAGGATAGAATTTTTACTGTTTAATGAATCAGTTCCTAATGAAACGATAAAAAATATGGACAGGATAAATGCAAGTTATCGCGATCTTCATCTCTGGACTCAGATCTATCCGGCAGAAAAGAGGTAAATTTTTTAATCTATTTTAACTGGAGAATATACTAACTCTACAGAGTTGTTCTTTTTCTTCGGAGAACATCGCTCCAGGGTAAAAGGCTGGTTTTTTCCTTCTGCAAGGATCATTCCAATAAGGCTGCTTATTGGACATGGATTGATAAGGCAACATGCTGGTGATTCTTCATGGATTGCAAAACATCCGTTTATCATCTGAAAGCCCTGTAATGAGATGATAAAACTCTCTCCTGTTTTTTGAACTAGGGTTTTCTCTGTTAATTCCAGAGTTTCTTCTATTATCTCACGAATCAATGAGAATATTTCATCATCATTATCAGGAATATGAAGTTTCAATTTTTTATCAAGGTACTCTTTTAATGGTTTTCCAGAAGGATCAATTAGAAGTCCGGTTCCCCCGGTTCCTGTGACAAAAGAATCTCCAGTGAGTTCTCCTTTTTTATATGTCGACACCGGAATAAATTGAAAAATAATTTTTGTTTTTTCTTCTGTTTCCGGAATGAATATTGCATGCCCCATTATTCCAAGGTCAGAAGTTATTCGTGAAAGATTAATCGTTTCCTGAACATGAAATAATGATGCCCATTCTCCCTCAACAAGAGAATTTTTTTGAAAGGTAAAGATGATGAGTCCGGTCAGGAATAAAATCAATGCTGATATGATAACGGTTGCATTTGTCAGATCATTCCTGCCAGAAATCCAGGTAATAATGAATAATAGCCCTGCAGATAGAATGAGAACCAGTGAGGCGGTAATATTTCGGTCTTTATTTTTAACATTCATGAATATTCTCCGGAATATCTTTTTTGAATTCGATAATGGAAAATAATGGAAAGAAAAATAATACCCGCTGATAAACCAAGGACGAAGAGGGATGGATAGAGAATCCGGTTGGTATGCATAATTATTATGCCGGTTAATGCAATCATTCCCAAAAGGATTACAATTATCCGGATATCCATTTTTGTTACAATAAGGTTTTCCTGGATAGCAAATAACATGACTCCGGACCAAATAATCAGGATTGAAAGGAATGGTGAAGAATAATATGATACATAGGAATCAAAAATAATGAATAAAAATAAGATAGTACGATAGTGAGGCGCATTCCTGCTGATATTCCAGATAAACAATGAAAATATTATCAACAACGGATAGATAAACCAGATGTTTCTTGAAAGTATCATTGAGCCAGTCAAGGATAGGACAGTCAGAGCAATAAGAGAAATTTCTTTAAATAAAAGATTCATTGTATCATCTCGATCTTTTCACCTTTCAAATATATTCCTGCTTTTTTCATAAATTCAGGATAATTTTTTGATGGAATTTTCAGGGTAAATCTGATATTTCTATAATGACTTTGCTTGAGAATCTCCTGGATATGGCTTACATCACCTTCGCATAAGGAGTAGAAGACAATTTCTTCAGGATTATGCATGGTGAGTATTTTTGATATCTGGTTAGAAAAATGTGTATTCTCTTTTTCCATGAGTACTTTTAAATAAATAGTGGATTTTCTTTCAAAGAAATTGTTATCATTTATTGAAAAGTTTTCTTTTTTCTGGTCTCTAATTTGCTTTAGTTCTTCCCGTATATCAGATCGTTTTTTTACCCGGTATAAATGATGATTCCGAATTTGAGGATGTAAATATCTGGTCACCAGTTCCATACATTTAGCGTGATCATATTCATCCAACACCATGCTAATGATATTTGGACCCGAAATGACCAGAATTGAAAGATTTTCTTTCAGATAGTTTTTATTTTCAATAATACCAGTTATGGCACGAATAATAGATTGCAATCCTTCCGGTTTATATGATGTCCCCTGTTCAGGGAGGTCTGCGATGATCAGTGGAGGCTTGTTCTGCATTCCGGAATACTCTCTGACATACAGGTTGTCATATTTTGCAGTGAGTTTCCAGTCAATTTTCCTGATATCATCTCCTGGTATATATTCCCGGTATGAGCGGATACTAAATCCCTGTAAAATATTGGCCTTTTCGTTTTCTTTATCTCCGCGAGTACTTAAAATTGTTTCCTTCTCGAAAAATGGAACCGGAACGATTCTTATTTCAGGATTTGTATAATTATTTTTGGATAGATGTAGGGTACTTGAGAAAAAGAGATCAGAGAATAATAATTCTCCATATGCAAAACGAATGTTACCATGAATTATCGGAATAATCCAATAAATAAGATTACAGGTCTGGATTGCATTTTCTGAAATATTTTTGGATATTTCACCATGATTAAATATAATGCCCGCTACAGGATTCTCGGAATATTGAATATTTATCCCGGTTTCTGAAGTTATTGAAATTTCTGTATTTACTTTTAATAGATTCCCCTGTCTGAATACTTTTTTTTCAAGTTTCCGATTGATAGTACACGAATCTGCAATTTTTTTTATCCTGAATAAAAAAATCCAGTATCTGGATGTAATAAAAAGACCCAGTGAACTTGAAATGAAAAGAAGGCCTGGTTCATCAAAATACGCTGCGGTAAATAAGAGGATAATGAAAATTACGATAAATCCCTCAGTGCAGCGATGTAATTTCAAGTTTATGGCACCTCGATGGTCTCAAGTATTTCCTGTATAATATCTATTACTTTTACACCGTCCATTTCTGCATTTCGCGTCAGATAAATACGATGTAGGAGAACAAATGGTGTTAGCCATTTAATGTCATCCGGAATTACAAAATCACGTCCATGTAATGCAGCAAGACATTTTGCCCCATTTACCATCGCAATGGATCCACGAGAAGAAGCACCAAGTGAGATATCCTGGTGATGACGAGTTGCCATAATGATATCACGGATATATCGGTGTACCGGATCCTGTATCGTAATTTTTTTAATACTCTGGATTAATGAGAGGAGTGTTTCATGTTCAATTATTGGCCTGATATTCTGAATATAATTGTCCCATTCCAGAATTCCTGTAGATGCTCTTCTGATAATTTCCAGTTCATCTTCATGGCCAAGGAAAGTGGTTGTTGTACTGAATGAAAAACGATCCCGTTGTACTTCAATAAGAGGGAATGTGCCTTCCAGCTCATAGGGATTTTGAGTAGCGATTACAATAAAAGGAGAAGGAAGAGGATAGACAGCCCCATCTACTGTAGCCTGTCTTTCACTGAGAGCTTCGATAAATGCACTCTGTGATTTTGGATTAATCCGGTTTAATTCATCGGTTAGCAATATATTGGTAAATATGGGTCCTTTTCGGAATACAAAATCATGAGTAGAAGAATCATAGATGTTTACACCAATCATATCCATCGGTTGAAGATCTATTGCTCCCTGGATTCTTTTAAAATCACAGCCGGTAATGAGTGAAATAATTTTTGATATACTGGTTTTGGCTGTTCCTGGTGCTCCTTCAATCAGGATATGTCCCTCTGTCAATAATCCGATTAAAATTAAATCAATCAGGTTTTTATTGCCTACAATAAATTCTCCAACTTTTTCATGTACTTCCCGGTGAATATCAACAATTTTTTGAATACTATCATTCTGGTCACTCATTTATTTTAGCTCCGGATTTTTAGTGAAAATATAATTAAATGTTTTTTCTGCATATCTCCCAGACCTCCAATAGCGGAATTAGAAAATTTCAACATCATTCTGGTTTTTTCCTCATAAAAAATAATCCAATAAGAACAAGCATTAACCCGATTATCATAATTTTAAAAATTTTCTGGCTTTTTATGAATTCTATAACCTGGTTGGTGCTCTGGGCATTACTGGTTCGTGAATTTACCTGATCGATATAGAGCAGAGGATGTAATTGAATAATATTTTTTATGAATATTGGATTGCTGTATTTATTCTCAAGATTCCTCATGGAATTGATGAAAATACTGGGATCAGAAAGGACGATTATTTCTCCGTTTCCAATTTTTTCTCCTGACATTACAGTATATTTCCCAAGAAGTTCCTTTTTAGTAATTTCTTTATCTTCATCCCGGTCAACCCAGCTAAAAAGACTTGAGGTTATGAGCGGTTCTCCCCCTAATAGTGTTGAACTTCTCTCTAATACTAATGAATCAACTCCTGAAAGAAGGGGATGCTCAGATGCCGGGTAGGTCACAACGGTATATCCATCATTATAAGCCCGGTCTACGCTGGTTAAAATCCCCCGAAGAAGTGATATATGAGATCCAATGCCTTTAAGCAGAGAATTCCCTGTTCCAAAGTCATCTGCCAGTATTATTGTATTTCCTCGTAATAAGAAATCCCGGTATAAAACGGTCTGGTTAGGAAAAAATTCGTTATCCGGGGCGATGATTAGAAGGGTTACATTTTCCGCGTTTGTTAGTTGAGAGAGATTGTATATTTCAACGGTTGTATGCCGGTCAGTATCAGAGAAGAATTGTGATGTTCCATTCCATCCGGGATTTGATTTACTAAATTCAAGATTGTTTGTTGAGAATAATATCAGACAGGAAATGCTGGCAATAAAGAAAATTATGAATAATAAAAATTCTTTGCTGTTCATTCTTCCTTCCTTACAGCTTGATCCAGTTCTTCAAATTGTGTTTCAAAGTTTTCTTTATCGTCCACTTTTTCTGATCCACCATACCTGATTTTTTCATATATTCGGGTGAATGCAGAAAAAATATTACTGTATGGTTTAGACGAGAGAATTTCAGAAATTTCCCTGATAGTATGTGCATTCACTTCTTTCCGGGGGATGGTGAAGGTGATGTTTGTAAGAATTATCTGATAAACCTCTCTTGCCGCTTCCGATAATCCCTTTTTTTGTAAAACGATAAGGTAATGATCGGAAAGTGCCCTTTCGGTATAAGCTAACAGTTCTTCATCTATAGTTTCGATAAATTGGTAATCGTTTGATCCGGTCTTTGGTTCAGAAGATTGGAATGTCAATTTTTTTACATATTTTCTAAAAATAATTATTATTATTCCTGTCAGTCCAACTACTCCTCCGGTTACAATGATAAATATAATCAGAGGATCAATTTCCCCGAGCAATCGAATTGAGAGAATACTGGTACCAGAAGAGACTACTTCATAAACCTGACTTTGGTTGGGATGGATAGGATATGAATTATCATTAAATGCTGTATAGATTTGATAGGTTCCCTGTGGGAGAGTGAGATTTGTGAAATAATTTCCATATTGGTTTGTCAGAGTTGTATTCCATGAAGCATTATTTACTATTGAATGAACAGTTGCATTGTTAACCTGCACATGGGTTAGAAGATTTCCTGTTAAATTAACTACCGGTTGGTTTTCCACCGCCTGAATGTAAAGATCAATGGTTGAATTT
Organism: Methanospirillum stamsii; assembly: GCF_003173335.1. GTDB lineage: Archaea > Halobacteriota > Methanomicrobia > Methanomicrobiales > Methanospirillaceae > Methanospirillum > Methanospirillum stamsii. The sequence continues at coordinate 27,590 of NZ_QGMZ01000030.1, forward strand.
ACCGGAGTGACAAATAGTGGTTGTTGTTCAGATTTTAGAGATTGATAAACTGAGGTGAAATTATGAGGTCCTGTGGAGATTTGTTCGATATAAATATAGGATGAGTAATGCCCAATATCATTTGTCAAGAGATCTGTATAATAGGTATTGTCAACATTGAGAGTAATGTTTTTATTGGAGATGTCTGTTCCGGATAGATATCCGGAGTAATGAATAACATCCCAGTATTTTCCTGACTCCGGAGTAACCAGTAAGGTTAATTTTTTTTCCGGGATTTCTTGATTTGTAATTGGAATCTCTTTTTTCCTCACTTCCTGTTCTTCAGTAATCTCGTCGACAAAACGATTAATATCCATTCTTGCCTGCTCGACTTTTGAAGTATTGAGCTCAAATTTCATGCCCTGGTTTACAATTTCTTCATTTACCAGATTGTATTTCTCCCGAATCTTATGGATTTTCTTTTTTAGTGCTTCACCCTGGAATGCAACGGTTTTCAGAGAGGTAATATCATTCTGGTCACGGTATCGGAATTCTAATCTTTTAAGTGTGTCCAGATCATCTGAAGCCATCAATAATTCTCTGAAAAGTTCTTCTTGTAACTTGGTATTATCCTGGAATTCTTCTATTTCACTCTCACTCATATCCAGGTTGATTACCAACCGGTCAAGGTTTCGGTATTTGTTATAATATTGCTGAAGATCGCCAATCGCGGCATCCATATCTTCCATTCTGATATTGAGTGCAATAGGTCCTGAGTAGTCCAGGATGTCCTGCATTATTGGTGTCATATCCTGGGAACTGTTAAGAAAAATTCGTTCCTCAGCATTAATGTCACTATGAAACTCTGTTGTAGGTTTTTCAAGTTCCAGGGAATATAATATCGGATTACTTCCGAGAGAAAGAAGATACAAGGCAGTAATGGTGAGCGAAAAAAAAGTAATGAGTGAGATGTGAGATATTTTCATGAATTTATAATCACCATTACCTTTTCTAAAACAATGAATGCAAAGATGGCAACTCCTATCGCGATTACATATTTAATTTTCACCAGATATTTTGTTTGAATATTGTGAGTGCTTATGAGTTCAGTAATAATAAGGAGTCCGATTAGCCAGAGAACAAAAAAAATTTCCAGATCCAGGTATTGACCCATGAGCATAAAAGTGAGGATGATCAAAACCCATATTACAAGGAATAAGGTTGCCAGATCTTTTTTCTTCATGGTAATGAACTATTATTGTAATTTTTTCCGGGAATTATTACTGTACATTCTAAAAGAGCAATTTTCGTGATATTGATGATTAATCATCCTAATATTAAGTAATTGATATTGTTTTGGTAAATAACTTTTTTATTTGTATTGAATAATATATCAATAAAAAAATATATGTACCTCTAATATTTTTGAAAAAAAAGAGGATAAAGATCAGGGAGTTACTGAAATAGTTTCTGTTTTCTGAAGTTCACCATCAATGTAAACAGATACATCCATCTTTCCCTCAAAGAATCCACTTGGGGTAAAGGAACTTTCTGCAGTTGTTGCTTCTTCTGTACTATTATCCTCACGTGTTGTTGAGCCGAATTCTATAAGGGCTCTCATGTGGTCCTCTGCCGGAATTCCGGTAAAAGTGACATTGTATACCGCACGGTTCAGTTCGTGGATAATTGATGCGTTAAAGATACCAGTTTCATTGACTTCTCCGGTGTAGGAAGCTTCAGTTCCATCTTCCCGGATCACACTGGTGGTGGCTTCTGTTCCGGGAATGAGATCCATCATATGCGTTTCATAAACTGCCGCCGGATCATAATATGGGAACAGGAAATTGGTCATCAGGAAGGTACTTTCTTCTCCCTTGACTGCAGATACTTCACCTTCAATAGTCATGTTAATAATAGAATTCTGTGGGATGTCTTCTAAAACAACCTTTACAGTCTCATTAGTTTCAACTGTTGATGGTGAAATATCAATGCTATACGTTTCTTCTGACAATACCGGGTAAAATGAGAAAACAGAACAGAATATTAGAACTAGAGTTAAGTTCCTAAAGAAGTGGGATAATGACATAGTTTTATATAATATTTTATGGGGTAATAAAGATATCCAATTGAATATAGATCAAAAATATCTGATGTCTTTCGTAGATTTTTAATAATTAAAGAAGCATTTGGATATTTATTCTCATAATTGAATTGAAAAGAGGTTCCGGAAATTATTAAAAATATTTTATAAAACTTATCCATCTTCTAATGTATGCACAAGGGATATCCAAAATACTATCTGATTTACGATATTTATATAAAAGTCCCTTTGGCGGAAAAATATAATAATATATGTGTGATATTTTATCGTTTCTATTTTTTAAGGCATGGATAATATGGATAAAAGACATGAGATATATACTATGATTTTTCGCAAATGTCATTATTTTTTGTTCTTTTTGGGAGGGAACCGGCCAATTTGAGAAGTTATTATAATTTTCTGGTAGTGAAACACCTGACCAAAGACTGGCTATTATCAATGCCAGTTCTAAGGAAATTCGAACATTATCCATTGCTGATTTTTTTGTGATAATTTTCCAATCTTCTATAGTCAATTTGGGAAAAAGATATGCAATATCCATGATCCAATCAAAGGTCATGCTATCGTGCTGGAAAATATGGTGAAAAGCAAGATATTCAAGATGATTAATTGGATTAAATGTAAAAAAATTAAAATTATTATATTGAATTAATTGTTTGGATATGAAGGCTTTGTCTAACCAATCCTGATCAAATAATGAAAAATTTCTATCAATTGACCAGTGAATATCAATATTGGCCATGTTTTTTGGAGTGAAAAAAACCTCTTCTTGGAAAATATCTGGTGAAATATCGAAGGTATGTTCAGGACATCTATATCCAAGATTCTCGAGAATATTCTCTAAATTTTTTATATTTTCTGGTTGAACAAAAAGATCAATATCACAAGAAATTCGTGTTGCAGTATCAGGATAAATTGATCTTGCAAGAGCCACTCCTTTTACTATAATTACTTCAATTTTTTCTTTCTCAAAGATTGAAGATAGGTTTAGTAATTGGTGGTCAATTAAAACTGATTTTATTGCAGCCTGATGGAATTCCTTAATCAATCGTGAATATATGAAATCCGGAGGTCTGAATTTTTCCTCCCATGTAGATATATGCAAGGCAAGGAGTGATAGTATCCGGTGTGGAATTAGTGTGGCTAACCATTCTTTCCATTCATCCTCCGACCAGTTTTCCGGAATTTGAGGAGTATTTCTGATGGCTGCGATAAGATATTGTAATTGTTTATCCTTAAGAGCTAAGAGTTCGTTTGTTTTTTTCCCTGTTAATGGAACTTTCGTATGTACTTTTTTTATTGAATCAATGAGTTCGTCTGGATCATTGATTGAAATTCCGGAGTACGATGAGGAGATCACGTATAAGATAAGTAGCGATGAAAGTTGAAATAATTCTCTTTGGTTTGTTTATACCTATGGTAAAAAAGAATTATTATGGTAATTTTTTATTATTTCCATGGGTAAAAATTTTTTAAGGATTATCCATAGATTTTTTTATCAAATAGAAGGATAAAAATCCTATTTAAAAATGTGCGAATAATTATTGTTCTGATTTTAGTTGAAACATCTTCCATTATTACCACTTAAATATTTGCCTTGCAAATCTTTAATTGGGCATACACGTAACATACCAACATACTGTGTCAGCAAGTTCATCCCAACCCCGGAAGAATATTTTATCTGTTAATGGTCAGGATTTTTTTTCTGATTTCAATTCACTGAATGATCCTGCGAATAACCTTAGAAAAGGGGAAGATTTTTTTCCAGAAGAATCTGATGTTCACATTTCATATGAGAATATCGATCAGATGAAAAATATTTCGGAAAAAACTCAATCTTTCAAACAATCACCAATCTATCCATTAAAAACTGAAGATTCTCATTCAGTTCCTGATGTAACCCGTGTATTTGATTGCATTAATCGGGTATTACATCTGACACGGTATTTTCCTCCTAATCTAGCCTTTGAAAATCCATTTACTGAAAAAGATATTATTGCTGTCATTCCAGCCTTTAATGAAGAATTAACCATCGGTATGGTGGTGATGCTGAGCCTGAAGCATGTAGGGAAAGTAGTTGTTGTTGATGATGGTTCAAGTGACAGGACATCAGAGATTGCATGGTTATCCGGGGCAGATATCGTTAAACTTGAGAAAAATCAGGGAAAGGCAAATGCAGTTCGTGCAGGAATTGCTCGGGTAAAAGAAATTGGTTGTTCTACAGTTGTTATGCTTGATGCTGACGGTCAGCACAATCCAAATGAGATACCCATATTAATTGCGCCAATTATTTCCAAAAAAGCAGATATGGTAATTGGTTCCCGGCAGCTGAGTGAAGAATGCAATGATATTCCTGCATACCGGAGACTTGGGCAGGTCACTCTTGATATGGCAACCAATATGGGGAGTTCTTTTAAGTGTACAGATTCTCAATCCGGATACCGGGCATTTAGTAAAAAAGCATTAGATAATTTTGATTTTCCTTCCGAAGGTTACAACATTGAATCAGATATGATTGAACATTTTTCCCGTCTTGGACTTGCGATAGCAGAAGTCCCGATTACGGTCAGGTATGAGGTTCCGTTCAAACATAAAAAGAATCCCTTGAGTCATGGAATGGATGTTCTTACACATATTATCGGGATTATCGGATACCGGAGACCATTGCTGACATTTGGCTTAGGAGGGACTGTTTTTTCAATGGTTGGAATTGTTTTTGGTCTTTTTGCCTTTAATCAGTATTATTCATCCGGTAAGTTTGTATTCTTCCCTACGATGTGCAGCGGTGTTTTGTTAGTTCTGGGTATGCTTCTTATTACTTCAGGTCTGATTTTGAATACGCTTGTGAAGATTGTGAGGATTGATCGGTAACTTTGGTTTTCCATTTAAATTCACGTTATGATTGGAAAATGTTGATTGATTTAGGTAATTATCTGATATGATTTCAATTGTTTTAGGGACTAGGCCGGAGATAATTAAGATGGCCCCGGTAATCCGGGCATGTCAGAAAAAAGGAATAGATTTTTCAGTTCTTCATACCGGACAACACTATTCGTACGAGATGGATAAAATCTTTTTTGAAGAGTTATCTCTCCCGGTTCCTTATTGTAATCTTGATGTTGGTTCCGGTACGCATGCAGAACAGACTGGGGCAATTATGTGTGGGATTGAGAAAATGTATCTTGAAAACCGACCTGATATTATTCTTGTCCAAGGTGATACTAATACCGCTCTTGCCGGAGGTCTTGTCGGAGCAAAGATGCATATTCCGATTGGTCATGTGGAGGCAGGGCTCCGGAGCAATGATCGGAGTATGCCGGAAGAAATCAATCGGGTTGTCGTGGATCATATCTCTGAGTACTTGTTTGCTCCGACAGATGATTCCTGTAATAATCTGGTTCGTGAAGGGATTGATGTCACAAAAATATATAATACCGGGAATACCGTAGTAGATTCACTCATTCAGCACCGAGAGATTGCCAGGACGAAATCCGGTGTGCTGAAACGGTTTGGGGTTACGCCAAACCAGTACCTGTTAGTAACCGCCCATCGGGCAGAAAATGTGGATGATAAATCAAGAATTAAGGGAATCATTTCAGGAATCCAGAAAGTCGGGCAGCAGTATGGAATGCCCATTATTTTTCCGATGCATCCCCGGACTCAAAAGATGATCCAGGAGTTTGGTATCAATTCCGAAGGGATTACAATCATTTCTCCGGTAGGGTACCTTGATTTCCTGGAACTTGAGGCTCATGCACGGTTAATTCTTACTGATTCCGGAGGAGTTCAGGAAGAAGCATGTATTCTTCGGGTTCCGTGTGTTACCTTACGAGAGAACACAGAACGACCTGAGACGGTTGAGGTGGGGGGAAATATCCTGGCAGGTTCTGATCCGGAGAGTATTGTATCCTCTAGTGAAAGGATTATGTCATCATCTCGAATGTGGGCTAATCCCTATGGAGATGGTTCTGCTGGAGAGCAGATTGTAGAAATTATCAAATCGGCAGATTAAAATTTTCTAAAAAATAATGAACAATTTCTGATACAATATTGAATGATAACATGAGCACAAAAAAAATACTGGTTACAGGTGGATCCGGATTTATTGGGACAAATTTGGTTAATGAGCTGACTTCACGGGGACATGAAGTAATTGCTGCAGATATTCTAAATAATGATCGTGATAATTATGTTCGTGCTGATGTGAAAAATTATAGACAAATTGAACGCGTTTTTGAAAAAGAAAAATTCGATTATGTGTACCATCTTGCAGCGGAATATGGTAGGTGGAATGGAGAGGACTATTATGAGAACCTCTGGCAGACCAACGTCGTCGGTACAAAACATATGCTCCGACTTCAGGAAAAATTAAAATTCAGGATGATATTCTATTCTAGTGCTGAAGTCTACGGGGACTATGCTGGCGTTATGACCGAAGATGTCATGGAGAAAAATCCAATCAAAGATACCTATCAGATGAATGATTATGCTATAACAAAATGGGCTGGAGAACTCATGTGCATGAATTCCGCGACCATGTTTGGCACTGAAACCGTCAGAGTCAGACCTGTCAACTGTTATGGACCCCTGGAACATTATAATCCCTATCGTGGTTTCATTCCGAAATTTATCTATCAGGCACTGCATAATCAACCATATACCGTTTTCAAGGGCCATAAGAGAATTATCGATTTTGTCGAGGATTCATGCAGGACCTGGGCAAATATTGTTGACAATTTCATCCCAGGTGAAGTGTACAATGTTGCCGGAAGACTGGAATGGGAACGGGACATCAAGCAGTACTCAGATCTCATTCTGGATGCGGTTGGAAAAGATGATTCACTAGTTACTTATCATGAAGCAGAGCCTTTTACTACCATGATTAAAACCATCGATTGTTCTAAGGCAATTAAGGATTTGAATCATAATCCACGGGTAACACCAGAAGAAGGAGTAAAACGAACCGTTGAATGGATGAAATGGTATTATCGTTTGTAGGTGTTTATAGTGAATTTCGATACAACAAAATTTACAGGAAAAACAATTCTCATTACCGGAGGAGCAGGCGCTGTAGGTGGAAATCTGGTCCGTGCATTGGATGCTCTCGACACGAAAAAGATCATTATTCTTGACAATCTCTCCTCCTCATATAACTGGAATATTCCAAAAAGTCCAAAAATCCAATTCATTCATGGTGATATTCTGAATGATGAAAACCTGAAATGGGCTTTCCGGGACAAACCACAGATTATCTATCATCTGGCTGCACATTTTGCAAACCAGAACTCAGTCGATAGTCCGGAGAAAGACCTCCTGGTTAATGGTCTTGGTATTCTGAAAGTTCTTCAATATGCTCAACTAGTTAATGCAGAACGGTTTGTATATTCTTCATCCGGATGTGGAGTATACGGTTTGGATTCCAAAATGCCGTTTGAAGAGCATGATATTTCCATCCACCTTCATACTCCCTACCAGGTAACAAAACTCCTGGGTGAGCTGTATACGAATTATTTCCACAATATGTATGACCTTCCTGTTGTGAATGCACGGTTCTTTAATTCATTTGGACCGGGGGAAGTTCCCGGAAAGTACCGGAATGTTATTCCGAACTTTTTTTACTGGGCAATGAAAGGTTTACCTCTTCCGATTACCGGTGATGGTACAGAAACCAGGGACTGGACATATGTCGGAGATATTGTCAATGGTCTTCTTGCTATGGGCGTTAAGGATGAAGCAATCGGAGAAGCATTCAACCTTGGTGCTGGAAAAGAGCAACGGGTTATTGATATGGCGAATGCGGTGAACCGGCTGACTGGAAATGAAGCTGGCATTCACTTTACTCAGCGTCGTGACTGGGATGTAAAAACACGGTTGTTATCATGTATTGATAAATCCCGGAAAAATCTTGAATATGCACCTGCCATGGAATTTTCGAACGGTCTTGAAAAAACTCATGAGTGGTTTGTCAGGAATTGGGATAACATACAGAACAGTGCTGAGTTTTCATAATTATTGCTATGAATATTCTCATCGTTCAGGAATCAAACTGGATTACTCGAAATCCTCATCAGCAGCATCATCTGATGGAACGTTTAGCACAACGCGGACATTCCATTCGTGTTATTGATTATGATATTGATTGGAAAAAGAACAATGAAACGGGATTGACAAAACCACGGGAGGTTCATTCAGATGTACAAAAAATCATACCCGGTGTTTCGGTTCAGGTCATTCGTCCCCGTTCCATCAGGATTTCTGTCCTTGAATATCCCGCTCTCATGATTGCTCACCGGATAGAAATTTCCCGTCAGATTGCAGAGTTTAAACTCGATATTATCGTCGGATTCGGAATCCTGAATGCCTGGCTGGGAGCCCGGCTTGCTCAGCGCCATGGTATCCCCTTTGTTTATTATTGGATAGATGCATTGGATACCCTGATCCCGGAGAAGTTTTTTCAGATGCTGGGGAGGTTCCTTGAAAAGCAGACTCTTCATAATTCCACGAGGGTTATTGCCATCAATGAAAAACTACAAGACTACGCAATTACCCTGGGATCTAATCCTGAACACACTTCTTTAATCGGTGCCGGTATAGATTTAGAACGGTTTAATCCCGGGATTGATGGGAATATAATCCGGGAACAATTTGATATTAGACCAGATGAGACAGTCCTTTTTTTCATGGGCTGGTTGTATCATTTCTCAGGATTGAAAGAAATTTGTTTAGAATTAGCCCGCTGCAAAGAAAAATATCGAAACCTCAAAATCCTCATTGTCGGAGATGGTGATGCCTATGAAGATTTGCAGAAGATCCGGGAAGAGAATAACCTCATGGAAAATTTAATTCTTACTGGCAAACAACCGTATGAAAAAATTCCCGAGTTTATTGCAGCAAGTGATATCTGTATGTTACCTGCAGATCCCAAGGAGAAAATCATGCAGGATATTGTCCCGATAAAAATGTATGAATATATGGCGATGGGAAAACCGGTCATTACAACAAAATTACCTGGTCTCATAAAGGAGTTTGGGGATAATAATGGCGTTTTGTATGCTGATTCATCAGAAAAGGTATTAGATATGGCAAATTCGATTGTAGCCCAGGGAGCGATTGATAATTATGGCATTTCTGCAAGGTCATTTGTCCAGGGCCTTAACTGGGGTGCGATTACTGATTTATTTGAAAATCTCCTCATAGGAGCGATACATGACTGATTATCGGGCATATATCACAAAGATATCAAATATTCAGAGTGATATTACACAAAGTCTTGATTTCATTAACTGGAAGGATTCTGTTCAATCAGACTCCACGGTATTCATTAAACCCAATTTTACCTATCCATTCTACAAAGAAGGGATTACCACAACACCCCTGGTATTGAAAGAAATTCTTGGAGTTCTTAAAGATCGGGCTGATCGGGTAATCGTTGGGGAATCGAATGGAGGAAATCATTCATTCACTGCAGATGCAGCATTCAAAGGTCATGGCATGCCTGATATCTGCAGGGATACCGGAGCTGAACTTGTCAACCTGTCAACAATCCCCTCACAGTATGTAGAGGAGATCATTGTTGGAAAGCGAGTCAAAGTCCAGGTGCCGAATCTGTTGATCGATGATGTGGATTGCTTCATTTCGGTCCCTGTCCTGAAAGTTCATGCGATGACCACCACAACCCTGAGCATGAAAAACTTATGGGGTTGCTATCCAGACACAATGCGATGTCTCCACCATAAATATTTGAGCAGAAAACTTACTCTTCTTACGAAAATAATCAATCCAAAACTAGCGATTATTGATGGTACCTATGCACTCAATGGTCATGGTCCAATGTACGGTGAAGCAGTCAAATCAGACCTCCTTTTAGCATCTAATAATCCGGTGGTTGCAGATACACTTGGTACCCGAATAATGGGAATACCAATCTCACATGTTGAACACATCATGTTTGCAGAGAAAGAAGGTCTTGGAACGACTAAACTGGATAATGTTCAGTTTAATGATGGCTGGAAACAATACCAGATGCAGTTTAAGGTGAAGAAAACCGTTCTGGACCAGTTTTCAAGGATTCTTTTTAATAGTGAATGTATGGCCAAACTGGTTATGGACTCTCCATTTAAACCGATTATTTATGGGATCGGGACAAAATTGAGAAATAAAGAAGAAGAAAATGTATCTAGTCAAATTTCACAACAATAATAATTAGAGGGTTTAATCAGGGGAACTTATGCAACACCAAACGAAAGAAATGAATGATACTGGAAAAAAGAACCAAAATGATAATTATATTATTATTAATCCATCAATGGAAGAATTCGATGGGAATAATATCGATTTGAAAAATTTACCTTTGGTTTCTTTTTGCATCCCTACCAAAAATAATGAAGATACGATAGAAGCCTGCCTTGAAAGTATCAAAGCTCAGAATTACCCAAATACAGAAATAATCATTATTGATGGTAATTCGACTGATAAAACGATATCCATCGCTCAAAAATATTCTGATAAGATTGTTTATGATGCTGGAACGTATGGGAGTGCTTGTCAAACTGGTCTTGAATCTTCTTCTGGAGAGATAATTGCCTCGTTGGATTCTGATATTATTATTCCTCATTCAAATTGGTTGATACATGCAGTACCGTACTTCAATTATTGCAATAGAGTAAGTTCGGTCTGGCCTCTATATGTCGCTCCACCAAATGCAACTGGATTTGCACGTTTATATCAAACACATCTCTATATGATATTCATGAATAACAGAATTTCGAAGAACATAGGTTATTTTGGAGGAGGGAATACTTTATTTTTAAGGAAATCATTAGAAGATATTGGAGGGATAAATCGGGATATTCATTGGGGGGCGGATTTTGAATGGGCTAAACGATTGAAAGATTTAGGATATAAAGTAGTTTTTATTTCAGATCCTCTGTATCATGATACCATGAGGACTTTTTATCAGTTTTTTAAGAAACAATTTGTAGGAGCGAATACTTTTGTAGATTCTCGATTTGGATTAATGGGACTCTCAACATATGAGATATTGTATGAACATCTCATTTTGGGAACAAAAGGGATGATAAAAGGATTATTAATTGATAGAGATTATTGCTGGTTATATTATCCTTTTCTTGTTGCTAGTAGGTTTTTCGCGTATGGATATATTTATCTTAAAAAATTGAGACTGTGAATGAAAATTATGACCTACAACAAAGTAAATTATGAAGCAATCACTCATGAGTATAGGAATAATGATAGTTATCCTAAAAAAATTCAACTGGTTAATCAATATATAGAACCTGGTGATTCTTTAATTCGAATTAGAACCGGAGATCTCTTGACCTAAAAAAATTAACGCTAGATACTTTGATTCAGATATGACAAATGATCAAATTAGTTGGATTTTAAGTAATTAGTGATATAGCGGTGGAATTTTCTTTCGTATATTAAAATTTTTTGACGATGTTTTAACCAGTTCGAAATTATTTTCCTATACTCGTAAAAAAATGGACATTAAAATCATATGAAAATTCTACAAGTGATATCCAGTTTTCCTCCTGCTTATTCATATGGAGGTGCTCCAAAAGTTGCTTTTGATATGTCAAAAGAACTCGTTAAGAATGGTCATGAGGTTACTGTATTTACTACTGATGCGTATAATTCAAGTTCACGTCTCGAGATTACAACTAATCCGGAAATCATGGATGGGATTAATGTTTTCCGTTTCCGAAATATCAGTAATACCTTCACTAGGAAAAATTTTTCCTGTGCTCCTTTAATGTTTTTATCACTAAAAAAAGTTATTCAAGATTTCGATATCATTCATTTACACGAATATCGTTCCTTTCAGGCATTATTTGTTCATTACTATGCCATGAAATATCAGATTCCATACATCATTCAAGCCCATGGTTCAGTATTACCAATTTTTGAAAAACTATGGATGAAGAAAATATTTGATCTTTTTTGGGGAAACCGTATTCTGCAAGACGCTTCAAAACTGATCGCGGTATCAAAAACGGAAAAAAATCAATATTTGAAGATGGGTATTCCCGAAGATAAAATTGTGATTATTCCAAATGGGATTAATTTATCTGAATATGAGAAACTCCCAGAATATGGGAAATTTCGAAAAAAATATAAAATTAATTCAGATCAGAAAATAATTCTTTATTTGGGAAGAATTCACAAGAGCAAAGGAATAGATGTACTAATTAATAGTTATTCTAAATTGTTGGACCAAACTAAATATGTCAAACTAATTATTGTTGGACCAGATGATGGATATCTAACCTCAATTAAAGAACTAATTGAAAAATTACATATTCAGGATAATGTTATAATAACAGGTCCTCTTTATAACGAAGAAAAAATAGAAGCCTTTGTTGATGCAGATGTACTTGTATATCCAGGAATATTGGAGATATTTGGGCTGGTTCCTTTTGAATCCATTATGTGCGGGACACCTGTTATCGTGACGGATGATTGTGGATGTGGGGAATTAATTAATGAGGTCAGATGTGGACATTTGGTAAATTATGGGGATACTCAAATACTTGCGGATACTATTCGATTCTCCCTTAATCACGAAACAGATTGTCAGAATAATGTGGAAATCGGGAAAAAATTTATATCAACTTATTTAACTTGGAAAAAAATAGGAAAAAACGTAGAATCTCTCTATTTTAATACTATCTTCAATAATAAAGCAAAAATCCAAGGTTATTAAATGAGTAGAAGAAAACCTAATAGAAAACACCGTGTTGGAGTTTTTACCACCCCAATTGGTAAACCGAGTCTCATTCCTGTGTCAAATTTGATGTGTATACTTACATCAATTACAGATGATATTTCAATAATTTCCGCAAATGAAATTTTATCTTTAATAAAAAAATCCAATATTAGTCACTATTCCGTTCTTTCCCATACAACTGGTAATTCTCCATTTTTTCGTATCTTGAATTTTTTATTTCTGCAAATAAAAATCTCATACTTTTTTTTAAAATATAATAAGTACGTCGACTATTGGTTTTTTTTCCTAGGCGGAGAGGTATATGTCATACCAATAATTCTTTCACGATTACTACATAAGCCAATAATTTGCATATTAGCATCATCGGTTTCGCAATTTTACTTATTTGATAGGTATCAATTTGTGCTAAAAAGTTTTTCTACAATTGGTTACTTTTTCGCTGATAAAATAATTCTTTACAGTTCAAAATTAATTCCTGAATGGAAGCTGGGAAAATACAGTGAAAAAATTATCATTGCCCAACGACACTTCCTAGACTTTACTACATTCACTATCACCACCCCTTACAAAGATCGTTACCCCCTTATTGGCTACATCGGTCGCTTAAGTGGCGAGAAAGGCGTTCTGCATTTTACAGAGGCCCTTCCTGCAATCCTCAACCGACATAAGGATCTCCGCTGCCTTATAGGTGGTGATGGTCAGCTGAAAGATTCCATTGAATCTTCCCTCCATGATAATGATATCAGCATCAGGGTCGACCTCCCAGGTTGGATCTCCCACGATGAATTACCCCACTATCTGAATCAGCTTCGCCTACTCATCATTCCCTCTTATACCGAGGGCCTCCCAAATATCATGCTCGAGGCCATGGCATGTGGGACACCAGTCCTCGCAACTCCAGTCGGAGCGATACCTGATGTATTAATAGATGGAGATACAGGATTTATTATGGAGAATAACTCCCCCGAGTGCATTACGAAGAATGTTATCCGGGCACTAAATTCCCCAGATCTATTTGTCATCGCTGAAAAAGGAAGACGATATGTTGAAAAGAATTTTTCGTTTGAAAATGCTCTTGTTATATGGAAGAATGTTTTAGAAAAGATATGAACAAAAATTTTACTTTCGTTTTTCTGAAAGATTTGGATAACCAATGTGCGATTATCGGATATGGCGAAAGACAAAATAATTAAGAATTTTAGGTAATTTTGACAGGTTTTTTATGAGAGATTTAAGAATTGCCAAACGAAAATCTAATAACAAAAAACATATCCCAATTAGAGTAATAAGATGAAGAAAACCAATACAGAATTATTCCTTTTTCGAATGTTTCATGAAAAATTAGTTCAAATTAAAAAGATTTTTTCTAATATAATCATTTATCCAGAAAATATTCTCCCATTTATCATTGTATTTACTCTTTTATTATCAGTCATCATAATTGCTTTAACTCCGTCATCATCGGGATATGAACTTTCAATTTATGGAGTCTATTCAATTTACCTCTGGATAATTATCTCAATAAACATTTTTTTCAGTACATACTCGATAATTCGTTCTTGTGACAATCAATCAATTAATTACTATTATAGTTACTTTTCAATAATTACAATAGGAATACTTGTACTATTTCTACCAATAATCAGGGGATATTATTCGATAAGCCGTGGAGGAGGAGATTTATACCATCATATTTTTGTATCTAGTCAAATTATAAATTCTGGACATTTCCTTCAAAGTAATATTTATCCAGGGATACATATTTTAACCTCATGTATAAATTTTTTTTTGACTGATTTAATTATTGTCACTTTATTAATCTCTGCTATCTTTATGGTTTTAATAATGTTGTACTTATATATTTTAGGGAATACTATTGTTGGAAGAAAAAATGGCGGTTTATTAATATCTATTTTAAGTATCCCATTAATTTTTTCCTATGTTTATTATGGTTTTTATCCATTTTTTTTTGCAATAGTTACAATATTATTAATATTATTTTTATATCAAAAAACCCAATTATTTCCAAAAAATGAAAATGCATTCTATATTTGTGTACTTTTTCTTTCTATGTTTATAGTTTTTTGCCATCCATTGGTTGCAATCTTTCTTATAATTACTTTTTTATTAGTTATATTTTATAATTTATTTAAACGATTTGTAATAAAACTTCAGCCCTCGAAAAATTTTGATCTCAACATTTTCACTGTAATAGCGATTTCATTTATTTTTTGGTTTGCACTGGTTAGGCTATATATTCATACATTAACTGACATGATTCTAACGAATCTTGGAGGAGTCGATGAGAGGACGATAATTAATGATCAAATTGATTTAGTTTCTTCCACACACCCAGCCTCAATCTGGCTATATATTGAAGGTTTTATAAAGATATATGGACCAATTTCTATTTATCTTCTGCTTTCGATTGGATTTATTGTATATATACTTACACAGTATTACAATAAAAAAACAATTTTTGAAACAGACCTCTTTTATTCACTTCTCTTTTGTTTAGCTCTTTCATTAGGAATTTCTTTATTTATTGGACATAGTATATATTTTGAACCAGTTAGAGTATTAATGTATTCCTTAATATTCTCAATGATATTATCAGGATTATTTCTATATCGAATTTGGCTCTCAATAAATGAAACACAACATAAAAAAATTTTTTCTATTATTGTTACTTTAATCACTACAATACTATACATGTTATGTTTTTTTAATCTTTATCAAAGTCCTTGGACAAATATGCCCAACACTGCATTTACTTATGAGGATAAATACGGTAACGATTGGATTTTGGAATATTCGAATCGCGAATTGCCAATCATCAAAGACGATTCTACTATTAGTAAATATTCAAGTTACTATTTCGAATCGCAGAATTCAAGAAATAGCGAAAAAATGAATGAATATTTAATGATCATACCTTCAAATTTTGGATACAACCAGTATAGAAATTTAGGGGATGCCTTTGCTACCTTACCTGAAGATAAATTTTATATGTCCACGACTGAAATGATGAAAATTGCTCCTTATGCTGCACGTGAAGAACGACGAGGATGGTTAGATTGGTTTACAGATACTGATTTTATTCGTTTATTGAATGATCCAACAGTGAATTCAATATATTCGAATGATGAATATAGTCTCTTTATGGTATATCGAGGATGACAAATCTATGTTTGAAAAAAATCAATTGTTCAGTATTTTGAAGAAGTAAAAAAAAAATAAGACCTTTTTCGACCACCACGGTCGTATGAATATTTTAAGTATCAGAATTTTGGGTGATATCCAAAAAGATATTTTCAAACCTTAAAGCTATTTTTTCCCATCCATACACCTTTACATGAGTCTTATTATTTTGTGATATCTCTTGCCTTAAATCATCGTGTTGTAAAAGATCCAAAATTTTTTTTGCAATATCATCCGGGTTTTTTGGTTCCACAAGATATCCATTAACACCATTTTGCATAATATCGGGGATTCCGCCAACCCTTGATGCAACAATAGGTATCCCACAAGCCATAGCTTCTAAAATTACTGTAGGAAACCCCTCAGATAAACTTGAAAGTGTAAAAATATCCGCTCGATTCAAAATATCAGGAATTCTATTATTTGGGATACTTCCAAAAAAGATCACACAATCCTCAATTCCAAGTCTTTCGACCAAATCTTCTAGAGATTTTCGTTGTTCACCCTCGCCGATCAAGACTAATCTCACTTGGGGGATTTTCTCATGGACTTGTTTAATTGCTTTAATTAGATATTGAATCCCTTTAACTGGATGAAGACGCCCAATAAATATGATGTTAATTTTGTCCTTTTCAAGCATTGAATATGGGCTTATCGCATGAAATGAATTTAAATCAATTCCATTCGGAATAATATATATCTCTCTATCTAATATTTCATTCATTTTCTGACGCATATTATCAGTTAACGCAACGATGGCATCTGCATTCTGAAGGATCATCTTGGAAATAATTTTGGTATAGATATTTGGAAGGTATACATCAGACCCTCTACCACATACGATATAAGGAATTTTCAGAAGTTTTTTTAATATTAAAGGAGAAATAAAACCTACACCAATACCTTGCACTTGAATAATACTTGGTTTAATTTTGTTGATTGTTTGAAAAATTGCAAGACAAAATGAGAGTGTACCAACAATTTTAAATTTTGAATAGGGAATTCTATGAACATAAATCCCTTCCATCATATGGAAATATGGTAATCCAGGATCATGAGTGGTAATAATATGTACATCGTGCCCTAATCTTGTCAAGTGTTTTGCCAAATTATATGATGCCAATTCTGCTCCAGCCAGTCTTTGAGGAAGAAAATAAGTGACAATTATTACGATTTTCATAAATTCTTACCCGATTTTATCTCTAAAAACTAGTTTATATTAGGCATAATGTAAGTTATGTTTTTAGTTCTATAAAATTCTATGATACATTAATATTATTTATTTTATTATTTATCGCTGAAGTTAAATAAATAAGTAATTAATTAAGTATACTTATATATATTAATATGAAGGAGGGGAAAAATCCACGAAGTATTCTCCCTTAATATTAAACTCATTAGGAATTAAATTAAAATCTGAACCCCATATAAGAGATTCAAACAGTTTTGATGAAATCACTTAAGTAATCCTTCTATATTCATGATCTCAATGACCTCCAAACTTTTTATGATTTATCATACAAATAAATTCGATAATTATCAGTACAAGTTTAACTTAACATCACATATTTAATTGCTTTTCTACTTATACCTTAGGATATTTGATGGCTCTTCCGCATTTCATGTGGGTAGGTTTAAAGACAACTTGCCACATCGCAGAAATATCATAGTTATAAAGTTATTTGGATTACGATATCCTCGAGCACCTCTTTTCAGCATCTGAATCTTTCCATTAATCGCTTCAACAATACCATTACTGATCCCGTTTAGCACATTGTTGAGAATTCCAGTTTTATGTTTTTTGAGTGATCTCGCTAATTTTATAAAGGGTTCAAGACGGCTGTGAGTTGCCCAGAAATACCAATCATTGAATAGAATATTTGCCGTTTCAATATCCGGACAACCCCAAACTTTTTTTAAAGCTTCTTTCATTCGATATGCTCTTGCCGTTTTAAGATTCATTTCAGAAAGTGGAGCAAATCTGGTTTCTTCATTTAGCGATAAATTAACCCTATTTTTCAACCATAAGATTCTAGAATTTCGCAAAATTGGTTGTGTTTTTTGTTCAGAACGCCTAACTTGATCTAAAGCTTCTCCTACGAGTTTCATGACATGAAATCGATCATAGCTATGAATTGCATTTGGAAAATTCTCTTGAATACCTTTTATAAAAGCCTTTGATAGATCTGAGCAAATATCAGTAATTATATGAGGATCTCCATTATGCTCTGTGAGATCTGCAGAGAATCTTTCTAAAGTTGTGTGGTCCTTGCCCTCAGTTGCAAATATTACTTTTGATGACTCTAAATCAACAACGACAGTAACATAATTATGCCCTTTACGTGAAGATGTTTCATCTACTCCAATTATCTTCACATTAGAGTAATCTTCCTCTTTTCGGGCATTATTTACGTAATGTTCAACAACCCTCCAAATCTTCCCATCATCTTCACTAATAAGTTCTGCAATTTTTGAAATCGGCATATCGAAACTCATTATTACGATTAGAGATTCCATCAGAAGCGAAAAACCACTTCGTTGCCTTGCCCAAGGGACATTGACTAGTACAACCCCACAATTTGGACAGGATATTCGTGGTGTTCGGCAATGTAAATCGCATCTATATTGAAAAAAGTTAAGATGACGCCAAATTTTCTCCTCAGTGTCATATCCTTTGCATCCACTCGAGGTGCATTTGGGGCAGTCAAAAGTTGATCCTGGATGAAAATCTATCCAAATGTCTAATTGACGAATCTCCTTACTGAAAGTGATTTTGGTAATGTGCCATGGGGATTGAACGTTTAGAGCAGCTTCAAAGAGTTCTGTGTCCATAATGTCGAATAATTTGGACGATATTATATAAAATCAGGAGGGGGACTCCGTCCCCCATCCCGAACCTTCCCCCTTGTCATGATGAGCTCGTGGGGATGGACAAGCATCCCCACTTCGCGGAGAGTCGGTTGAAGGGATCCTTTACTTCTGGTTACCCATTCAAAATACCGAAGAGGCTATTTGATTACCTTTCAGTTCTTTATATGTGATTAATCACTCTTCCAAATAGCTTATTCGCAGCATGTTGTCAACTCTCAATAATATTAACCTGAAAATTATGAGACAATTAGTTTTTAATAAACCGGTTATACATTATACCCAATTTTTTGGCAATAGAATATAGTTTGGAATAATCTTTATCATAATTATAGAGTGTTGTCAATTCACCACCAAATGACTTTTTAAAAAAATTAATATTTTCTTTTTCATTATCTTGTTTTTCTCCAACATAATACCCCCCCAAATCAAAATTATCTATACCCCTTTCTTTAGCATAATTAATTGCCTCCCAAATCATCAATCGGTTTGCATTACCAACTAATGTTCTTATTTGACCCGTTTCCTCTAGTCTTCTAGATGCACCCAACATCCATCGAATATTTTTTCCATTACATAAGTAAAATTGACCTCCGATGATTTTTTCATTAAATGTAGACAAAAATAAAACCCCATATTTTTTCATAAAGTCAGAACTTATCGCATAATTTGGAAGACCTTTTAATTCTCTAAATTCGGAGTTTATACTGCAAAAGGAATCATACTCCTGATTTAGTATAATATTTACTCCATCTTTTTTTGCTTTATTAATTGAATATCTACAAGAAGATTTATCCATTTTTTTCCATATTGTCTCAAGATCTTGCGTTAGATCAATTATTTGAGTTGTAAACGATTTTTTAAAAAAACCCTTCAAATCAACATTCATTTTACATGCATTAAATGATACTTGATCAAATCCCTCTATGTCAAATGGGACTTCACTAAACCATATTGTCTTAGTTTTAAAAATAAATCTTGAATTTTCAATTTCTATCATAGTAAAAATCCTCCTATTGATCAATAAAATGAATAAATTTTTTACATTTAAACAACATTATGCCAATCGAAAATAAATATGAAATGATTGTCGCGATAACGGCCCCAATGATACCAATTCCTGGAATTAATAGAAAACAAAGACTTATGTTTACTATTGCCATGACAACAGCAGCATAAGAAGTCAATTTTGCTCCATTTACTCCAGTAGAACACAATAATTGCCCATATAACTGATCAACCGATATACATATGCCCGCTATGGAAAAGAAAATCATGAGGGGTAAATCAAATGGATAGTCAGGACCGTACATCATTAATATTATGTACCCTGAAATCCATGTAAGCGGAAGACCAAATACAATTAATAATAGTATAATTTTATTGATACGATTGAATAACATACCTTTATTGTTACACATAGAAGCTACAGGGAAAAAAACCGTAGTAAAGATCATAGTAATTAGAAATATAAATGCTGTAAATGCATAATTAAATGCATAATATATTCCTACTTGTGATACAGGTAGAAACATATTTATTACAATTTTTCCGATATTTAAATAAAATATTGAAGATATCCCTCCCATGAGGGAATATATACTGAATCGGTATAGTTTTTTAGCCATTGGCATACTAAATTCTATTTTAATATATTTTCTTAAATATACCAGGAGAATTCCTCCCGTTATTACATATGTAATTATCATCGAAAAAAGAGGAGATTTAAAGGAGAGATCGTTAATCGCATATATAAAAACCGATAATAATATTAATTGTAATGCGGGAAAAATTGAATTTGTCAATGAGTACTCCCTAAATTTATGGAGACTTCTAACACTACTCGTCATAAGTGTATAAAAGACATATGATATTGAAAAGATGACTGCAAAAACGAATATTTCATAAGTTATTGAGAAAATTGCAATAATATATTTTGAAAAAACTGCATATAGAAACAGTGTGATTACAGTAAACAGAATTATTAAGGCATACGTTGTCGAGAGGATACACCTCTGCCTGATAAAATCAATTTTTTCTGAATTATATTTTACCATTGCTGAAGAAAAACCCAGCAACATTGGAATGTAAAGAAACATTGCCACTGATTGTATCAAGGTAAAAGTCCCATATTCCGAAGGACCTAACAAACGCCCTGCAAGAATATTATAAGTAACTGAAAATATTGTTCCTATGATTGTACCCAAGCCCACAAATGAAAGGTTTTTTATGAAATTTTCCACATCTAGGTTCGCTTTCCTAAGGAAAACTTTCTCATAAAAAAAACAAATCAAAGATATAATTTTTGAAGCGAGGATATGTATCATAATAACTTTTTCTGAAATTTTAATTTTATCGATTCGAAGGTATTTTTAAGTATTTTTTTATTTAATCCTAATATATATGGACTAATCATAGTTGAGGGGGCAACATAAGGATATTCATAAACTTCTCGTGAGTAAACATAATTGATATTAGAATACTTTGAAATATATTTTAAAAATTCATCCATTACTGTTAGGAAATAAGGATCTGTCATGCTGGGAGAATGTAAACAAATCTGGAATAGGGGCATACTTTGCATATAATATTCATAAAAACATGCTTTCAACCAAGAGAGACCAACTTTAGGAGCAACTTCAGGATTTACATTCCCTGCAAAAAGCATCTGTGAGATGGGCACAATAAGAAGGGGAAGATCTCCATTAATTTGATAATCATTTTCGGAGGGGTGATAGGGCATACAAATTCTTGGGAGCTTAGACCAGTCGTGATGACATGGAGGTGAATGTGCAGGTGCTGAACAGTCTCTTTCCATCCTTGAATTAACTAAAGCCCGAATCGTCCTATTATCTATTGCCCAGCGACCTGCGACAAAGGTTGTTGGTTTTTCACCAAATGAATCCTCAAGATATTCAGATCCAACTTGTATCATCTCAAGTTGTTCATGATAAGGATACTCTCTCAAGAGTGTGGAAGTTAAGGATTGATCACAATGTTCACGAAGATATCGATCTCCCACGTGATAAGTTAGATTGTTCCGTCTAGATTCTTCCCATCCAGCATGAATATGTAAACCGATTTCATGCTCAATATCTCTCGGGAAACTCTTTACAACCTCTGGCATAACTGCAAAGGTAATCTTGGCCCCATATTTATCTGCCAATTTTATAAGGTTAAATACACCTTTATTCACCCCATTTGTTGCGTTTTTATCATATACAACCTCATAGTTGTGTATATACCCAAATTCTGTATGAACAACAATTATTACATCCATTTCCAACAACCTATGAAAATTACACTATTCCTTCACTACCGCATTTTTATTGATGAAATTGGCCTTTACCTCAATCCGGATCGGATTGCGATTCATAATATTCATTACTTTTCGGTTGCTTTCAGGAGAAATGGAGATTCATAGCGAAGACAAATAATAAATTCTGAAGTATGCTAACCCCCCATGCTTATCTCGTGATCAAAGATTTAGTATATCTGTACTTACCACTTTGTGTTTTTGGGATGGTTTTTACGATCTCCCATGTGATAATAGAATTTGAGCCCATTACCAATTTTATTTTTTCTTCAATGTCTGCTTGATCTATTAGGTTAATTTTATCCTTAATTACAATTTTTATCCTAATTAATGAATAATCTTCTTGAATAACTTGAAATGATTTTACCCAATCTTTTAAATAAAATAAGTGCGAAAAATACTCCCCATGAATTATTGCTCCATTCTCTAAAGTGAAATGATCTGTAATTCTCCCAGTTACTTTTTTTAGAGTGGGCAAAACACTTCCACATGAGCATGTTTCCGGCCCAAGAATTGCCATATCTCCGATTTCAAATCGTATCAAAGGCATTGAGTAGTTAAAAAGATTTGTAACAATTATTTTACCTTCTTCTCCTTCCTTGACCTTTTGATTATAGTTATCTAGCACTTCAATATAGTTCCAGAATTGAAATGAGTGCAGTAGACCTTTTTCACATTCGCCAGATAAATTACTTACTTCTCTTGAACCATAAAAGTTGAAAACTTTGGTACCAAAGTTTGACTCAATAGTTGCTCTCATTCTATCGGATAGGTTTTCTGCTGCACTGACGATTATTTTTGGAGAATATAATGAGATTTTTTTCTGTTCTGCATAATTACACAACTCAAAAAGAGAACCGGCATATCCTCGTAATATTTCAGGCTTAAATGAATTAATTTTTTGAATATTTTTGCTAATGTCCTCTTCTGTCATCTTAAAACTGTTTAAAAAAACAGAATTGGTAAGTTTGTTCTGGAGCCTTGTTTTGAAGTCAATCCCGCCTTTAAAAAGATCTCTTTCAGATCCCCAAAGTATTACTTTCTTTACCATTGGCTCGTCGACATTCAGGATATTTTGATAGTAAAAATTATTAGTCGCATTCCTCCATTTTAAATAATAATCGTCCTGAATCAATCTGATTGGTTCACCTGTTGAACCACCTGATGAGTTGTAAAAAAATTTTCGTTTATGGGAGTCATCTGAAATTAGATTTTGATTATTATTTCGAATAATATCTTTGGTTAAAATGGGTATTTCTGGAATTTTTTCATGATCTACTTTTCCGTTTTTGATTAAACCGATTTTTTGGAAAACTTGATTATAATAACGTGTGTGATAATAAGCATGCAAATAAAGTTCATCTCTTTTTTGCATAATAAAACTACTAAGCAAATCTGGGTTCGATAATCCCAAAATTTCTAAATATTCTCTGCTGTTTCTAATTTTTATTCGATTTAATAAAATTTTTCTAAATTGATCTTCAATATTTCCTATCAAATTTTGCCTCTTACAAATAAAATATGCAGCAATATTTTCTTTTAAGATAGTTGAATAAATCGGTATATATTTTTATGATTTGATTCACTAAATTTCTATGCCATATTAGTAATTAATTGATTATATTGTGCTTCAGGGCCGATATCCATATGAACCTCTCCTAGCAGAAGGTGCATACCAGTTGTAAATGGTATATTGGATGAAAACTGCACTGCTTGATAATAATTAATCAATCATAATAACTTCATGATTTCTGACTAGAAGACATCTTAATTATGTTATTATTGATGAATTTAACACCCCATCTCTCATATGTTTTATGTTAACTACTTTCTGAATAAAGGTTAGACTCATTTCTATAATTACATTATGTTTTCTATAATTTATGAGATATAAGAATATGCCATGCAATAGTCAAAAGAAGGTTGAGAAATTAAAATTTTTAATGGTGATTTTACGTTAAGATGATAAATAATTTGGAGAAAATTTATCTCGAGAAGGTATCATATCCTGCCGATCCACAAATTAGACCGTTTTTATTTTCTTTCATATATTTACTGATATGATTGAATTCAAAATCATTATTTACGGTTATGGGTGAAGCGGATATCCTCGAAAATCTATGAGAATCTAATGTAGAATAAAATGAGAAGGGTGACCCTCTTTTGTTATTCTACTATAGCCAAGTACCAAATATAAAAAAAATACAATTTAAGAATGATTCAAACTTGCCCTTATGTGAAATGAGGGCAATATCTTTTCCGTCGAATATTCAAATGTGGGTGTTAATCATATTCTGATTAAGAGAAATTTAATATGAAAGTGAGTTGAATTTATTAAAGTTTCAGTAATAGTATTATTATGAAAATTTTTTTAAAAGTATCTGAATTATATTCCGAAAATTCACTTCCGACCCAAATTGCATCAAAAAGTGATCTACATTTTTTTCTTGAGTGTGATAGATTATCCTTGGGATATAATCGAAAAAAACCTAAAATTGTTGGGGATGAAACCTGGCAATTTCAAAGACTATTAAGAAAAGTTGAATTTTATAAAAATTGTAGAAATTCCTTTCTCTGGAAACCATTATTTTTTTACCACCTGTTACATTTTCATCGAATGTCAGTTCGATTAGGCTTTACAATCCCTCCCAATTGTTTTGGCCCTGGTCTTGCAATTGTTCATAGAGGCACAATTGTAATAAGTAATTTTGTAAAAATTGGATCTAATTGTAGAATTCATGTTGATGTAAATATTGGAGCAACATCAAAACAAAATAGAGCTCCGCAGATTGGAAATGATACATACATAGCACCCGGTGTGAAAATATTTGGAGATATTACTATCGCCGATGGTGTTGCCATTGGCGCTGGAGCAATAGTGAATAAATCAATTCTTGAAAAAAATATTACGGTTGCAGGTAATCCAGCAAAAAAAATTAGTGATAATAATTCTGGAAAACATATCAATAAGGGAACCGAAATTTTTTTCAAAACCAATTCAAGAGGCAGTTGCATAACTCAAAACCAATGATACGAAGAGACTAATTTTAAAAGATTATCCTTAGAATTAAATCCTATTGGACGGTAATTATGCTCTGGTGGAACCCATATTTTTGTTATGCTGCATCCTCTAAACAGAAAAATAAATTTGAGTCTGATAATCAACTTATTAAGGGAAAAAATATCCACATTATCCAGATCTAATTTAGCATTGTAGTGATAGGTCGGCAACAGACTTACCATATTGATCGCAATTTAAAACTCTGAAATTAACCCCATCATAGCGTCCGATAGTAACACCCTTCCCGCACATCTCCACAATCACGGAACATTCCCGCAACATCAACAAGAACAGGCTTGCCATTACATAATGACAGGATATCCTTTATTGCTAATTTTTTAAACACATTATGTGGGGCATTAACTACTATCGCATCCATCTTAAAATCAGTACCATCAAGTCGCTCGATAGCTTTGGCTCCAAACCGATTAATGGCTTCATGATTCAACAACGGATCATATCCATATACATCAATATGAAACTCATTAAGTTCCTTAACCATCTCTTCGACTGGTGACTCCCTGGTGTCTGGCACATTTTCTTTGTATGTTACTCCCATAATGAGCACTTTGGATCCCTTGATCACTTTCCCCGCTTCATTCAGCCCCTTGATTGCTAGCTCTGCTACATGTTTCGGCATCGAGTCATTAATCGCCCGACCAGCAAGAATCACCTGCGGATGATATCCGATCTCTTCGGCTTTGTATACCAGATAATAGGGATCAACAGGAATGCAGTGACCACCGACAAGACCTGGGCGGTAATGATGAAAATTCCATTTTGTACCTGCTGCATCGAGAACATCTTTGGTGTTTATTCCAAGACGGGAGAAGATAATCGAGAGCTCATTCATCAGGGCAATATTGAGATCCCGCTGAATATTTTCAATAACTTTTGCAGCCTCAGCCGTTTTGATATTCGGTGCCCGATACACGGTTGTAACCAGACTATAAAGTTCGCAGAGCGTATCTGTCGTCCGGGTATCCATCCCGGAGACGATCTTCGTAATCTTATCTATGGTATGTTCATCATCATTTGGATTAATCCGCTCCGGTGAATACCCGACGAAAAACTCTTTTCCACATTGCATCCCGGATTCCTGCTCCAGGACTGGTACCATAATTTCTTCAGTCACACCGGGATACACGGTGGATTCCAGGACAACAATTGCACCTGGTTTCAGATTTTGTCCGATAACCGTTGCAGCTGAAACAACTGGTTTGAGATCCGGGTCTTTCGCTTTTGTTACCGGGGTTGGCACACAGATCAGCACTACATCGGCATTTTTTATCTGCTGTGGATCTGAAGTGGCAGTAATCTTTGATCCTGAATTTTTCAGGTTCTCAATTTTTCTCTGGTCGATGTCAAATCCAATTGTGTGTATGTGCTCTGCAAAAGCCTCTGCAAGTGGCAGACCTACATATCCAAGCCCGACCACACATACAACCTTGCCATTTACTGATTCTGATACCATGTTATCGTCTCTTCAAGTCCTGTTTTTACGGTGTAACCGGGTTTATATTTGAGTTCATTCTGTATTCGTCCAATATCCGCGAGTGAATCCCGAATATCTCCCGGACGGGGTGGATCATACAAAACCGGGACTGTATTCCCGGTAATTTCCATTATGAATGAAGCGAGTGAGTTGAGAGTGATTCGCTGACAGTAGGCTACATTAAAAATTCCCTGTACATCGCTCTCCATGGCCCGGATATTCGCCTGGACCACATCTTTCACATAGGTAAAATCCCGGGTCTGCTCCCCGTCACCATAAATTGTCGGAGATTCATGTTTTAGGATCCTGGTAATAAACTTTGGAATTACCGCCGAATATTCTGATTTTGGGTCCTGGCGAGGACCAAACACATTGAAATACCGGAGAGCTACCGTTTTCAGTCCGTAGAGTTCAGAAAAAACCCTGCAATACTGCTCCCCGGTTAATTTAGAAATCCCATAGGGTGAAAGGGGGTTTGGAGTCATACTTTCGGTTTTTGGAAGAACCGGAGTATCACCATATACCGATGATGAGGACGCAAAAACCACTTTTCGAACATTCATCTCTTTTGCAGCAACTAACACATTGAGTGTTCCGGTGATATTTGCCTCATTGGTAGGAAGAGGATCCTTTACAGAACGGGGAACTGATGTGATAGCAGCTTGGTGGAATACTCCGTCTGCACCCTCAAAAATCCGTTTCAAAAAAGCAAGGTCTGTTATTGATCTGTTTTCAAAAATGATAGGAAGATTATTAATATTTTCTATCTTCCCACTAAAGAGGTTATCAATCACGACAACTTCATGATTTGATGCCAGAGACTCTGCGATGTGAGATCCGATAAATCCGGCACCCCCTGTAATAATATACTTCATAATCAATGTTTTTCAAGGAAGAGAATGGTATTCTATTTGTAGTTTCAGGATGTACATTACTTATTAAGCTAGATAAAAATTTGCCATGCAATAGAAAAAATGGTATTCCAGAAACTGAATTGAGAGTTTTAAAAGATTCTTAATGGGAATTCAGTTCTACTATTTATTAACTGGAGAATAATATATGCTCCCTCCTTTTCCATCAAAAAAAATCAGCCTTATTATTGAATTTAACGCTCATATTTACCATATTGTATATCACATGATTTCAAGATCCTAAACCTCATTAATTTACCTTTTAAATCCGATTTCCGCTGAAAAATCTGGATTTATATCCGGATGCTATTAAAGAACAAATCTATCCTATGGAATCCTTGAATGATGGATTATCATAGGATAATGACCTTTTATGTGGGTCCATATCTGGCCACGGATATTCATAATAAAAATCATGATTTTAGATCATTTTTTAATTATGTGGGGGATACCGCTCCCCAATGTTAAGATAATGGACTTTCAGGAGCAAGGTTAAACTAACAAAAAACATTTCCTTGAAAATGTTCTAGGTTAATAATTATAAAGCGAATTTCAATTCTAAATTTGATATAACGATAATTGTTTTCTTTTCAGATCCGGAAATCCTGAATTTAAAATCCATCAATCCCCACAATACAATAAATATACTCTGAAGTAGACTACTTTGAAGTATGTTTATAGATAGAAAAACAGAGTTATCAGCACTCAATCGAAGATTTCATAGTAATAAGCCTGAACTCCTGATATTATATGGCCGGAGGAGAGTTGGAAAAAGTAAACTTATTGACCAGTTTATTAGTCAGGTTGGGGGAATACGACTCTTGGCAAGAGAAGAATCAAGACACTTGCAATTAAAACGAATTTCATCTGAATTAGCCGTATTTTTTAAGGACGATTATCTGCTTCATGCTCCATTTCCGGACTGGGATGCATTTTTTGTATATCTTATGCAACATGGAGATATACGAACAGTTATCGCAATTGATGAATTTCCATATCTAGTCCAGGAAGAGCCATCACTTCCTTCTCTCCTTCAATATTACTGGGATACCGGTCTTTCCAAAAAAAACCTCTATCTCATTCTCTCTGGATCGAGCATAGGATTAGTGGAATCACAACTTATGCAGTATAAAAATCCGTTATATGGTCGGAGGACAGGTCAGATCTTACTCAGACCCTTCCGGTTTATTGATTACTATTCTTATGTAAATAATCTTCACAAGGCAATTGTCTTGTATGGTATTTTTGGAGGAACTCCGCCCTACTGTCTTATCGAGGAACCGTTTATTGATCTTGAAGAAATAGTATGCCAGAAACTCCTTATGGAGGATGCTTTTCTTTTTCGT
>NZ_QGMZ01000031.1 GCF_003173335.1 Methanospirillum stamsii
AACCAATATTACCCTGAAGGTATTCGTCGGTTCTCCATTAAAACGGCCTCTTACGTTGCTCGCAGAAACATATATACTTTCGTATTGTTCCCCTCGAAACAACTAACCCCGGCCGCTGGCTCCTGATGTTTCAGGAAGCGTGTGGGATTACATAGTTGAACGACGCCCCATAAATACATACCGGCGAATTCTGTAAAATGACACAACCTCCTGAACTTGTGAAATGAGAGAAAAAAAAAGTTAATCTCAAAATGAATCTTGAACAACCCGGATATTTTTAAGAAAACCGCTCCAATATAATCAAATTTTCTAAATCTCTAGTGAACTATGATATCACAATAGCGCAGAATCAGTTCGTGGTCAAACCCTCACAAATTCCGGAAATGGGAGATGTCGCCGTAGTAGGCTCAATATAAACCTCGCCAAAGAAGGTATCCTGGTAAATAAGAACCTGCCCTTCGTGCATCAGGAATAACAGTGGAATAAATACATGAACAAGAGGCCAGGTAAGTTTCTTTGCAACATCAGAAAGAGTAGTCCGACCATCTAAAGCTGAATCAAGACAACAGGATAAGACTTCCATTGCACTATCATGGTACGCTTCTTCATGGGCGATAGAAACCACTTCTTCAGTATATACCAGCCCTTCGATTACCCAAGGGTCACGCTGACGCCTCCGTTCTTCCTTTTCAGCATTCCGGAGAAGATTAATCAGATCATAGAGAGTAATCGGTTGCTTTCTCATATTTTTGCGTTCAAGCCGTCGCTTTATCTCATGTTCCAGAAGTGAAACCGGATCATGTGATGCGGGAACGAGTGAATCCCCTGAAGAAAAATCTTCTTCAAACCCGTAATCTCCATCACTGTCTTCAATTCCTTCCGGCTCTTTCAGATATTCGGATTTTATCCGGAGTAATGTTGCTGCATAAAGAAGTGTTCTGGCAGAAAGCCGGAGATCAAGAGTCTCCTCTTTTTCCATCTCCTCAAAAAATTTATCCGTTACTTCAATAATATCAATATTCCAGGGATCAATTTCACCCCGTTCCGCCATTTTCACCAGGATTTCAACCGGATCATGAATCATCCATGCTCACCCCGGTTACAAGAGTGGTTTTATCGGGCCGGATAGTAACACCCAGAATCCTGTCAGCAGCATCTATCATCGGTTTTCGAAGAGAGATATTGATAAATTGCGATGTATGTGACAATTCACGAATCATTTCAGCGATCCTTACTACATTTGATCCGTCAAGATTCATATCAACTTCATCAAACGCATAAAATGGAGCAGGAATTGCTTTCTGAATCGAAAAAATAAACGCCAGAGTTGTCAGTGATTTTTCACCACCGGAAAGGGCAGTCAGATGATGAACTTTTTTGTCCCTTGGCTGAACAGCAAAAGATAATCCACCAGTAAAGGGATCCTCAGGATTTTCAAGTTTCAGCTCACCGGTGCCCATGGTAAGACGTGAAAAAATTTCCCGGAAATTTTTATCGATTTCCTGAAATGCTTCATTAAAAGCCTCAAATTTTTTCCTGGAAAAAAATTCAATTCGATCTTTTATATCAGACATCTCCCGTTCCAAAACCTCAATACGGGACATCCGTTCAGAAACCACCGCGTGAACCTGCTCATACTCTTCAATTGCACGCATGTTCACATCCCCGAGTTTACCAATAGAAACGGAAGTAGTCTCAATTCGTTCATCGATCTCCTGTTCAGTAAGAGAAGTGACAGAGTCTCCGGCTTCCTCTGAAAGACTTTTAATATCTGCATTAATCAGGAGTAATTTTTCATCCATGCTTTCAATTTTCAGCAGGATCCGATCCATTTTACCAACAAATTCACGGACCTCTGCATCAAATGCATCAGCTTTTTGCGAAAGAGATGCCCGTTCGGTCCGGAGCCCTTCTATCTCCTGTGAAAATTGTGCGACGGTCTGCTCAGCATCTTTTATTTCGTTTTCTTTACTACCTATTTCCGATTTCCAGGCCTCTATTTCATCATCATACCGTTTGATCTGCTCACGGACACGTTCCATCTGCTGGCGTTCTTCATCCACCTTCTTTTGTGCAAAGGAGAGTTCCAACCGGATTTCAGCAATTTCCTGCTCCTTATTCCGAAGTCGTCTTTGAACTTCCTCTATCTGTCTTTGCGACTCCTCACGCTGCTCATAAAGAAGAGGTATCCCGGTATCAGAAAGACGCACAGAAATTTCTTCTACCTGTTTCTGTAGTCTTGAAATTTCCTCATTTTTCTCTTCAATCGCCTTTTCTGCCGCAGCAAGTTCATCAACTCCACAGGGTTCTCCTATCCCGGCGTTTGAACGTTGAGTCTTGAGCGAATCCATCTCTGATATGAGAGAAGTCACTGCAGATTCGGCAGATTCAATCTGACCTTTTGCACGAACGATAGCACTTTCAAGTTCTAGTCTTCTTTTTTGTGTCTCGTCCCGTTCACCCGTTTGGACAGATAATTCTCCTGCAAGAATCTGTTCCTCGGTTGTTATCATTGAGAGACGGGCGGAGAGCTCCTTCACCTCATCAACTGATGATGAACCAAATCCTCCGGATTCTTTTCTCACACTGCCACCAGTCATTGAACCGGAAGGCTCAACCAGTGACCCGTCAGGAGTAACCATCCTGAATGTGCCAATTCTCTTCCTGGCATGTTCAAGTGAATCCACAACCAGAGTAGAGCCAAGCACCACTCGAAATGCCACATCAAATTTCGGATCATAATCCAGAAGGGAAATTGCAAATCCGATGATGTCATTGCCTGATGGAAGAGGAGGAAGTGGTTTTGACCTGATTTTATTGAGGGGAAGAAATGTTACCCGGCCAAGTTTATTTTCCTGTAGATACCGGATCGCCTCAGCAGCAATCTGGTCATTCTCCACGACAACAAAATGGATCTTTCCACCAGCAGCAATATTCATGGCCGTTGCATGTTCAGGTCTGCAGGAAGCGAGATCTCCAATGGTCCCACATACTCCCTCCATCCCCATAACTGCCTCCATAGCACGGCTATACCGACCCTGGACCTGCTGTTGTGCCTCTTTTTTCCCAATTTCGATCTTTAGATCACGAATCTGTCTAAGTATCCGTTCGTGTTCTTCTCGTTTGGTATAAAGAGCAGTGTCATATGTTCCCATCCGCCGGTCATACTCGCGCTTTTCTTCATTCAACCGGTCGAATGCATTCTTAAGGGCAGCAACATCCTCATTTTTTATGACCAGTTCTTTTTCAATAGCGATAATCCTGGAAGTGAGCCGATCAGATTCGGCATTGCGCATCCGGGAACGTTCAATAAGTATATCCTGCTGGTGGAGAAGTTCTCCCCGTAAATCACGAGCATCATGGATTTTCATCCGCAATGATTCCAACTGGGTCTCATCTTCTTCAAGACCTTTTGTTTCCCGTGTTATTGTCTGTGAAATCCGATCAAACTCTTTTTGTACTACTGAAGTAGTCATAGAAAGATTGGTCCTGTCTATCATCAGACTGCGCAATTCAGAGTCTCTTGCTCCGGCACGTTCCTCCTGTCTTTTTACACCAGCGAATAACTCAGATAATCTTTTGTTAGCCTCATCGCGGTCCCTTCCTGCCCTGTCAATAGATCGATGAAGACTATCAATAGCCGCCTTTGCCTCAGCAATCCGGGAAACAAGAGCCATATATTCACTACCGGTTTTCGCGGTAATTTTCTGGTCGATGGCCCCGATTTCTTCTTTTACAAAATCCCGTTCATGCGATTTCCAGGAAATATCTCCTTCTATCTGGGTAACCTGACTTTTTTCTTCTGATATCGCCTGAATAAGTGCATCCTGATCTTTTTTCTTGGTCGCAAGACGTGCAGCACTGAGACACCGGGTGAGATTTTTCAATTCGTCCTGTAATGTCCGGTATTGAACAGCCTGTTCTTTCTGCTTCTCAAGCTGTTTCAGACGGAGAGTAAGTTCCTCAAGGTGAACAGATTCTTCCGAAATCCGGTCTTTTACCTGGGAAAGTTCCCCAAGAGCCAAATCTTTTTTCGTATCAAACTCTGCAACACCAGCTATCTCATCTATTATCTTCCGGCGCTCCGTATCACTCATTTCGATGATTCGGTTGATATCACCCTGCATGACAACATTGTAACCATGAGGAACAATACCATGGCCGGCAAGAAAATCCAGCAGCTCTCCCTGGCGACAGGAACGCCCGTTCAGGTAAAGATAATTGTAATAGGTATTTTCAGTTCTTTTTATTCGACGTTTGATTATTGTGCCATCTGAAAAGGTAATTTCAACTTCTGCAATATTCCGGTCAGAATTTAGATTCAGAAGATCAGTCAGTCTCTCAGCACGCAGATGGCGGGATGAAGAAAGAGCCAGTGCAAAAAGGATACAATCAATGATATTGCTTTTCCCGGATCCATTTGGTCCGGAAATTATGGTGAAACCAGGTAAAAATGGGATTTTTGTTTTTCTCCCAAATGATTTGAAATTATCAATCTCAAGTTGTGTTATATGCAAACCCTTACACCAGAGCAAGGATGGGAACGATATTCAGGTTACGAACCTTCTGCAGGATCCTTATCTTCTGCAATAATGAGATCATTCTGACCTGGTCTGCCCTGATTATCTTTTGCTTTCATCCTGGCAGTACGGGCAGAGGCGACAATAATGTCATCACCCATATCTTTTTCGGGCAGTAATGTCCCGTCTGGCTGCATCTTCAGAGTTACCTTGCCTTTTACCGGATGTGGCTGGACTTTTTCAGGATCACTCTTAATCTCGGTAATCTCACGCTCAACTTTCCCTCTTGAGATTGGCGGAGCTACAGCCTGAATTACCGGTGGGGGCCGTTGTTCCTTCTTTAGTTTCATAACAACAGCCTTCATGTCCAGCATTTCATCGGTAAGACCCTTGATAAGGGCATCCAGATCTGCTAATTTCCGCTCGAGCAGACGGACCCGTTCATCAAGATTATTCGTCCCATATCCTTCGTCACTCATGAATAACAGACCTGTTTGTCCGGTTCTACTATCTTTGTAACTATTTGATACTAATACATATATATTCCCCTTCTCATTTTTTCGAAATAACAATATTTCAACATCCTGAATACCCAATTCTCACAAAGGCCACAAAGCCATATTACCTTATATGCCAGATGTGTATGCACATGTCCTATCTGGAAACGACTGATCCAGAAATTGCAGCGATCATCGATAAAGAAACCAATCGTCAGATTAACGGTCTTGAACTCATTGCTTCAGAAAATGTCGTAAGCAGGGCAGTCCTTGAAGCTTCAGGTTCTATCATGACGAACAAGTACGCCGAAGGATATCCTGGCAAACGATACTATGGCGGCTGTGAATTTCATGATATGGCTGAAAACCTGGCACGTGACAGAGTTTGTTCCCTGTTTGGTGCAGAGCATGCAAATGTTCAGCCACATTCCGGTAGTCAGGCCAACATGGCAGTGTATTTTTCGGCAATAAAACCCGGAGATAAAATTCTGTCAATGAACCTGTCTCAGGGGGGACATCTTTCTCATGGTTCACCCGTCAACTTTTCAGGAATAATCTATGAGTCCCATCAGTATGGTGTTGACCTGAAGACAGAACGCATGGACTATGGCAGCATTGCTGAGATGGCACGAAAGGTAAAGCCAAAAATCATCGTTTGTGGTGCTAGTGCCTACCCGAGGGAGATCGATTTTAAGGCTTTTGCCGAAATTGCGAATGAAGTGGATGCGTACTGTATGGCAGATATTGCGCACATCGCAGGTCTTTGCGCCACCGGCATCCATCCAACCCCGGTGGGACACACCACCTTTACCACATCCACCACACATAAAACCCTCCGCGGCCCTCGTGGTGGATTTATCCTTTGTGACAAAGAATGGGCAGCTCCAATAGATAAGTCAGTATTTCCGGGAATGCAGGGTGGACCGCTCATGCATATAATCTCTGCAAAAGCGGTATGTTTCAAGGAAGCCTCAACAAAGGAATTTGTGAAATACTCACAGCAGGTCGTAAAAAACTCACGTGTTCTTGCAGACACCCTGCAGAGTAATAATGTAAGACTGGTCTCGGGTGGAACGGATAACCATCTCTGTCTTCTTGACCTGACCAACTTTGGAATTACCGGACTTGAAGCAGAACAGGCTCTTGGAAATGCCGGAATAACGGTCAATAAAAATACCATTCCAAACGAGACAAAAAGTCCATTTGTTACCAGCGGTCTTCGGGTAGGAACCCCCGCGGTCACCAGCAGGGGTATGAAAGAGAGTGAAATGAAACAGATTGGTGAATGGATCTCTTCAATCATCCGCGAATCCAAAAATACCACTCTCCAGGAAAAGGTCAGGGAAGAAGTCAAATCTCTTGCCAGCAAATACCCTCTTTATCCTGATTTGTCATGATACTCGATGGTAAAGGACTTGCAGCACGGCGACTGGAACTGTTAAAAGAAGATATCCTCGAAGAAAAGTTGTCACCCACCCTGGCAACTGTTATTGTCGGGGATGATCCTGCCTCCCACATGTATGTCCGCATGAAACACCGTGCATGTGAACAGGTGGGCATCAATTCAGTTAATGTCACCCTTCCGGCAGATACCACTACCAAAACGGTTCTCGACCGGATAAGACAGTTAAATGAAGATCCTGATATTGATGGGATACTAGTTCAACTCCCACTCCCGGAAGGCATTGATACAGAATCGGTTATCGCATCAATTAACCCGGAAAAGGATGTTGATGGATTTCATCCTCTGAATATGGGAAGGTTGATGACCGGGCTTCCAGGTCCACGGCCGTGTACCCCAAAGGGTATCATGACTCTTCTTTCAGAATATAATATTCCGACATCAGGCAAAAGGGCCGTAATTGTCGGGAGAAGTGTTGACGTCGGACGTCCCATCGGACTCCTGCTCCTTCATGCCGATGCCACGGTCACCATCTGCCATAGTAAAACAGAAAACCTTGCTGAAATTACCAGACAGGCGGATATTCTGGTAAGTGCTGCAGGTAGAGCAGGAATTATTACTGCAGACATGGTAAAACCCGGGGAATCAGTCATAGATGTCGGAACAAACCAGGTAAATGGAAAACTCTGTGGCGATGTCAGTTTCTCAGAAGTTGAGAAGATTGCCGGTGCAATAACCCCGGTTCCGGGAGGTGTAGGTCCGATGACTATTGCATCTCTTATGGAAAACACCGCAGATATCGCAAGGAACCGATGCGTTCATTTCATGTGAAGGGAATCCACATCGGCGGGCATCGTCCTGTACTGATGGGAATCCTGAATTTAAGTCCGGAGTCTTTTTACTCCGGATCATTTGTTCCCTTTTCTTCTATCGAAGAGACTGCAGAACAGATGGTTTCACAGGGTGCCGATATTCTTGATATTGGTGCAAGAAGCACTGCTCCCGGAAGCACTCCGATATCTGTGGCAGAAGAATGTCAAAGAATCGAAGAGTGCCTCTCCATTCTTGAAGGTTCTGGTTATTGTATCAGTGTTGATACCATGCATCCGGAGGTTTTAAAAACCGCCCTTCAGTATGATATCTCCCTTGTTAATGATATATCCGGATTATTACACCCTGAAATGGGATCTTTGGTTGCAGACTCAGACCTTCCGGCTATTTTAATGGCTACTTCAAAAATACCGGGAGATGCTCTAACATTCAATGGAACAATCGAGAATGTTAGTCATGTCATAAGGCGGGCAGCGGCTTATGATATCACAAATATCATCCTCGATCCGGCAATTGGAAAATGGATTCCGGAAAGAAACCCCCAGGAGGATTGGGAATTGTGTAGCCGCTTTTCAGACCTTAAAGAATTTGATTTTCCCCTCCTTGCAGCAGTTTCGAGAAAATCATTTATCGGCGATCTGACCGGAAGATCCACCGATGATCGACTGGCAGGAACCCTTGCAGTTACAACCAGCCTCATCGAAAAAGGAGCAGATGTAGTGCGAGCGCATGACATCCCTGAAACTCTCGATGTTATCAACACAGTCATTCACCTGCAGGAATTCTCATGAACCCATCATTTCAGATTTTTGGTCTGCAGACTGAAATCATAAAGCCCAAAGACTCTCTCCTTTCTTATGTGCAAAATGCGATGAATAATCTGCATCTCACCTTCGAGGATAAGGATATTCTGGTTATCGCAGAATCAGCTGTTGCAACTGCGCAGGGAAG
Organism: Methanospirillum stamsii; assembly: GCF_003173335.1. Classification (GTDB taxonomy): domain Archaea; phylum Halobacteriota; class Methanomicrobia; order Methanomicrobiales; family Methanospirillaceae; genus Methanospirillum; species Methanospirillum stamsii. The sequence goes on from NZ_QGMZ01000031.1 coordinate 8,202, forward strand.
GATTGCAAGTCTTTCTGATCAGGTGCCTTCAGAAAGAGCAAAAGAGGTTGCTCATCAGTATGACATGGACCCTGCACTTGTAGAGATTGTACTAAGAGAATCAGAATCTATTATCGGAGGTATACCAGGTTTTTTGCTCTGTATTAAATCCGGTCACCTGCTCCCCAATGCCGGGATAGACGGATCGAATGCTCCGGACGGACAAGTGACACTCTTACCTGAAGATCCTGATGCAACGGCAAAAAAAATACGGACTGAGATCTTCCAAAAGTCAGGAAAACTTGTTGCAGTCCTCATTATTGACAGCAGAACACATCCCATGCGATATGGTTGTGGGGGTGTTGCGATTGCATGTTCAGGAATACCTGCTGTTATAGATGAACGAGGGAAAAAGGATCTTTTTGGAAGGGAACTAAAGGTTACTCGGAGAGCTGTCGCAGATAATATTGCATCCGCAGCCGAGCTTATAATGGGAGAATCTGACGAGCGTATACCTGCAGTTCTTGTAAGAGGTCTTGAGGTTCCTTTTGGAGAATTCGAAGGAATTGAACTAATATCTCCTGATGAATGCCTTTTTATCGGAAGCCTTAAAAAACAACTAAAAACAGATTAAATGAAAATTAATACTTTTTTAATCCATGCAGCAGAATTACAACTCCGGCCAGTATTACGATTATCGGCCAGAATGGAAAACTAACATTCCAATAACCCATATCATTACCAAGCCATACAATACCCCAGCTAATAATGAATATTCCAAGAACTAATCCACCAATACTCATTCTGTTCATATAATTTTGCATATTTTTTCCTACTTCACATAATTTACAAACCAAATGGCATATCCCAGGTATGACCACATGCATTACATTTACATTTGGCAATCATACTGCCTGATTCAGTAGTAACCAGATCATCAAAATCCGTATCTTTCGAATTGCACTTGGGGCAGAGTATATCTCCCATAGTATCAGCATCACCCGGGGGAGGGTATGATTACATTTCTTGATTCTTATCTATTTTAAACCGGTGTTGCATATAATCTAATAAAACAGATAAAAAATCTGCCGTTTCTATCTGGCAAATATTAACAAATAAGGGAAGCTTCTTTCATATAGACGTCAAATAAGAAAAATATCTGTGCTTTTCACAGGGGGTAATTATGGCACCAACCAAATATATTTCTGCTGCCACTTTTCTGGTTATTTTAGTGGTAATTATCTGTGCGATTACGCAGGCGGGATCTGCTATACCTGAAAAAAAGAATCAGGAAACAGGATATCCGTCAGAAACAGGTTTAACAATCCAGTCATCTGCTGCACCTCCATCGGAGAAAGCCCTACAGGTTTCTACAGAATATGCACCTGATCGCCTGATTGTCAGGTATAAAACCGATCAATTACGAACGGAATCGGCAATGATGTCTGTTCAGTCTGTAACCAATTCAAAAGCCGGAACCTCAGTCGTCAGTGATTTTCAATCGGAAGGTATCCCGGGTATGCAGATAGTTCAGGTCACAAGTAATTCACTTGAAGGAGCACTGAAATCATACGAAGACAATCCTGATGTTTTGTATGTCGAACCTGATTACAAGATCTCATTAAGTCCTGTTGAAAAGACAGGGAAAACACAGGAAATCTCAGAATTTGGAATTACCAGCGCATCGTACCCGAATGATCCCGGATATCAGTATTTATGGGGACTCGATAACACCGGACAGGCTCCGTTTTATGGAAAGTCCGATGCAGATATTGATGCACCTGAAGCCTGGAGTAGTACCACCGGTTCTTCATCGGTGATAGTAGCAGTAGTGGACACCGGCGTTGATTACACCCATCCGGACCTTGCAGCAAACATCTGGCAAAATTCAAGAGAGACCATCAATGGTATTGATGATGATGGAAACGGGTATATCGACGATATCAGAGGATGGAACTTCAATGCCAAAACCAATGATCCAAAAGACGATAATGGCCATGGGACTCATTGTGCGGGGACCATTGCTGCAGTAGGAAACAATGGTGTTGGTGTTGCCGGAGTTGGATGGAATGTTAAGATAATGCCCCTCAAATTCCTCAACGCCGCAGGATCAGGGTATGTATCCGATGCAATCTCTGCAATCTTATATGCGAACAAAATGGGAGCCACAGTCATCTCAAATTCCTGGTCCGGAACAGGATACACCCAGTCTCTAAAAGATGCTATAGATGCTTCTTCAGCAGTTGTTGTGTGTGCTGCAGGTAACAGTGGCAAAAATTCTGATGTGAACCCGCAATATCCGGCAGCGTTCCAAAGTGCCAATATCATTTCAGTAGCTGCGACTGACTATAACGATAATCTGGCTTCATTCTCTAATTATGGATCCGGATCAGTCGACCTTGCAGCACCAGGAGTCAGCATATACAGTACAACTTCTTCTGGCAGCTACCGGTATTTGAGCGGTACATCCATGGCAACGCCACATGTATCAGGAGTTGCAGCCTTATTAAAATCAAAGAGTCCTTCACTTACCGGATCAGCGATAAAAAGTAAAATTCTGAGTAATGTAGACATTGTTTCATCATTATCCGGAAAAGTCGCAACTAGTGGCAGATTGAATGCTGCAAAGGCCCTGGGCGCATCAACACCTACAATAGCTCCAACAGCAACTCCGACCGCGACCCCGACTTCCTATCCTACAAAGACACCAACAATTACTCCGATACCAACCAGGACAATAGCGCCAACACCTACGACAACTCAGACTCCAACAACTAAACTGGTTTCTGCATTCTACGCTTCACCGACATACGGAAAAGCTCCCTTACGTGTCCAGTTTATCGATCAGTCATACGGAAGTCCGACCAGATGGACATGGTCATTTGGAGACGGTGGATTTTCCTATCAGAAAAACCCATATCACACCTATCTTAAAAAAGGAACATATTCCATTCGTTTAACAACGTACAGGGGTGGATTGTCAAGTTCACTCTATAAACAGCGGCTAATAACCGTAATTTAACCTTTTTTAAAAATTTTATATTTGAATTGAAGAGAGAGCATCCTTAATTTTAGGACGCCAAGAGTCCAAGGCCCGCTGATAGATCTCCGCAGCTTTCTGATGATCAGCGTCATCGGTATTCTTCTCAATACGGTCAAGAGAAAGCCTGGCAGTATCAAGAATCCAGCAATCCACAACAGACTTATCTACCGCTGTAATTGATTCTGCCCGGACAGACACCAGATTTCTTCCATCCGGTGACTGGAAGACTCCGGGTTTGCCAATAACAACAACATGAGCCGGAGATTCAATCGTAGAGATCTGATGAAGGGCTTCTGGCTGATAACTGCCTGCACTAACAAAAAAAGTACCAGTCGGATCCATCACCCGGATTTGATAGAAAACTGCTTCTCCTTCTGATTTTTTCTTTTCTGTCAGTGTTCCGGCAATAAAAATACGGTTGCACCGTTCTCCGGTCGGAAGAAGGATAAAAGTCGGGCTTTTTTCATCGGTTCCTTCACGAAAATGGTGAAAGGCTTCCCGTAACTCTGCTGCAAAAACCCTTTTTGCAGGTTCACGCTCATACCGACGGAATGCTGCATTATCACTCATGAGACTCTCCCTCCACACGGTTAATCAGTTCAGCCAGAAGACCGGAATCAAACTTTTGATACTCACAATTATATGCAAAAAACCGGTTGTCAAGACTGCGTCCCCTGCAGACAAGATATCTCCCCAGAATCTGTTCATTCATATGATAAAACACGGTTTCAAGACCAAGAGGATCATTTTCAGCCATCTCCTGGGCTGAAATGAGGTTCAGTCCGGTAAGTTCTTCGACACCTTCTCTCGAAATAATGGTATCATACGTTTTAACTCCGGTGTCAAGCCACCCTTTAACCCTGAGATCATACACATAATTGGGTTGTATTTCATGCACCGGACAATAATTCTGCCTGGACAGAACTCTTCCGCATCCTTCAACCGGACAGCGTTTGATAAGCCCAGATCCCGGTGAAAGGTGAACAAATGCACCACATACCTCTTCATTGGAGGTTCTCACCTGCATCGTTACATTTTCTTCAGGAATACAGGTTGCCCCGTTTAATGTCACCGAAAGACGGGAGTTAAACTCATCAACCGAAGCATAATAGATGCTATAAACCGTATCCGGATCCAATCTGACAGAATTATCATCCTTCCAGATGGTGAACCGGATGGTGCCGGATTCATCGCCCAGAATCCCTGCCTGGAGCAGACGATCAGACGTACTTTCATATTCCTGAACCATCTTAACCCGGAGACAGACAATACCCGGGCCTGCCTGAGTAATTGGGATAATATTTGGTCTGATGCTGGTATCTTCTTCAAGCGGCTCAGCTGATCCAGGGGGTATCTGCATACTTAAAGTCCCCCGGTATCTGTCCACGACTGCGCCGTTTATTGTATACCACTGGTTTTCAACCAAGGGTTCTGCACCGGGATTATTCCGGATAATGAACCTTATCGCACCGGAATCATCAGCAATTACTCCCCTCTGCAGTATTTGTTCTGAAGGTTGTTTCTCTATCGTTACAACTTTCCCATGAACCAAGGCTACACCCGGCTTTAACTGCCCGACGGGTGTTTTTTCTATTTGAGGTAACTCATCTTTTGATACCGGAGTAATTTTCGTTCCGGCATGAACTTTTATTGAGACCTGCCCGTTAAACTCGTCTGATTCAACAAGCTCAAGATGGTACCAGTGACCCTGTTCAAGTAAAGGTGCATTCGCTGAAGCCCAGACCGTAAAGCGTATTGTTCCGGAATTATCAGCAAGGATCCCGGACTGAGCAATCGAAGGAGACCTTGGCGGAAAAAGTGTTGTTACTTCACCTTCAACTGCTATCCATCGTTTTGGTTTTATTTCTGATACTGCAGTAATAACGGTTTCCGGAACAGATTCAGGAGAGAGTTCTGTTATCGTAGTTCCGGAATGGACTTTCAGGCTTACCTGGCCATTATATTCGTCAGCCACTGCTGATTCCAGCCGGTACCATTTTCCCTGTTCCATAACCGGAGCATTCGCTTTCGCCCAGACCGTAAAACGCATTGTCCCGCTTTGATCAGAGATTACCCCGCTCTGGGCAACTGAAGGAGAACGTGACGGAATGAGTGTTACAATCTGTCCTTCAACGGTTACCCACTGCTCTGCCTGAATCTCTGAAATAAGAGTTACTGCATCTGCGTCTTGTCTGGGTGGACTGGCAGAAGGAATTTCCATTCCAAATTGCCGGGCATAATCACCTATTATTGACCGTTCCGCTTCTGCGGGGGGAACAGAAAACTCTTCCACAAAACGGTTGATCTTCTCCTCTAATTTAGCCCGGTCAATTATATGACCTTCTGCTGCAAATTTTTCGGAGATCCTGTCTGCAATTTCTTTAAGTTCCATTTCATCTCCATTGCATAGGTCAGTTGATGGAACATATAAAACCGCATACCCGGAGGGTGAAAGTAATACCGGAATGATTAAAAGGAATATCAGGATTTATTTAAAAAAACTGCTTTCAATTCAGAAAGAGACGCTTCCGGATTTCTCAAGAGGTGCCGGGTCACCTGCGGAGAATGATTGAGGATACATCTGGTACATCCCCAGATTGGTTTTTTTCCGGGTTTTTCTATCCAGTCACCAAGACTGGTATCCCCACAGGGATATAAGGGACAATAACAAAAATCACAGCACTGACCAGGAAAATGACAGGGGTAGTACGGACAATTATTTTTCTCCCATAACATCCAGTGATTGCCTCCGATACTACTCCAGATAAAAAAGGAGGGTTTTGTATGTCCATCACTGATTATAGGCTTTTTAAGGGCTTCCTGAACCCCGAAAAAAACCGCTTCATGGATCTTTTTACCGACATCTGTTGCACTACCAGCGTACCGAACTGACCCCGGGTCTTCTGACGCAACAATTACCGCATCAGTAAGAGTTCCGGCAAAAGAGTGCCCGGACTCCCGAAGCCCCAGAACCTTCGCTTCAGTTGCAGTAATTACCGCATCAACCAGACCCTGGTCAGAAAAATCCCTCGTAACAACAATGATATTTATTGTCCCGGCCTCCGGGTTTTTATTATCAGATAAGGAGGATCCCGGGTCAGGATGAGTGATCCCAGCGGTGATGAAGACGGTAACCGGATCAATAGAGAGAATACATAAATTATTCATCGACACCGCGGTGAGAAGACATACAGAATCCTTCTTTAAGAGGCCTAATGACATAACCAGATTTTCAATAAGGAAATCCGGACTTTCGGAAAATCCCGGTTTCACCTGGTGATTTAAAAGAGTTGTACAATTCCGGATACCACCATCATGACCGGAACTTAAAGCCCGAAATGATCCCCTGATTACCAGGGAAGAAGATTTGAGGTAATACCTCATGCCACACTATAACGCTGACGATCTTTTAATTCCTGTTGTTTCCCTGCATTCCATCCGGAAACATCCTGAAGATATCCCGTAACACGGCTAATCTGGACAACATCATGACAACCGCACTCCGGGCATACCGGCTCGCCACACAATGGGCAGTATTCAATAGTCCCGGTAATCTCATGAGAACAATCGCAATTATCAAGCGGGCACATGATTTCAGGATTCACATCGCCACAGACCGGGCATGGACTCTCATCAACGATACGGTGACAGGTATGACATTTATATCTTCGTTCATTTTCAGGAATTTCATCTTTGCAGGTGTATTTATCTGCAATCCTGAGCTGTTCAGCAGTCCAGTTCATACTCATAGGTATTCACGTTATTCCTTTTAGCATATTGGAAAACAAAAATAATTACCTCAAATACCAGTCCTGAAACATGAGTACTGGCGTGCTGCTGCTGCCGGATCAGATGACTCATAAATTGCCCTTCCAACAATGATTCCATCCACAATACCGGCGATTGCATCCGGATCCCCGCCCTGGGCACCAACTCCGGGTGAGAGGATCTTTTTATTCCCGATAAGACTGCGCAAAACTGCGGTCCTTTCAGGCCGTGTAGCTGGTGCAATAATTCCATCTGCACCCGCTTCACAGACAAGCTCTGCAATCCGTTCAGCAACCCCGCCATGGAAGAAATCAACTGCACCGGGATGACTCATCTCCGTCACCACATAGCACTCTCCCATGTTTTCATGAGCGGTCTCCACACATGCCCGGACAGAATCATGTCCGACAAATCCATGACAAATGATAGCAGAAAACCCGCGGGAAAAGACCTCCTCTGCAATAAGGCGTGTGGTATTGGGAATATCTGCAACCTTAAAATCAGCGATCAGGGGTTTTTTGTATTCAGATAATATTTCTGCAATTCCAAGACCCTCAGCAAGTACCAGCGGATACCCGATTTTTACTTTGTCAATATAAGGCGCTGCCTTTTGAACAATTGAGACGGCCTTGTCTTTTTTCATGACATCGAGGGCGAGGATTATTTCAGTCATACAATTCTCTCCAGTGCTGCAGAGATAATAAGAGGCAGGGTGATGGTTGCATCCCCATAGACGGTAACCGTCTTTGCATCCTCATCCACTTTACCCCATGACCTGGCTTCATCCAGGGTAGCTCCTGAAAGACCACCGAGATCAGGTCGGTCACCGGTAAGCTGTACTGCATAAGTAAACCCTTTCGGAGTCATCAGCATACTCTGCAATATATAATTCTTCGGGACTCCCCCTCCGATGAGAAATGCTCCGGCAACTTCTGCTGAAAAACAGATGTCCATAATCCTGTTCATATCCGCGAATGCATCAACAACAATCTTGTGAGTCTGCCTGTAGAGCCAGAACTGCAGACCTATCATTGAATCCTGAACTGCCGGACAGAAGACAGGAATTTTGTTCCGGGCAGCAGTTGCAAGGATCCCGGTTTTTAAATGAGAACCAATGTGTTCTAAAAGTTCGGAAATTGAGAGAACTGAGCCATCAGGAATTTTTGAAAGGACATCCTGCATAAACTCTTCAAATTGAATAAAAGACTCATTCGGAAGATAGACATCATATATACGGTTGATCTCATCATGCCTGAGTTCTACATCATTGCACTTTTCCGTGCCCCGGTAATGATGACACCCGATTGCCTCGATGACATCATGAGTGAGATTGGCACCGGTTGAGACGAGAGCATCAACATATCCTGCATCCATCAAATCTGAGATGATCCCTCCCATGCCTGCCGGAACCATGGCACCAGCCAGTCCGAAAAAACGGGTCATATCTTTTCTTTCGAACATCGTACCGGTTATCTGCACAGCACGGGTCAGAGCCCCGCCATTATATGCGCCTGCCTGTTCCATCACCTGTATCAGGTTTTCAACCGTCATACCAGGTTTCAGATGCACCTGCTTTACCGGCACTTCACATTCCATACCCCTTATAATATGCGCTCAAATACCAAGTATCTGATGTATCATAGTCAGAGGTCAGGCGAAACAAATCCTCGTTTCAGGGGCCTTGAAAGATGCCTCCTTGAACCAGGGGGAACTTCATACCACCCCTGACTGATTGCCCGGTCCTGATACTCATTCTCATAGGTACGTTCCCGATGACCACAGGATCGACATTTATATCCCTTCCCTGACCCGGCACTGGTCATCCTTTTATTGCAGACCGGACAGACCGGGACTTTTTTAATCGCGTAAGGTTCTGCTGAATACAGAAAAAACTTCTCAAGGTTCAGGGTATCCCTAAGAAAACTTCCGGCTGCAAGGATTACATCTCCTTTCCTTAGCAACCGGACATAATCCCTGAACTTCTTGGTGGGCTCGAACGCCATACACAGTATTGTGGATGATTCAACCTGGAGACGGAACGATACATGACCACCTTCCTTTGTAACCGGATCTTCAAGAACCGTTCCCTTCATAAAATACGAAACACCCTCATGAAGATTGTCTCCGGTGAATAAGACCAGATGAGCATCGGTGCCCTGATTTGTCTTCCAAATATGGAATAAATCATATGGTTCTGAATTAATCACAGAAGCGGCATGAGCAACGGAGAATGGAGAATCTCCACGAATCCCATATAAAACAGGATCCGGACTGTGAGGGATACAGACCGGACGGGCTTCATCATAATCCCAGGTATCCCAGGTTTTAGGTGAAGTGAGTTCTTCGGATAAGAAAAAACTATCGGCATCAAATATTCTGGGAACTAAAAACCGATCTCTTTTTCTGTACGCCAGGAATTCCCAGGTGAAATCAGAAAACTCACTACATATTGCTGCAGTAGCTCCGATAAGACCACGACCGAGTTTGTACTCCTGATGGTACAAAGCATATTCGGAGATTATTCTCTTCGCTTCCTCGATTGAACAGATATCAGTTACTGCTTTTAAATAAAAATCTGAAGGGGGTTTTCTTAACGATACCACAATTCCAGGATGAGTATTCTGACAGGACAGGACCGCATGGGAGCTTACCATCTCACATGCTACCATGAAAGCATAAGCGGGATCTCCTTTGATTTGCAGACAAATCGCAGCATTTCCGCGAGTCTTATAGGGAATTGTCGGATTGAGGCGTACCAGTCGCGACTCTAAAACCCTCATCCCGGATTTCTGCAATGTTTGTGCGAGTAAAGTACCAAGCCATGTTGTGCACATACCCTCAGGAGCATCAGTATCATCAAGACCGAGATAAAAAAGAACATCACTCATAACATCGTTTTCCGAGCAGCGTTGCGTTGAATATTCATATTATTCATTCTTCAGGTTTGACCGTTTTATTCAACTGCGCACCGGATTGCTTATGTACAGGAATAATACAAGTATCATAAACGGTAAATGTCCCAGGATCGTCTGCTCCGTAATGTCATCAGTGTGATGATTATGGCCGGATACGAAGTGTCCGAGCTTTTTGCAATGAGACCTAAGAGTTTCGACATTATTGCAAGTAATGGAGATCAGATCCTTGTCCTTAAGGTTATTTCGCACATTGACAGTATCAGCGAAGAGAATGCCCGTGATCTTGACAGGATAGCACGAAATCTCTCCGGTTCACCACTCATTGTCGGTGAAAGAGCTCGTGATGCTGAACTTGAACGTGGCGCAGTTTATGTACGGTATGGTATTTTTGCAATAAATTATCCAACCCTTCACGACTATTTTGTAGAAGGTTCACCTCCCCTGATTTATGCCTCGCCGGGTGGTTTATATGTTAATATCAGCGGGGAAAGACTTCGGGAACTCAGAGAAAACTCCAGTCTTTCACTGGGAGACCTCGGGCAGATTCTGGGTGTCTCCCGCAGAACCGTTGCTAAATACGAAGCCGGAATGGGAACCACCATTGAGATTGCTCTTCGAATCGAGGAAACCTTTGATTCCGGCGTGGTCGAACCAATAGACCTTATCCAGTATAATTCTCATTTTGAGGAACCGGCAAAAAAACCAGATGAGATTCCTATCAGAGCTGTTATTGAGGAGATGGGAATGGATATCCAGCCGATGTATCGTGCTCCCTTTCAGGCACTGGTCAGATATGATTCGCATACAATTCTTACCGGATATGGTTCATCCCAGAAATTGTCACGACGTGCAGGGATCATCGGCAATATTTCCCAGGTGACGCGGACACATGCCATGTGCATTATGACCGATGATCAAAGACAACGCAGAATCGGACGTACACTTATGATCAGCGAAGATTCCCTTCTTTCTCTTGATGAACCTGATGACCTCATCAACCTGATATTAAACTGATATTTTTATATAGAACCACTAAACAACCTTATCCTACAACGTGGTGATATTTTATGGCGACACAACTTGGAGGACAGCCAATTCTTATCCTTAAAGAAGGAAGTTCCCGTACACGCGGGCGCGATGCACAGGGCATGAACATCGCCGCAGCTAAGGCCGTTGCCAATGCAGTCCGGACTACTCTCGGACCAAAGGGCATGGACAAGATGCTGGTAGATACCATTGGTGATGTTGTAATTACCAATGACGGAGTTACCATCCTCAAAGAGATGGACATTGAACACCCGGCTGCCAAAATGATGGTGGAAGTCGCAAAGACCCAGGATGACGAGGTCGGTGACGGAACCACTACCGCTGTAGTTATTGCCGGAGAACTCCTGAAACGCTCTGAAGAACTCCTTGAACAGGATGTTCACCCGACGGTTATCGCACACGGATACCGGATGGCAGCAGAGAAGGCACAGGAACTGCTGAAGATCATTGCAATCGACGTCAAGGCAAAAGATACAAAGATTCTGAAGAAAATCGCCGAGACCGCAATGACCGGAAAGGGCGCAGAAGCAGCAAAGGAAAGCCTTTGTGACCTTGTAGTCAAGGCAGTCACCATGGTTGCCGAGACTGATGGCTCGGTTGACACTGAGAATATCAAGATTGAAAAGAAAGTCGGTGGGTCAATCGAAGATTCCGAGATCATTCTTGGAATGGTCATCGACAAGGAACGTGTACACCCGGGTATGCCTGAAAAGGTTACCAAAGCAAAAATAATGCTCCTCAACGCAGCTATCGAGTTCAAGAAAACCGAAGTTGACGCAGAGATCAATATTACAAGCCCAGACCAGCTCCAGGCATTCCTTGACGAAGAAGAACGGATGATAAAGTCCATCGTCGACAAGGTTATCAAGAGTGGTGCAAAGGTTGTCTTCTGTCAGAAGGGTATTGACGACATTGCTCAGCACTATCTTGCAAAGGCAGGCGTTCTTGCAGTCCGCCGTGTCAAGAAATCCGACATGGAAAAACTGAACCGTGCAACCGGTGCATCCATCATCTCCAGCATCGATGCAATCCAGGGTTCAGAACTTGGATATGCAGGAATTGTTGAAGAGCGGAAGATCTCCGGCGAAGAGATGATCTTTGTCGAAGAATGCAAGAACCCAAAAGCAGTCTCCATCATCGTCCGTGGAGGAACCGAGCATGTTGTTGCAGAACTTGACAGGGCATTCGAAGATGCAATCCGTGTTGTCGGTGTTGTCCTCGAAGACAAGAAGTGTGTAGCAGGTGGAGGAGCTCCGGAGACAGAGCTGTCTTTACGCCTTCGTGAATACGCAGCAAGTGTCGGTGGACGTGCCCAGCTCGCTATCGAATCATTTGCAGCAGCACTCGAGATTATTCCCCGGACTCTTGCAGAGAATGCAGGTCTTGACCCGATCGACATGCTTGTTGAACTTCGTGCAGCCCACGAAAAAGGTCAGAAGACAGTCGGTCTGAATGTCTTTGAAGCAAAACCGGCAGACATGTACAAGGAAGGAGTTGTCGAACCACTGCGTGTAAAGACACAGGCAATTGCAAGTGCCGCAGAAGCCGCAGTTATGATCCTGCGTATCGACGACATTATCGCATCAGCCAAGTCAGCCGCTCCGGATATGCCACCAGGCGGAATGGGAGGCATGGGCGGTATGGGTGGAATGGGCGATATGGGAATGGGTATGTAACCCTCCCAACCACCTGATATTATTAAAAAATAAAAATTATTCTTTTTGGGATGAAGAGGACTCAATTGTCCCGGTTAAAATCTTTTTAACATCAACCCAGATAATAAGTCTTTTTTCTGATTCATGCGTCACTGATTCATCTTCTGTTTTAAGTGAATCATCTTCTCCAAGTTTAATGATACCCTGAACATAATCAGTGAGTTGTTCATCCACTCCCCTTATATTCGTATCAATATTCTTTTCATCTATGGTCAGAACACTGTGGACTTCATCAACGATGACACCAACACTGGTATTTTCAAAAGCATCCGGAATTAATACCATTATCTTCTGTTCTTCCCGTTCCTTCGCAGGAGATATTCCCAAAAGATGATGCAGATTGATAATTGTAGTGATTTCACCACGGAGATTTAGAAGACCGGTAACATGAGAAGGAGCACGTGGAATCGGGGTAATAGGTAGCATCTCAACAATCTCCCTTGCGATTCCAATATCCATGGCATATGATTCTCCTCCAAGATCAAACTCAAGAATCTCAACAACCATACCTGATGAGTAGTACAATCTTTGAAGGTTTGAACTTTTGGAATCAAAAACGATTGAAAAACAAAGGAGATAAAATAATCAGGGAATGTGGAAATGCAGGAGAATAACACCTGCCTTTATGTGCTGAACAAAACCCCCCGGAAATCTCATGCCTGATATATTCTCACAACTTCCCTGACGATATTTCTTTATTTTAAGAACAGCATATATATTTTTTGTATTCTTTTCTCGAATAAGGCACAGAACATCTGAAAATTACGATTCGTCAATGAAAATCTGAATGTATGGAAACAAACATTTTAAGAGGAAATAATCAAATCTTCAACTCATATTATTGATTAATTACCTGTACAGAAGAGAGATTTTTAAATTTGTTGTCCGATATATGGAAAACATTATATTATCTCAAACAGCCTTATTTTTTATAAATCAATACATATACGCGCAAAAAATTCTAGGTAAATCCAACCATCAAACTTCACCTGCGGCATACTTTACCATTCAGGTGAAAAAATCAAGAAGGAATCCTTTTCACCTTTACCGCAAAAGGATTATTATCTGAAATTTTTGTGAATGCTCTGGACAGGGATGAAATATGGTAGGAAAACCGCTAAAAGTGCTATTTGTTGAAGATAATGAGGATCATGCATTTCTCGTTATTCATGAATTAAAAAAAGGAGGATATGAACCTCAATTAAAACGCGTAGATACATTAGAAGAGATACGCTCAGCTCTTGACAAGGAATCATGGGATGTATTATTATGTGACTACAGTCTTCCCGGTTTTACCGGAGTAGATGTTATTCAGGATTATCGTAAACGTAATCTGGATTATCCTTTCATTGTTGTATCCGGAGAAATCGGAGAAGATACTGCAGTTACCCTGATGAAACTGGGTGCTCATGATTATGTGTTTAAGGGTAACCTCCAACCCCTGCTTCCGGTAATTGAGAGAGAGATTCGTGAGGCGGAAAACAGGATAAAAAGAAGGGAAATCGAAGACCTTCAAAGAACTGAAGCCATAAAGTTCCATGCCATGATTGATTCATCATATGATGCAATTACACTTTTTGACAATGATGTGCTCATAGAGTGCAACAAAACAACCTATCAGATCTTCAGGGTTCCTGGTCAGGACACAATAATTAGCAAATCCATCTACGCTCTGGCCCCGGAAACACAACCAAACGGAACAAATTCACACACTTTCTTCAGCCGGGCTTTTTCTTCTGCATCCAAAGGGATATCACAGGATTTGGAGTGTGAATTAAACCGGTTTGATGGCTCCGGATTTGACGCGGAGATGACACTCACCTTACTGGATCTGCCTGAAGGTCCACGTATCCAGGCAACCTTCAGGGATATCACCGAACGTAAAAAAACCGAACGTGAGATGCAGGATCAGTTAGAGACGATAAAAGAACTTCAGCAGCAGGAAATGACCATGATCAATCAGAACCCGCTGCCTCTGCTCCTGATGGATCTGAAACTTAAAATTCTGAAAGTAAATGCATCTTTTCTTGAGATGAGCGGGTATACCGAAGGTCAGTTACTCTCAATGCGGGCAAATGATTTCAAAGTCCTGGAAAAAACCGGTTCGGGATTAAAAGAAGCACTGAAAACAAAAAAAGCAGTCACCGGACAACTTATCGTTGAGTTCCCTGCAGGTGTTCATCATATTGAACAGGATATCATCCCTCTTCTGGACAAGCATCATGACGTCATCAGTATCATGTCCACCTACAAGGACAAAACGAATGAAATCAAGAAAGAACGAGAAATAGAACGAATGATTAAGGAAGCTGAAGAACATGCCGGTTTCCTTGATGTGGCTGCCCAGGATATCGGAGATGCCTTTGCTTTGGTTTCACGGGGAGATTTGACTACGCAAATTACCAAACGGGAGAATGATCCCCTTCTTGCCGTTAAAGAAAATGCAAACAAAACGATTGAAGAGTTACGAAAAGCGCTTCTGGAAGTGAGCAGGGTTTCAGCCAGTGTATCAGAAAATATGACCGAAATCAGTAAAGGCTCTTCAGATATTGCAACAGCAACACAACAGGTAGCAAAAACCACCATGCAGTCTTCTGATATCGGGAAGAATCTGATTGAACATATGGAAGACATCACAAACCAGATATCCACCCTTTCAGCTTCAAATGAAGAAATAACCAGTACAAGCCAGGAAGTCCTCAGGCATGCGAGGGATGTTGCAACCCGCGGTAGTGAAGCTCAAACGCTTGGAAATGAAGCAAATAATAAAATGGGGCTTGTGATGCAGATAGCACAGGAGAGTGTTGAGGATATCGATGAACTAAATGCCCAGATCCGGGAGATCAATAAGATTGTTAAGATGATCAATGATATTGCCGGACAAATCAATCTTCTTGCCCTGAATGCTGCGATAGAAGCAGCCCGTGCCGGAGATGCCGGAAGAGGGTTTGCAGTTGTTGCAGGAGAAGTGAAAAACCTGGCTGCTGATGCAAGAAAGGCAACAGATCATATCGCTGATGTAATTACTGCCATCCAGCATAGCAGTGAAAAAACCTCAACCGCCATCCGATCCTCTCATTCTGAAATTGCTGTCGGTGTTGAAAGCGTAAATAAAACAATCGAATCTTTAAATATCATGGTTGACGGTGCATCTGAAGTTACAAGGGATATGGGAGAGATAGTCAGGGCTATTGAGGATCAGGCTAACATCGCAACCAATGTTGTGAATACTGCACAAGAGGGAATAAATCTCACAACCGATAATCTCTCCCAGATTGAAGAATTATCAGCTCTTACAGAATCAGTGAGTGCTTCGGTTGAAGAGATAAATAGTGCCATTCTTGAAGTTGAAGAACTCTCCGGAGAACTTCGAAGCCAGGTAAACGCATTTAAAATATAGGGTTTTTAGAAAAAATTCTGAGTGGCATAATAATATTCCCCGTCAAATGCCACCCCTATTCCGATTTTTTCATGAGCAGGAAGCAAGAGTGCTTCTTTATGGGGTGGACTGTCCATGAAAGATTCAACAGCAACCCTTGCTATTTCGTCAGGATCATCATTCATGATCTCCCCAAATCCATACACATTCTTTTCAACAGGGATCTTCACGATGTTTTCCCCGATTCCATAAAACGAGGTCCCGTCCTTCAGGTTTTTTAACTGGCGATAGTGATGGCGGTCAGCCCGGTCTGCCGGGTCTTCACCATCCGGATTGGTATGATCAAAGAAATTTCTTGCGGCCATATCTCTGCTATGTTCAAGGGCAATGACATCAAGAGCCTTATCTCTCTTTAAAAGACCTAAGGAACGAATTGTACGTTCGTCATTGGATAAATCCAGTATGAGATCTGCAATTTTATCATTCAGCCACTCCTGTGGCCGGGAATATGTCCGGTTAATGGTAACAGTCCCACCGGTTATCACATCATTACCCGAATTTGGGTCAGGAGTCAGAGAAAAACCCTTTCCAAGAATTGCTCCTGCATAATACGTTCCGGGTGATATATGTTCAGGAATGGACCCAAGAAGCTCACGGTGAGCTGATTCACCCGGACGGATAAATGAAAACTCCACTGAACCAATCTCATAATCTGCAGACGTTATCTCCTCATCAGGAGAGAGGTACAATTGTACCGATCGGCTCATTGAGATTATGTGACCATAATTTACAACCTCAACACTACTATAAAACGGACCGCCCGGTGCTGAAAATGGCTGCACTTCAATCTTGGTCAGCCCAAGATCTGCAGATTGTTCGTCTGCAAAGGAAAACCCGGGGATGATGATAAAAAAACAGGAGATGAGTAAATAAAAAATAATTATTCTGAAATTTTTCATAGTATACTTAAATTTAAGTCTTATTCGGCAATTTAGTGTTTTTGGTGTTTTAATACCTGAACCATCTCATCATGACGATAGCATCTTCGGTATTGGAATAATAGCCACATATCTGAAATACGGGCTCATACCCAAGACGGGTGTAAAATGAAATCGCTGATGAGTTAGAGACTCGGACCTCCAGCTGCATGGCAGTCGCCTTCTGGATAATGGCTGCGTTTTCAGCCCTTCTGACAAGAGCTGCACCTACACCATGCTTTCTGCTCTCCGGATCTACAGCCAGACTGCAGATATGCCCATATCGTTCTTCACCGGTGTCTTCAACGCCACATATAATATACCCGCATATTCCTTTTGCATTCTCTGCAACAAATACCGTATCTGAAAACGTTACGAGGGCCTCCTCAAGAGTCTCGCGTGCCCAGGGGTCAGGAAAAGAGATTCTTTCAATATCCTGAACCGAATTTATATCTGCCGGACTCATCTTACGAATCCGGTGACTGTCTTCCCTCATCAATGCCAATACAGATCTGTCAGTGTTATCATATAGAAACAAGGGCATATAGGTAAGAACACCTGGTGCCTGACATGGTTCATATCTATCCATTTAAAGCGGTAAGACCTGCCCCTGGAAAGGCAGAAGATATTGCCGCAGTACCGTATGATGTAGTAAATGCTGAAGAAGCACAAGAGATCATCGGAAAAAAACCGTTCAGTTTTTTAAAAATCAGTCGGGCTGATGCATTACTTCCTGACAAAGATCCCTATAGCAGGGAAGTATACGATCTTTCACGGAAAATTTTTGACGATTACCGAGACAAAGGGCTCCTCATCCAGGATGAAAATCCTGCTTTGTATATCTACCGGGTTCATGACGGAGATAAAACCTACACAGGTATTGCATGTTGCGCAGATACCCGTGAATATGAGAGCGGTGAAATCAGAAGACATGAACTGACCAGATATGATAAGGAGGAAGACCGGACCAACCATATCGATATCATAAATGCAAACACCGGCCCGGTTGTTCTCCTTCATGGAAGTCATGTTGAGATTAAAAAGATTCTGACCAGTGCAACAAACGAAAAAGAGCCGGATGTTATCATTACTGCACCAAATGGAAGCAGGCATGAAATTTTTTCCATTACCGAACCGGAAATTGTTGAGAGATTATGCCAGATTTTTGTATCAATTCCGGCTCTTTACATTGCTGATGGTCATCACCGGTGCAAATCAGCGGTAAATGTCGTTGAAAAACGCAGTAAAAACGGGATAAAATTACCAGAAGAAAGTCATCATGTTTTGGGAGTAATTTTTGCTGAAGATGAAGTTAAAGTTCATGGATACAGCAGACTGCTCACAAATTTAGCTCCTTTAACACCTGACAGTTTCTTAAAGAAAATTTCTGACATTGCCCATGTAACACCTTATGGTGATGCAGACAAAACAGAGTTCACACTCACTCCAAAAATCGGAAGAAAAGGAGACCATATTTTCCACTTGTATCTGAAGGGAATCTGGTACGAATGTGTCATACCACATAACCCGAAGATGAATGAGATTCAGTCTCTGGATGTAAGCGTTTTCCAGGAACAGGTGCTTATCCCCTTCCTGGGAATTACCGATCCGCGGGGAGATCCACGGCTTCAGTACCTTGGCGGAGCACGACCGATTCGTGACCTGATGACAAAAGTGGATAGTGGTGAATATGCAGTGGCAATTGCCATGCAACCAGTAGACGTCAGGACGGTTTTTTCAATTGCTGATGCCGGCGGAATTATGCCTCCGAAATCAACATGGTTTGAACCAAAACTCCTGAGTGGACTGCTGGTTCATCTTCTCGAATAAACACCTTTTTTTAAAAAAAGTTTAGATCTCTGCTGCTTTGATGGTATAAGCAGTCGGAGGTACCGGTATCGTAATATTTAGGTCATCCGGAGCGGTGATATTAATGTCAGACGAAATACATCCTTCAAACTTTGATGGATTGATACCGGCAATGTTCATGTCTTCTGTAAGATAACTACGGGCAGTCAGAGTATATTGGGCACTGCCTCGTTTTCCATACACCTTTACATAATACAGATTTTCAGTGTCAGGATGGGTTATCCCTACATAGGCATTACTTCCAATACCGGTATCCGCTGCTACAGCCATACAGGGCCGGTACTTCGGATTGCATCCGGAGTAGACATATAAATCAAAATCAGGCCCGCAATTTTTTGTAACGAAAAGATCAACGTCTGATTTACTCTGCATCAAAGGAGCGCCAATATCACAGGAACCTGAAAGAACCCATTCAACATATGAACGGTTTCCGGTGAGACGGTATGCAAATGTCTTTGATTCTCCTGCATTTAAAAATCCGGACTGAACATTGTCACGGTACACCGCAGGTGGAACACAATCTGCCATGTTGTAACAAGGGCTTCCATAACAAGAGGTTGTCATCGGGCATTCTTTATTGATAACAAGGGTAAACTCAGAAAACCCGGTCCTTGATTCTACAACGACGAACCATTCTCCGGAATCAAGATGCATCTGTTGTGAAGATGCGGCATCCATTGAACTGACATCAGCATAATTTATCACATGAATAGGTGAAGGAACCCAGGTACTGGATGCCTTCTTTGCATAGAGAGAAAACAGGCTTCCCATACTTCCATCAAGTTCCAGTGTTGCCGTACATGGCACTTCAATAGTATACATTTTATTCTGTCCGGCATAGAGTGCATTGGAAAATGATTCAGATGAGGCACCACTAACCAGACAAGGCAATGAGAGTAACACAATAACAACGAGAATAATGAAAGATTTTCTACCTTTTATCATACGTACCCATCCAGCTCTAACTCTTTGATCAGAGAATCAGAGTAATGAATCTTACCAATTACACGTGAATAGAAAAAAGGATTATTGAGAGGAAACGGATACAAATTCTGCTGTTGGAGCAGCAACAGAGGACGTTACTGCCGTATCAGAACCTGATCCGGTCCCTGCACTTGCATAGGTTATTGATGTTGATGAAGCATATACCGGTGCAGATGCGACAATGATCGGAGTGTCGCCATAGCACTTGTAACTGTTCATCCGCAGATTATACGTTCCACTACCGCAGCGTGCATAAACCATCACATAATAGGTTGAACCCCGCTGTGGATTGGCAACTGACACGTAAGCATTTGGTCCGTTTGCATAGTAATTCGTGTAACAGTATGAATACTGGGGATTACAGTCCTTAAAGATATAGATGTCGAAATTGGGATTATACCAGGAACCACCGGTAAAGACCTGACTGCCCATGGATGAAACAATGATCGGAGTGTTTCCACCAGATGAACCGGTCAGAGTCCATTCAATCTGTGATCTTCCATCAGTCGGGATGTAATACCCATATACTGCAGCCTGACCTGCATAGAGGTACCCGGAACGATCTACAGTCTTATATGGGCTGCATGGACCGGGATAGGGTGGAGGAACTACGGTCGGAGAGGGTCCGGGAAAGCAATTACTATCTGCCGTCACATATGCAGTTCCACTTCCGGATCGTGCATACACGACCACACACCAGAGCCCCTGGTCCAGATATAACGTTGCACTTCCCCCCGATCCACTGCTATATGCATACTTGTCATAATGACTCATGATATAGTCGTTAGACGGGCATGTCCCCACAGACCCGTAATTTTTCATCGCGTAAAGATCAAATGACGCTCCATACGGAGACTGAACAGTGATCTGGGTACCACAATTCCCATAGACCCCGATTTCATGCATGGCTGCAGACCCCTGCCAGAGCATGTACGACTTGGGAAAGTCAGTCGTGAATGCACTGACTGATGAGGCAATCAGGGCACAAATAACCAATACAAGACAGGCTATTCCAATATTCTGTAATTTTCGCATAATATCACTCCCCAAGGCCTGTGCCTTGTTCTGCTTGTTACTATCTTATGAAATATGATTAAAGTTTTCTACGATCATGTTCCGATAATCCGGAACAAAAAAAAAAGGTTTCCGGAAATTAGCAGCTCACGATCCTTCCGAGATCACAATTTCTGCAGTTGGTGCAGAAACTTCTGATCCGGCTGCTGTGTCTTCAGATGAGACAGAAGCGGTAGACATTGCAGCATCCATCCCTGCAGATGCGACGATGATTGGTGTGCTTCCTCCACTACCAAAGCACTTGTACCCGCTATAATTCAGGTTGTATGTACCACTGCCACTTCTTGCATAAATCATGACATAGTAGTATGAACCGCTTGAAGGATTATTGACGGAAACATATGCATTCGGCCCGTAGGAATAGTACCGGGTGTTACAGTAGGAATTCTTCGGATTACAGTCCTTGAAAACATACAGGTCAAAGGAACTACTTCCGCCATAAGAGCTTGCCTCTACTGATTGACCGGCAGAAGCAACAATTATCGGAGTGCTTCCACCTGAACTCGACGATGATAATCTCCATTCCATTTTAGAACGTGGATCATCAGGCATAACATAGTATCCATATACTGCGGCTTGACCCTGAATCAGGTCACCAGTCCGGGTGTCAGACTTGTAAACACCACAGGGTGTCGGATAAGGTGTTGGATATGGTGTTGGATATGGAGTCGGATACGGACAGTTCGAGGTTACCCGAAGTGAATACGATCCGCTTCCTGCTGCACAGTTGACAACCAGGCACCAGGTTCCGGCTTCAAGAGTCATGGATGCAGTTCCGCTGTATCCACGTGCGACCCGGTCATAATTATACAGAATTGAGTTTGCAGTGGGGCATGAACCATATCCCCATTTCTTCTTTGCATACAGATCAAACTGTGCTCCATAACTGGAGGTAACTGTTGCAGTTCCCGGACAGTTCAGAGTGACTTCATACACCTGTGAAGTCTTACCCTGCCACATAGAGGCCTGTTGTTCGCTAAGGACACTCACATCTTCCGCAGATGCCGGAATTGCCACCAGAGCACATACAATGAGCATCAGGCATGTAATGCCAATTTTCCAGAAGTTTTTCATCATTCCACTCCTCAAGGCTTCATGCCTTGTGATGAAACATACTCTCATATGTGACCTTATAAGGCTTGTTGTCTTGAAATATCGAAAGTACAATGTTTTTTACAAAAAGGAAAAGTCACTACTAACCGGCATTCTATTGGCGCCGGAGGGTTTTTTCTCATAAACTCTCATAAAATGATTATCGGGATATGATGTGCTCACCTGTATACAGGGAGACCACGCCACCAATCACGATAACCGCCGGAGGGCGCACCTCTCTTTCAAGAGAGAGAGTATGAATGGTTCTCAGTGTTCCGATAGTCTCCCGTTGGTCAGGACGAAGACCCCGTTCAATGATTGCAACAGGTGTTTCAGGGTTCATTCCGTTTTGGACAAGGACATCTGCAATTTTTCCGAGGTTTTTAACACCCATTAAAATCACAATGGTCCCGGTGGTTTTTGCCAGCCATTCCCAGTCAATTGCGGACTCTTTCTTGGCAGGATCTTCATTTCCGGTTATTATTGTTACTTGAGATGCATGTTTTCTGTGTGTTACCGGTATTCCGACCGATGCAGGAACGGCAATCGCACTGGTGATACCCGGAACCACCTCCACCTGAACATTATGCGCTCTGCAAATCTCAAGTTCTTCGCCGCCTCTTCCAAATAGAAAAGGATCTCCGCCTTTTAATCTGACAACACGAAGGCCCTGTTCAGCATACCTGACCATCAGTTGTTCTATCTCATCCTGTTCCCGGACATGATGGTCACCATATTTTCCAACATCTATCTTTTCCGCATGGTCCGGAAGACTTGCGAGAATCTCTTCTCCTGGCAGCTGATCATACAGGATGACCTGTGCATTATCAATTACTTCCCTGGCTCGGTGGGTCATCAGAGATATCCCTCCAGGACCTGAACCAACCAGGTAAACTATTCCTTTTTTATTGTCCATGTGTAATCCCCAGTCTGGAAAATGCTTCCCTGATTAGATCTCCTGCTTTTTCCCGGACTTCCTGCCCGAACATTTCGGCATCCTGTAAATCAGATACTAATCGTTCAAGCCTGAATTCCCGGTCTCCTTCAAGAGACATCACCTCGGTTATCATGTAGCGGTCTTTGCAGTAGACCCCGAGAGGAGTAAAGCATCCTCCTCCTATCTCTTCCATCACCCGTCTTTCAAGCATGGTATCGATTCGGGTCACCGGATCATCGAGTTTCTCCATGATTTTAGTTATTGATGGATCCATACGGGTTACCACGGCAATGGTTCCCTGGTTTGGTGAAGGGACATGAATACGGGGATCCATCCGGTGCCCGTCAAGGGTCATGGAAAGCCGCTCAAGACCTGCTTCAGCAAGCACAATACCATCATAATCACCGTTTCGAAGTTTTGCAAGACGAGTATCTACATTTCCCCTGAGCGGACCGAGAGAGATGTGAGGAAAACCACGACGAAATTGAGCAGTTCTCCTGGTACTTGATGTCCCGATGGAGCGTATATCAGATAATTCCTTATCAGTCACAAGAAAATCAGCAGGTGAATCCCTGGGTAATATTGCGGAGGTGACAAGACCATCAGGTCGAACGGCCGGAATATCCTTCATGGAATGAACGGCAAGGTCTATGGTTCCTGCAGTTAATGCATCATCAAGGGCCCGTACAAACACACCCTGACCACCTATCTCATGAAGTGGAACACCGGTCTTTTCATCCCCTGCCGTTGAGATAAACACTATCTCGGTCTCTTCTCCCAGATCTTCCAGCAGCCTGCAGACCTTTTCAGCCTGGGCACGTGCCAGCCTGGAGGCCCGGGTACCTACACGGAGAGGCATGATGCATACGCTGAAGAGAGGTATTCAACATCAGAATCCGAATGAGCCAGAGAGAGGAAGTTGGTTTCAAACTGTGACGGGGGCAAAAAGATCTTCTTTGCAAGCATCTTCTCCCAGAAAGCCCGGAATATTATGGTATCTGACTCCTTCGCCTGTGAATAGTTTTCCGGCGGGGAGGAGCGGAAGAAGAACTTGAACATGGAGCCTAGTTTCACAAATGAGCCGCCTTTATCCTGACAGGCCTCACCAATCCGGGAGGTTGCTGCATCCAGGGCACTGTACATTCCAGGCATTTCATGAATATGTGAAAGTGCAGCAACACCTGCTGCAAGACTTAACGGATTTCCGGAGAATGTTCCTGCCTGATACACCGGACCAGCAGGTGCAATAAGTTCCATTATCTCTCTTTTCCCACCAAATGCAGAGAGTGGCAGCCCTCCTCCTATTATCTTCCCAAGAGTGGTGATGTCCGGAGTTACATTATAATACTGTTGTGCTCCGCCGATACCCACCCGGTATCCGGAGATGACCTCATCAAAGATAAGGAGCACATCATGTTCGGCAGTTATCTTCCTGACTTCCTGCAGATACCCAATCTTTGGAAGGATAGGGCCGATATTACCCATGACCGGTTCCATGATCATTGCTGCAATGCTGTCCGGGTTTTTTTCTAAGACACTAACCAGAGATTCCGGATCATTATAGGGAACCTGACGGGTATGCTTTACCACATCTGCAGGTATTCCTGCCGAATCCGGCTGACCGAGAGTTGTACACCCGGAACCTGCCTGGACAAGCACCCCGTCATGTGCCCCGTGAAAACCACCCTCAATCTTTACGATATCAGGTTTTTTCGTATACGCTCTCGCAAGCCTGATGGCAGCCATGGTCGCTTCTGACCCGGTGGTAACAAACCGGACCATTTCAATCGATGGGAAATCTGCAATCAGGATTTCTGCAAGGTCAATTTCTGCCGGTGTCGGGGTCCCGTAAAGCCATCCATTATCCAGGGCTTTTCGGATAGCATCCTTAACAGGAGGACAGGCATGGCCCAGGATAAGCGGACCATATGCACCACAGCAATCAAGAAGACTCTCCCCGTCTGCGGTAAATAATCGCGACCCCTCACCTTTCATCGTGTAAAAGGGATATGGCTGAATTGCCCTGACCGGACTTGACACTCCCCCGGGCATTATCTCCCTGGCTTTTTTGAAATATTCACTACTGTTCATGAATCCACCTGCATACCTCTTCGGCAAAATACGTGATTATCAGGTCTGCACCAGCACGTTTTAGTGAGATCAGACTCTCTATCACCACTCTTTTTTCATCAAGCCATCCATTTTGTGCTGCAGCACGGATCATGGAGTATTCTCCGGAGACCTGGTATGCTGCAACCGGAAGCCCGAGTTGTTTGATATCGGTAATAATATCCCCAAACCATCCAGCAGGTTTTACCATGAGGATGTCTGCTCCTTCTGCAGCGTCAAGCTCAGATTCCCTGTATGCTTCCCGCCTGTTAGGTACCGGAGCCTGGTACCCGGTCCGGTCTCCAAAAGAATATCCCGAACCTGCTGCTTCCCTGAAGGGTCCATAGAGTGACGAAGCAAATTTCGAGGAGTAGGACATTATCAAAACATCCTGGTGTCCGTAGTCATCCAGCGCCTCCCGGATTGATGAGACCATACCGTCAAGCATACAGGAGGGAGCGACAATATCTGCCCCTGCCTCTGCTTGTGACACGGCTATCCGCTGCATCATCTCAAGTGAGGGATCATTTAAGAGACACGGGCCATCACACGACTCACCGATAACCCCGCAATGACCATGATCCGTGTATTCACAGGCACAAAGGTCGGTGATGATAACCATATCCGGACAGATGGACTTCATCTCCCTGGTTACCTGCTGGACTACCCCGTCTGATGCAAAAGCCCCGGAACCTTCTGCGTCCTTTTCTTTTGGGATTCCAAATAATAACACTGCACGAATACCTGCATTATATAACCGGGTTACAACATCTCCGGCCTTCCTGACCGGCCATCGGAATTGTCCGGGCATTGCCTGTATTGGCACGGCTTCTTCTGCCCCTTCGTCAAAAAACAAGGGAGCGATGAGATCATGATTCGAGATCCGGGTTTCTTCAAGAAGGGGGATTATTTTTCTTCTGCGAAGTCTTCTTAATCGAACTTGCGGGAACATATCATTTCTCCTCTGGTTATTGCACCAACCAGTTCCTCTGCGAGTTGCATCTCTCCACGTTCTGCACAGGCACGAATACTTAAGGTTACATCGGTCAGGAGTTTCCGGGTAATTACCCTTGTCAGGTCGTCAATTACCTCATGATACCGATCATCATATCCGGATAACCGTGAAAGAGCCTTGTCACGCTCCCTGGTCCGAATCTGTTCAGCCCAGCTGTGGAGTGTTCCAAGCACCTCATCTGCGGCCTTCCGGTTAAAAAGGCGAATAAATTGCACTAACTCTTGGTCAAGATACATCCGTACCTTCTCTGCCGCTTCCTTTCTGAACCGGGAGGTATCATCGTTTACTTTCCGGAGATCGTCAATAGTATACAGACATACTCCCGGAATTGTCCGGACAGAATCCTCAACATCCCGTGGCTGGGCAATGTCTACAATAATAAGTGGGTGGTTTTTCCGGTCAAGTGGCCATGAACGAACCTTTAGTGCTTCGTTCAGTTCATCGGCCCTGATAACCGGATGGGGAGCAGCAGTACAGCAGATAACAACGTCAGACAAAGTCAGGTACCGGTACAGGTCAGTCATCGGAACTGCTGTCCCCTCTACTTTTTCTGCAAGGATTTGTGCACGGTCAAATGTGCGGTTTGCAACATAAATCGCAGAGAGATCTTTTGCAGCAAGAGCCTGGGTCACCAGGACACCCATCTCACCGGTCCCAAGTACCAGGATGTGACGACCATTCAGGGATCCCAGTTGCTCTTCAGCAAGCAGAACCGCAGCAGAACCAATCGATACTGCACCCCGGTTAATACCACTCATACTCCGGGCTTCTGATCCGGCATGAATTGCTTTATTGATACAGAGGGTGATAAGCGGGTCAGCAACCGAGCGTTCTTCAGAGATAGAAAGTGCTTTTCTGAGCTGACCAAGGATTTGGTCTTCGCCGATGACCATGGAATCAAGTCCTGCAGCAAGGTCCAGAAGGTGAGAAAGAGCAGCGGTGTCTTCCCACACCTGCCAGCCCGACCTTCCTTCACTCTCCATGAAAGACACCAGAAGATCTGCACTTCCGTGTACAATGACCTCTATCCGGTTACAAGTCTGTAAAAGTACTACACCCTTGAACCATTCCCCGGCACGGGAGAGGAATGCCTCTTCATCCAAAAACCTGACCGCTTCCATGTCAGCTACCGAGGCGATGTGATGAGAGATTCCGGTTATGGTCAGAGGAGAAAAGAGCGCATCCTTCATGATCCATACCTCTCCCTGATATATTCCCTTGCGTTCATTTGTCCTTTTGAAAGGGCTTTTCGTGTTTCAGGGTCACGTAATGCAGTATAGAGAATGGATTGACCGGATATCGGATCGGCATGGTCTGTACTGAACGATTCCCGGATCCATTCACCAAGCTCAATGAGTTCGTCCATATCCGGGAACGTTTTCTCCATTTCTTCACGTATCAATCGTGAAACTGCAGGAACAGATCCAATGGTACTGATAGCAAGAGTAAATTTTTTCCCGGTTACTTTTGCCGGGAGGAATACATCACCGGGATTACCTGATGCAACATTACAAAATACATGCACGGACTCCGATGCCTCCCGGATGATATTGTTCAGGTCAGGATCTGATGTTGCAGCAATTACAAGAGCAGAATCCTGTATAAGCGGGCAGATTGAATAAGCATCAGGACTCAGGTCCAGTACCTCCTGTCTGACCGGAATCGAGGAGAAATCCGGGTGAAAGGAACGACTATATACCGTTACATCAGCTTCTTCTACAAAATAGCGGGCTTTTCTGGCACCCACAGCCCCACCCCCGAATATGATAACTTTCCTTCCGGTAAAGTCTACCATAAGGGGAATCATCGTATGAGGTTAGTGGCATGGAAATATCAATCTGTCCAATTATTCTGATGATTATTCATACTTATACGAGACATATCATTTCGACATTATTATATATCCAAAAAGCTCACGTTATAGAGCACTTCATGCGTTGATAGTGTAGTGGTCATCACTAGGCGTTGCCAACGCCTAAACCCGGGTTCGAGTCCCGGTCAGCGCAT
>NZ_QGMZ01000032.1 GCF_003173335.1 Methanospirillum stamsii
GGGAGTTAGAAGAATTAAAAGAGAATGAGGGGATTTATCGTTATGCGTCAGCGGGAATCAAGGGTACAATGGTGAAGTATCCTATCTAGAATCGCCGCTGCAATCACATGATCCTAAAAAATCTCTCCCCATTCTCCAAATGACTTGTTTGAAATAAAAATGGTTGATGTCCGTTCATATCTCCTGGAAATAAGTTGGAAGAAGCAGTATGCTGCCTGCGAATCAAATGGGAGATACCCAATTTCATCGATAATCAGAACTTTGGGTTTGACCAGTTTTTTCAGATACCTATCAAGCTGATCTTGTCGGTATGCTTCTTTCAATCTTTCAATCAGAACAGAGGCATTGATGAATAAGACCTGAAATCCTGCTTCAATTGCTGCAATACCAAGTCCTATCGCCAGATGCGTTTTCCCCACTCCTGGCGGTCCAAGGAATACGACATTTTCTGCTTGCTGAACAAATCTCAGGGTTGAGAGATCCCGAACCACCGTGGCGTCGATGGATGGTTGAAACGAGAAATCAAAATTTTCATTCCTCTTCACAATCGGAAAACCTGCATATCTCATCCTGGTTGAAATAGTTGAACTGACCCGGTTCTTCCATTCCATTTCAGCAAGATACCCAATTGTTTCCAAAGGAGTCATCTTTTCAGTCATGGCTCGTTCTAATGTAGGTTCAAGGATCGTTTCCATTGTCAGTAATTTCAGATTCGTCAGGTGAAGATGCACCTGATCAAGAAGAAGTACTGTCATTTACTTCCCTCCAATAATTTGATCGTATTCTGAAAGAGAGCGTTTTATTACAGCAGAATCTTCAAACGGTTTTTTACTAGAAATGATGACCGGAGGCATTTTTCCATACGATTCATCTTTTGCTGCTTTGAGAAGACCTTCAAAATGTTCTTTTTGCCTGGAGACCTGATGTCTACCTTCAATGAGCCGATGTTCACAAATCTGAATACCATCTGACTCAACAATTACCCGTTCTCCAAAAATTTCTACAGTAACATTTTGGCGGGCATATTTCCAAGGAACTGAGTACCGGTTACCAAAGATAGAGATAAAACAGTCCTTTGAGACTTGTCGTTCTTCTCTTCGCTTAACGATATATGGAGGGATTGATTGTATTAGGGTGAGATTTTCATCCTGAAACCGGACTAAAGGGATCTCAAATGTTGTTCCATGTTCTTGATTGTTAACTTTCTCCATCCAGTGTTTTGCCTGGGTGTTGAGGTCTTCAATAGACGAAAACGCTCGGCCATAAATATAATTACTTTTTATAAACCCGATGGTCCTTTCGATTTTCCCTTTGGTTTTGGCACGATACGGTCGACAGAGGTATGCCGTAAACCCGTAATGATTTCTGAAATCAGCAAATACTGGTTGAAATTCTTAATTCGTAGAAATTGGATTCCTCTTGAGTACAACGGTTTTAAGATTGTCATACAGGATTTCCTGGGTGACCCCTCCAAAATATTCAAAAGCATGTTGGTGACAGAGAAGGAATGTAAAGAGATCGGTAGATCGTGTAAATTCAAGGTATCTCATTCGGGAATAATTAAGAACCATCGAAAAACAATTTACTTTTTTCCGCTCTCCATTGGGCAGATCATAATAGCAATCAGCCCAGTCAACCTGGGCCTGAACTCCGGGTTTTGTTTCGTATCTTATTTCGGGAAGATTCTGTCGTTTAGGACGGATTGATCGGAGGTAATCTTTCAATATAGTGTAACCGCCAGTATATCCTTTCTCAATCAGTTCTTCAAAAAGTCGGACAGAACTCAATTCGGGATACGACTCAATACGACTTTGTAGATACTCCTTAAAAGAATCAAGTTTACTTGCTTTGGATTTTTTAAAAATACCGGGATGTGAACGCGGTAAACTGAGATACTTACGAATGGTTTTCCGGTCTTTACCTGTCTGTCGTGAGAGGGAACTGATGTTCACCTTTCCAAGTTTTATTTCCTGTTCTTGTGCTATATCGTGGAGCATTAGGTTTTCCTCCTCGGTTAACATGAACGACACCCGGGTGACTGAACCTTGGTGCCGCACTGGGGAATTTATTCCGCCCTAACTGGGGAATTTGATCCCGCCGAGATTGGGGAAAACTAAGCCGCCATTGAAACTACCGGAAGAAACCTCCCCATCGAGTTGTTCCCATTTTCATATCAGGAATATCTGATATATTGTAATCAAAAGCAATCTTCGAATTCTTTTCATGCTTATCTACTGTCAGGTGGTTTTCCGGAATACCTCAAAAATGGGATGGATGAAATTCTTCAAAATCTGTTACTTGATATTATTTCAAGAGACATTCTCCTTAGGAATTCTATTAAAAATCCCCGTGTAATTACCGAAATTCTGGTTTATCTGCTTGGAAACATATCCCGGGAATTTACACTTACAAACCTTAAAAAAACCTTTACTTCAATCGGATCGGTAACCACCATTGCATCTTATGTGGAATTCCTTGAAGATGCATATCTTATCTTTACTCTACCACGACATAGTTACTCTCTAAAAAGCAGGCAGATCAATCCCAAAAAAGTATATAGCATAGATAATGGATTTATTCGGGCGAATTCAACCGGATTTTCAGAAGACTATGGTCGACTACTTGAAAACCTTGTATTCATCGAATTACGCAAAAAATATCGAGAAATCTTTTATTTCAGAGAACAGGGCGAATGCGATTTTCTGGTGAAAGAAAAAACCAAGATAACTAAAGCAATACAAGTCTGTTATGAGGTTACTGGCAGGAATAAAGAGAGGGAATTAAAGGGACTATTAGAAGCGATGAATTTCTTTGAACTGAATGAGGGTTTTATCCTGACATTCCAACAGGAAGATGAAATAATAATCGATGGGAAAAAGGTATTTCTTATTCCGGCTTGGAAGTATGACTACTAATGGCGGAGTATCCCCCATCTTATGGATTTCTTGTATTCTTTTAAAATAATAGGTTTTTTGTTATTGCTACGTGACTCTTGACCAGGAGTATACAAATCATAGATTAATTCAGCAATAAGCATCATTAATTCTTAATTAGATACATGATTGA
The DNA here is from genome assembly GCF_003173335.1 of Methanospirillum stamsii. GTDB lineage: Archaea > Halobacteriota > Methanomicrobia > Methanomicrobiales > Methanospirillaceae > Methanospirillum > Methanospirillum stamsii. The sequence continues at coordinate 3,067 of NZ_QGMZ01000032.1, forward strand.
ATCACCTTTTCAAGATCAGCAAGATCATATGCAATAATCATTTCATCCCGACTTTCATAATCCTGATTAATTGACCTGCCAACCACACAATATACCTCTTTTCGTTCAGGACTTCCCCATTTTACTAATTGTGCTTTCTTTTTCAGGGCCAATACAATTTTAGAGACAGATACCTGATCCTGCCATTTGCATTCGCAAAAAAGAATTGTATCTGTTTTTGGTTCACAGGCTATGATATCAATTTCCTGTTCTTTATGCCACCATCTACCAATTTCTTTAAAATGAACCGGAAAAATGTTTTTTGCATTAAAAAGATAAAAAATATCTATAATAATTTCCTCAAACTTTGGCCCTAGATATTGTGATAATTGGGGATTTATATATTCTTGATATACAAACCTAGATTCTCCCATTTCAATTTCTTTTCGATAAGGATATACGAACCGAAACCAGAATGAAAAAAGATTATCATTGAGAAGATATATCCCTTTCCTGCTGTCTGGGCCGGATAATACCGGAGTTTCCCTCCTAATTAATTGTAAATCTGCCAATGTAGCAAGGTA
>NZ_QGMZ01000033.1 GCF_003173335.1 Methanospirillum stamsii
ATACGATTCATCTCTTGCTGCTTTGAGAAGACCTTCAAAATGTTCTTTTTGCCTGGAGACCTGATGTCTACCTTCAATGAGTCGATGTTCACAAATCTGAATACCATCTGACTCAACAATTACCCGTTCTCCAAAAATTTCTACAGTAACATTTTGGCGGGCATATTTCCAAGGAACTGAGTACCGGTTACCAAAGATAGAGATAAAACAGTCCTTTGAGACTTGTCGCTCTTCTCTTCGCTTAACGATATATGGAGGGATTGATTGTATTTGGGTGAGATTTTCATCCTGAAACCGGACTAAAGGGATCTCAAATGTTGTTCCATGTTCTTGATTGTTAACTTTCTCCATCCAGCGTTTTGCCTGGGTGTTGAGGTCTTCAATAGACGAAAATGCTCGGCCATAAAGAAAATTACTTTTTATAAACCCGATGGTCCTTTCGATTTTCCCTTTGGTTTTGGCACGATACGGTCGGCAGAGGTATGCCGTAAACCCGTAATGATTTCTGAAATCAGCAAATACGGGTTGAAATTCTGAATTCGTAGAAATTGGATTCCTCTTGAGTACGACGGTTTTAAGATTGTCATACAGGATTTCCTGGGTGACCCCTCCAAAATACTCAAAAGCATGTTGGTGACAGAGAAGGAATGTAAAGAGATCGGTAGATCGTGTAAATTCAAGGTATCTCATTCGGGAATAACCAAGAACCATCGAAAAACAATTTACTTTTTTCCGCTCTCCATTGGGCAGATCATAATAGCAATCAGCCCAGTCAACCTGGGCCTGAACTCCTGGTTTTGTTTCGTATCTTATTTCGGGAAGATTCTGTCGTTTAGGACGGATTGTTCTGAGATAATCTTTCAATATGGTGTATCCGCCAGTATATCCTTTCTCAATCAGTTCTTCAAAAAGTCGGACCGAACTCAATTCGGGATACGACTCAATACGACTTTGTAGATAGTCCTTGAAAGAATCAAGTTTACTTGCTTTGGATTTTTTGAAAATACCGGGATGTGAACGCGGAAAACTGAGGTACTTGCGAATGGTTTTCCGGTCTTTACCTGTCTGTCGTGAGAGGGAACTGATGTTCACCTTTCCAAGTTTTATTTCCTGTTCTTGTGCTATATCGTGGAGCATTAGGTTTTCCTCCTCGGTTAACATGAACGACACCCGGGTGACTGAACCTTGGTGCCGCACTGGGGAATTTATTCCGCCCTAACTGGGGAATTTGATCCCGCCGAGATTGGGGAACACTAAGACGACATT
>NZ_QGMZ01000034.1 GCF_003173335.1 Methanospirillum stamsii
AGACAGGTTAAAGTTGTATCTGAAGAATAGAGAATATATTTACCATCAAATGCCTCTGACTGAAAAATTTCCTCTTCATTATATTCCCATTTTAAATTATAGTTCGTTTTCTCTTTTTTTATGTATATTTTAAAAAATTTCAGATATTCTCCTGCAATCTCTGCAATTTTAGATTCAATTTCCTGTTTTTTTAAACCTGCTAGATTATCACATAATTCAGTTAAATCCTCATCAATTTCCATTAATAGTGCATTTCGAGTATCAAAGGTCTCCATCTGTTTAGCAATATTGACATATACAACTCCGGCATTATCTCTTCCAAATAAACGACCATTAGCTCTTGTGGCGTATATTGCACTTTTTTTTGTAGATTTCACACGGTTAGTGACATGTAAAGTTACCTCGGTCTGTCTGATTAATGAAATGGCTTCATCAGATAATTTTTGGACCCCGCAGATAAGATTCCAACCTAATGCTTCGATATCTCTAATTGACTCTTCAGAAGTATTTCCTCGGTCCCAAATTAGTGTACCTGGCTCTAAAGACATCTCTATCATTTGAACTAGCAATTCTTTGACCGAAGACATTGAATTGAAATTTCCTGGTAACAAAAAATAGGAAACTGGTACTTTATCGAATTTTGATACCAAAACACAGAGATTGATTTGTTTCTGGTTCACATGTCTCGAATTGTATCCTTTTTCTCCCAGATTATCTCCATTTCCAAAAATTAAAACTGGTGTCAGATCATATGCAAGAATTTCAGTCCCTTCATTAAGTAATGGATTATTGAATCTCCAAAATGAGTAGAGTTCATCACAAATTAAAGAACTAAAATCGGTAAACCCATCTGCAGTTGTATCCTTATAGCATACACGATCTAAAGCTGAATAAAATGCACTATCCGTAAAATAATCTCCAGGTAAGCCAGATAAATCCGGAATTACGGTAGTCCGGACCCAATCACCAAGATTCGTCGCACTTTCAGGGTGTAAGGCTTTATTGATGGCCCAGGCAGTCAATATTTTTCCAGGAGATTTCCCTTCAATATTATCATCACCACAACAGACTGAATCAATGATGGTCGGCATATTCAGTTCTGTTTTAGCGATATTCCAAAAAACAGTTACATCTCCAGCTTGTTTAGATTGTTCGGGATATAAAGGGGTCTGAACATGAGCTGACTTCTTTGGCAATGGGATGTTCTTTTCATCACTCTCTTTACCGAGATATCGAATAAACCTGGTTTTAACCTTGCCTTCTTCTCTATATGATTCATATTC
>NZ_QGMZ01000035.1 GCF_003173335.1 Methanospirillum stamsii
GGAGACTGGAGGTTACAGTTTTTCATGAGTTAAGCATGAGGCGGAGCCTCATGGGTGTTTTTTCAGGATCAAAAATTACATTCCACATCAAATTTTTGATCTTATTTAATTAATATGATTAATATGAAGATTAAATAATGTGATTTATAAAACATGAAATCTTATAATACTTAGTTTTGGAGTGCTATTATGAAAAAAATTTCATACCTCATGGTAGGTCTGGCTTTTCTCCTGCTCTTTATGCAGGCAGGCTGTGTTTTTGCCGAAGAAACTGAGCAGAAAGAACTTATGATCTTTGCAGCGGCATCACTGACCGGTGTTGTTGGAGACATTGAAACCATCTTCGAAGAATCTCATCCGGGAGTGAGTGTTACAGCCAACTGTGACAGTTCAGCGACCCTTGAAACCCAGATAAAAGAAGGTGCATATGCAGATGTCTATCTTCCGGCAAGTGTAAAGAACATGGACAATCTGCTCAAAGAAGAGATGATTGATGCAGAGTCAGTGACACCCTATGCAACCAATAAACTTGCAATCATCGTTCCAATTGATAACCCGGCAGGAATTACCGGTCTTGCTGACCTTGCAAAACCTGATGTGAAGATCGTAAGTGAGACTTCAGAAGTTCCGGTCAGAAGATATACCGAGCAGGTTCTCAACAAAACCCTGAACAGCACAGATTATGGACAGGCATTTGTAGATGCTTTCAGGGAAAATGTCATATCTGAAGAGACAAATGTTGCTGGGGCCACAACCAAAGTAGCACTTGGAGAAGCAGATGCAGGAATCACATATTATTCAGATGTGACAAAAGATCTTGCAGACAAGATTAAAATCATTGACATCCCTGATGATCTTAATGTGGTTGCCACTTATGAGGCAGGTATTCTTTCAGAGTCAATGAATGAGGAACTTGCTGATGAGTACATCGGCCTGCTCACATCAGAGGAAGGACAAGCTGTATTGAAAGAATATAATTTCAATCCGGCATAATTTTCTTTTAAATTGACAAATACTTTTCCTTTTGATGAATCAAGGGAAAATTTCTCCTTTTCTACCAGATGCAACTAATTGCGTTTTTCCCAAATCTAATCTTCTATCATTCGAATCATTTCTGAAATACTGATTTGGGGGGCCAATTTTGATTAAAAAGACCATTTTTTATAACTAAATCTGCGATGATTCTTTTCTCTCCGGCAGGAATCTCACCAAAATACCTACACACTATGCAGTGCCTTCCCGGGAATTTATACAATTTACGAAATCATTTATTCGACCTGTTTCAAGATATTACTCATTCTCATCAGTGAGCAAATGAATCATGAATGTTAGAAAATATGGAGACTCTCCTTACCGTATAGCAGTGATACATGGCGGGCCAGGGGCAGCGGGTGAAATGGCTCCGGTGGCTCGATTTTTAAGCCATCATTATGGAATTTTAGAACCAATGCAGACAGCGGTCACCATTCAGGGACAAATCGAGGAACTAGCAGAAATTCTGGTTAAAGAAACGGATACGCCGGTTATTTTGATAGGATATTCATGGGGTGCCTGGCTTTCTGCAATGGTTGCAGCCCGTTACCCCTATAAGATACATTCATTGATCCTGGTATCCGCAGGACCTTTTGAGGAGCAGTACTCCACCGTTTTTCAAAACCGAATGAATCGCCTTACACCTGAAGAACAACGAGAGATTTCTGACCTTATCAGGAGTATGAATGATCCGGACTGCACTGAAAAAGACCTGGTGTTAAAAAAATTTGGAGAGTTCATGGGTAAAACCGATATTTTTAATCCGGGTCCGGATTTAAGAAGAGACAGTGACATGCTTTCCTCTAACCATGAGATATTCGCCAGGATTTGGGACGAAGCTGCAAAATGTAGAGAAAGCGGAAAGTTAATTGAGATCTGTAAACAGATCCGATGTCCGGTTATCGCTATACATGGAGACTATGATCCTCATCCTGCTGAAGGGGTAAATGGTCCTCTTTCCCGGGTAATTCCGGAATTCAGGTTTATTCTTTTAGAACATTGTGGTCATTGTCCCTGGATGGAAGCAGAAGCAAAAGAGCGATTTTTCGCTATACTGATTGATGAACTCTCTGGTTTGGTACCATCATCTCTATGATACACAATCTGAAATGGAGATATCCCATACTTCCTGCAAATAATCCCTGATGTTTTACAGTCATCATCCAGATGAGGAACAATTCTTCTCCGGAAAAATGGATTTTCCGGATCATAAATAGTTATCACAATCTCCGGGTAGGCAATAACACATCCTTTGACATTCTGATGAGCCTTCCAGTGCCTTCTGCTATGCTCATCAAGACCATCTTCAATAAGACAGAAAACTTCCGGAGGACACCGGTCTTTTCCGATATCTATTGCATCAGCCAGACGGAATAATCCTGCAAGAAGAGGGATTTTAAGCGTAGAAGAAGTTCTTATTTTTAACAGGTCTGAGTGAGTATCATGAAATCTGACGATAACCGCAAGATTTTCCCGCTCTTCTGGAGAGAGTAATTCCGAAAGAAACAGGTCTCTCATTATCATATCTTCAGATATTTCCGGGTGTCTTCCCCTGTTATGAATTGAAAGGGGATGGAGAAAACCAATATCATGGAACCATGCTGCAAGGTAGAGGAGAAATATCTCCTGCTGCTTGAGTGGAAGTGGAAAAGAGATTAATAATTGATTTATATACGTAATTATTGCTTGTGAATGGCCGACTCCATGTGATTGAAATACCGGCAGTCCGCGTGGAATAAACGGTAGCAAATGACTGGCATACTCTTCAGCGGAACAAATCCTACGGAAATAATCCGGGTGGGAAGCGAGCAAGTGGTAGCTTTTTTCTGCATTGGTATGTGTCATTTTTACATTCAGGAACTATTCATTCTTTACTTTTCTCTTATCAGAATCTTTTTCGCCGAAACTCCAAAGAAATGATATCCTAATCCTCCCTGCATTATTACAGATATGAGCTGATCCGGATCGGTTACTTTCACCCCACCGATGGCGATAATACCTCGCGTAAATAGCCGGGAGTCTCCACATGGATAAGGCCTTGTTCAGGTATTGTTTATCATTGTATACTCATATCATTCAGGAATGCCTTACAATGCATAATTGTTTGGGATTATAAACTGGAGTAATATGCTTCTCCGGAACAGCTTTTACAGAGTATGAGCTCCCCTTTTTGTATATCTCTGCCATCCATAATTTGTTCTTTGCACTTGGAGCATGTAACAGACCTTGAAGGAAATCCGGGCATATCTTCCGGAGGAATCTGAACTGAAACCTCCTGGATCCGGATTATCTGTTCTTCTGGTGCATTCAGGATCATATCACGAAGTTCATTCATATCCGTAGGCTGATCCTCTTTTTTAGGAAGTTGTGAAACGCGGACGGCTTTCCCATTCTGTGTATCAACAAATGTAGCAGCAAATTTCCCAAAATTTAGAACCTTTAATGTCCGGTGCCCGAGTGAACACCCGGTAATTGCCTGGATTGCATCTGTTGCACACCTGTCTATCTCAACGTAAACGATAAGGTTTTGGTTTTTCTCTAAAGGGTTCATACCGAGTTCTCTCATCGCAGCTATAGTCATCCTGGTTCCGGTAGCAATCCCCGGACAGATATCTCCATGGAACTGTTTTGCCTTCTCTAAAAGGGTAGTAATTGCGTTCATGTTCAGTGTACCTATTTACTTTGTTAAATTTATTTTTTTTACTTTCTATTTCCCTTGAATATGAGAAACAAGTCAAACAATTTTAATAACATTAAAGTATAAATTAATATGTGGTGTTTAGTACTTCCTGCAAAGTTAAGATATGACCAGAGAAATACCATGGGATAATCCCGAACCGGGAAAAAGAATACAATCCGATCATGCCTTTCGTTTACCGGTTAATTCTCATTCATCAGGAACAAACGGTCTAACCACCACTTTCTTTTTAAATTTTTTATTTATTGCTTTTTTCCGATTAGAATTGAAGTTACTTTACCAGATTTAGTGAGTTATCCCTCTATTTAAAACAGAATAGATAAATGGGATGATGTTCCATGTTATTATGTAACCTTTAGGAGTTGACAGATGGTAAAAGTTAAAGACATCTACGAGATATCTTTGTATCCGGCTGAGTGGAATTCAGTTGTAAAACAGTTCCAGGTTAATCAAGATAATGGAAAAGGAACCCTGCTTGAGCGAAATATTGCAGGTACGCAGGTTAAATGTGAGATGACCGGATATTCCTGGAACGGAGCAAAAAAGCCAGCATCTCCTTTAAAACAGAGAATCAAGGTACAAGTCACTGAAATTGTAAAAGTTCAGCAAAATTAATTTTTTTATTTATTTTCTGAATAGATATTCAAAATCCAGCAAATATTAGATAACCCGGCATAGTATGATAATAGACTAAGATAAAATAATCGATTTTTGATTCAAAAAACAAATATATTCGCGTTAAAAATATTTATAATCATAATTATCGTTTGTTTTATTTTGTATAGCCTGCATTGAATGCATGGCAAATATTTATTGTATACTATTACAATCGGCTTATTGTTCAATAAGTTCGTTCCAGGAATTGGTTTTTGTCCTCAAATGAATTTGTTGAAATGAGGAAAATGTTATGGTTGGACCGAATAATAAATTTGGAATGGGGTGGTTACATGATTACCCCGATTTCAGGGATTATACGCCGGATTATGATAAAATCTCTCCTACTCGAAAAGCACTAGGACAGAAAGATTCCATAAAATCCATGTTATCTCAAGTAGGTTTGGAGAACCTAGCTAAGAAAAAAATGGAAAATTCTGTTGATTTACGTCAATGGTTTCCTCCTGTGGAGAATCAGGAGGATATTGGATCGTGTACAGCACATGCCGGCGTTGGAATGTTAGAATATTTTGAAAAAAGGGCCTTTGGGAAGCACATTGATGCATCCAGACTTTTTCTCTATAAAGTTACGAGAAACCTGTTACAATTAACCGGAGACACGGGAGCATATCTTCGAAGCACGATGGGTGCATTAACACTATTCGGAGTTCCTCCTGAAAAATTCTGGCCATATAATGTTGAAGATTATGAAAAGGAACCTTCAGCATTTTGTTATGCATATGCCCAGAATTATCAGGCCATAAATTATTACCGATTAGATTCGTCCCGGATTGCAGGAGAAGAACTCCTGAGAAGGATAAAAGCCAATCTCTCTGCCGGACTCCCGATAATGTTTGGATTTACCGTGTATAGTTCGTATCAGCAATCTAATCAAGCGGGTGAAAATATCGGAAAAATACCATATCCGGCGTTTGGAGAAGATGTGGTTGGTGGCCACGCAGTCATTGCTGCAGGTTATGATGACAACATGAAAATAAAAAATAAAAACGTGTATTCCAAAGAAACAACCGGAGCAATTCTCATCCGGAATTCTTGGAGTGAAGAATGGGGAGAAAAAGGGTATGGCTGGTTACCCTATGATTATATCCTAAATGGTCTTGCTGATGACTGGTGGTCAATATTAAAGAACGAATGGGTTGATTCAGGTCAGTTCGGAGAATGAATTCTGAATTATAATAATCCCGGGTTCAATTTTATCAGGATTTTGTAACGAAAACTGGATTCGTGAATAATAAAAATACAAAAAATTTTTTAAAAAGATTTCATCGGGAATTTATGATGATGAAGGTTTATTCAGAACAACTTTACTCTTGTCCTGAAGAAGGTTCTTGACATCCTCGTCTGAAAGTTCAATCCGATAGAATTTCTTGTAAAAGTCCTGAATTTCTTTTGCAAGATCAAAGGTAACCGCATCCGGATAAACCATACTCTGCAGCCACATCGTTCCAAGGATTGATTCCGGAACCGGAAGTTCCCAGCTCATAAGGTACTTTGGCATCTGGTAAACCTGCTTTTCCTGGACTGCCGGAAGGGATTCCCATGCAGAATCAGATAAAATATCTTCAACATTTGCTGAATTATACGGGAGGAGAATTACTACAGATGGATCCCAATTATAAACCTGGTCGATGGTTACAGTGTTATCTCCACCGGATAATCCCTGTGCTACATTTGCTGAACCGATGATACGTGCAATTTCTGCTTCATAATAATCATCACCCAGTGTCTGGAGAGGGGACCTCTGACCAAAGTAAATAGTCTTTTTATCAGTGTCGGTGATCGAATCTCCGGTTTCCTGGATGGATTTCATCTTCTGATTGTAATAATCAATGAATTCCTGTGCTTCTTCTTCTTTACCAAAGACTTTTCCGATTATATCATAACTTTTTGCAAGGTTATCTGCCTGTTCAAGATCAATTTTTACTATTGGAATACCCACTCTTTCGATATCATCGTTGATCTTGGTATAGTCAACAGAAGAAATCACAACCTCCGGCTCAAGTTTCATTAATTCTTCAAGGTTTACATTAGTTTTACAACCAGCTGAAGGTAATGCACCAAGTCTTTTTTGTGTTTTATTGACCAACTCGCGGTTTGCCGGTCCGATACAGGTTGCAACCAGGCGGTCATCTGCCCCGATGACATAAATAAACTGGCTGGAGAAAGGATCAACGGTAACAACCCTGCTCACATCAGCAGGTATCTGAACATCAGTTCCGGTAATGTCAGTAATCGTAATTTCTTCGGCTACTGCACATCCTGTCAGCAATACGATTCCTGTCAGAAGGATACAACATACATGAATCAGAGATAATTTCATACACACACCATTTAGTGATCTTATGATCTGAGTATGTTATGTTAACTTGAACTTAAGAAATTACCTAATTTGATCTAAAAATAAATTAAATTAGATCAACTTAGTTAATTAATCTACAATAAGTTCTTTGATTTCAGAAAATTCCGGATTAGAGTATCTATTTTTGCGTAATTTTAAAAAAAGATAATTTTTTATGTCTCTATAATACGTAATGATAAATGATCCAGAAGACTGGTTTTCAGGAATGAGTGTAAGAAGTGCTGAGAGATAATCTTCGACATAGTGTGCATTTTTTTCAGGATATGTGACCCAGATTACATCGCTATCGAGAATACCGCTTATCTGAATATCATCAGGTTTTTCAATAAGGTATACAGGTGTCAGATATTGGTATCCGGTAATGATATGAGTACCCTGGGAAAGGGTGTTCAGGTTTTCCAGTGTTATTTTCCCTGATAACTGGTAATCGGTTCGAAAAATGCCTATCCTGATTAACTGGGTCCAGAGTGTTTTATAGATAATCACACAAGATCATAGATACCTTGTTTTCATGGATAAAGAATTTATTTCTTCATGAATACGACAAAACCCTTCCGAGAGACGAAAAAAAGATCCTGATTAATTCAGGAGTTTAATGAATTACAACTTAACAGGTTTTTGATGCTTCTATTGCAGCCTTGAGGGCATCCTCAGACACACCAAGTGTTTTTGCTGCATCTGCAAAGTGTCCACCGTCACCAGGTGTTCCCATTACTGCATTTAATGCTTCTTCAGAAACACCTAAGTTTGCGGCTATTGCTGCATTATCTGGTCTTTCACCTGGCTGACCGTTCCCTTGTTCACCCATTGCTGCTTTCAGTGCATCCTCGGCAACACCAAGCGTATTTGCCATTGCAGCAAAATCTCTTTCCGGCTGCTCTTTCATACCCATTGCTGCCTTAAGAGCGTCTTCAGTGACACTAAGAGTCTTTGCAGCTGATGCAAAGTCCATTCCCTTCTCACCACTGCCCATTGCTGCCTTAAGAGCATCTTCAGTAACACCAAGAGTTTTTGCAGCTGATGCAAAATCAGGTCCCGGATGAATTGCAGACTTGAGAGCATCTTCAGTAACACCAAGTGTTGCTGCGGCCTTTGCATAATCAGTACAGTCCTGTGGTGGCTGACCCTGTGGAGCCTGGTCTGCTGCATATACTCCACTGACAAGGAGAGCAAACAAACTAATGATTCCTAATATTTTGATGATTGATTTCATGATATCTATTCCCTTACAATAGCGATCTTCAGAGAACAACAGATGTTGAACAGAACGCTATTTAAAAAATGATAGTCCGGTTGGTTGGAATGGACAACCAAATGGTTTGATGTTAACGGGCAGAAGCCTTGATAAACGATCGGGTAGGATGGATTTTTTCAAATGGGACTCCATAAAAACGCCGGTAAAAACGATCTGCTTCAGATGTGACATCCCATGAGCATCTGTCCGGATGAAAAGATTTTGCAAGGAGCATAAGTCCCAGTATCCACCGTGGACTGCCAAAATCCCACGATGCAGGCATCTCCAGAATATTTTTCTTTTCGATAGCCGGAACAATCAGGTCGTTTTTGAGACAATACGCAAGACATGCATCTTTCGGAAGTGAGAACAGTCCAGATATACAGATCCAGTCAGGGTTTACCGCATAAAATTCTTCGGAAGTGATATTTACTCCCGGTTTTCCGGTTCTGGGGATCATCCGGTTTACCGGATTTCCTCCTGCTGTTTCCACCAAATGATTCTCAAATCTCCCACCATTCAGTGAAAAAACCGGATAACCCATGGTATAAAGCACCCTTGGGCGTGCGGCCCCTGAAACAGCAGTGGTAACCCTGGCAGTCATCTCTTTGAGAACCGCGGTTAATTCTTCTCCGGTCTCTTTCCGGTCTACGATTCCAGCCACCTCATCTATGATACCATAATACGAAGAAATCTTCTGGATCCGGTCATGAATGGAACTAATACCGCCTTCTGCAAGGAAGGACCTCCAGAGTCTCGGGGCACATGATGGATCATCCACACCAAGACAGGAAACGATCCCCTGAATAAATTCAAGCGCCCTCGTTGGTCTGTACCCTCCATCCATCCCTTCTTCTTCGAACCGCTCAGAAGATACTATCCCTGCTATCGGCAGATGATATCCACATGAACACATGTTTGTATGGGAAAATGATACAGGTCTGCATCCCATCGGACCATACATCTCCCGTTTTGCAAGTACCCTGCCACAATCCGGGCAGGTTGTATCCAGACAGGAGGTTCCGGGTGAATTGAGGAGATAAACATGAGGGGTGAATTCATGAATCCTGGCACATAAGTGTTCTGATTCAGGAATAGAAGGCTCGTATTCCTGTCCCAGGTCACCAAAAGCCATGCATCTCATGATCTGAATGGGTATCCGGTCAGATATAGAAACAACTTCCTTTGCCTGTTGAATCAGGTCATTATCAAAACCTGTGGCATGCATGAGGGCTACTTCAACATGAACTCCTGCTGCCACGAGTTTTTTGATATTTTCCATGACTATCCGATTATTTACAATACCGCACTCTCTCAGATTTCCCGGATTGATACCTTTCAATCCAATATTTACCATATCCAGAACCGGAAGCAGAAGGTTCAGGGTATAGTCAGAAAAGTATCCATTTGATGAACATGCAACAAACAGTCCCTTTTCTTTTGCAAGTTTTGCTACCCGGAGAAAAGACGGGAGAGATACCGTTGGCTCATTCAGACAAAAGACAATTCCCAGGCATTCCTCTTCTTTTGCCTGTCTGATGAGCGTCTCTGCATCTATCTTTCGAAGACCTGTTCCTATTGCTTCAGGAGTTCGGGCAAGAATTTCTGAAACGCATCCCGGACAGGAAAGATTACAACCAACTGTGCTGATCTGAAGGGCTTTTGCCTTTGGCCATCCATGAACAAAAGGAATGGTTTCTACAGAGACCGAGGTTACTACAAGCCAATGGTCCGGATATCTCTCTACTATCTCATTATTGGATGAAGAATACATGGCACATCTGCCTGTACTTCCTTCTGAAATGTCACAATGATGCGGACAATAGAGACACTTTGTCATGTACGCTCCATCATAAGCCAGAAGCTGGAATCATCATCAACAATTGAATATTTATTTACTCCTGCCTTCTGTAATGCTGATGAGATCACTTCAGGAGAACGTGAGATGAATCTTTCTTTTATCGAATTTTCAAACTCTGGATCCCGCTCTTTCATCTTTTCTACAATGTCTTTTTTAAGAGAAGCATTTCCAAATCCTCCCCCGACGTAAGAGACTCCTCCGGGTTTTAATACCCGGTATATCTCCTTAAGACCCTTTGATAAGTCTTCCCAGAAAAACCATGATCCCCTGCTGAAAACGAGATCAAAGGTTTCATTATCAAAAGGAATCTCACAAACATCTCCAACTGTAGGTATTACTCTCTTTGAAAGTCCTTTTTCTGTAATCCGCTCGGTACATGTCTGGATCATATCAGGCGATACATCAAGGGCATATACGGTTAATTCTGAAATAGCAGCAAGGGATGTGCCCAGATGTCCAGGACCACATCCGATTTCCAGGGCAGTTCCAGAAGATACACCGGTATTTTTAATGATCTGTTCTGCGATAATAGGATAAATAGGAGCAAAGATGGTATCTGCAATTGTTAAAAAATGTTTGCTGTCTTTTTCCCCCATTTTCGTCGCTGATTTTTCTACCATGCTCTTCAATTATCTCATTTGTATTCAGGAACTCTTTTTAATAGTCCGTCAAGCTCTGTAGATGTCAGGGTTACATCGTAAAACGATTCATAAAACTCTGACACTTTTTCCCGAAGTTGGTCGGTTGTGTATTTTTCAGGATACAGGGTGTGAAGCATCCAGTATAGTCCAGGAATCTGGTTGGTTCCCGGTGGCCGGTCAAACCAGGAAAATGGTGCAGCAGGTACTGCATATACTTTCTCTGACTTTACTGCAGGAATATCCTGCCAGAGGGGATCGTCAAGGACTGATGATGCAAATGATGAATCACTGGCTATGATAACATCTGGTTTCCAGGTCATAACCTGTTCAAGAGAAATCGGCGTCATACCATATCCGGGAGTGATGGTCGTTTCTGCAACATTTTTGCCCCCACAATAATCAATTAGAAGTGAGTGTTGTGATCCGCTCGGGTCGGTTGCAAGGCCATCTGGTCCTTCAGCATAAAATACCCTCACTTTTTCTGCATCCGGGATGGTTGATACGGTCTCTTCTACAGTTTTGAGAGCCTCTTTATAATAGGCGTTCAGGGCATTTGCCCGTTCTTCTTTTCCAAGGACTGAACCAATAAAGGTAATTGGTCCGGAATATTTGGATATGTTAGCGGTATCCTGAACAGTTACAAGCGGAATATCACCAAACCGTACCTGTCGCTCTTCAACCTCATCGACATTTTTCGGATCTCCGGTAATAGTACGTCCTTCAAAGATGATATCCGGATTCAGGTTGATGAATGTTTCATAATTTCCATCAGTTTTTCCAAACCATCCTCCAACCACCGGCAGGTTTTGATACTGCTCCGGCATGTACATCATGTTCAGGTCAGTGGGTTTGGAATTCCACGCTGCAAGAAGTTCAGGAGCCACCAGGTACAATGTCATGGTAGTCGGTGGGGCGGTGCTGACAACACTGGTTATTTCTGTCGGTATTGAAAGTTCTCTACCAAGATCATCGGATATTACGTGGTCAGAAGAGACAGTGTCTGCATACATTGGTGAAATACACAGAATACTTGCGATTATTGCAATGAATGCAATTATTAATCCTTTATTAGTCATGCCTTTCCTCATCTTAAGTTACTGGTTTTAGTAAACTTAGTTATGAGGTACATTTTATTAATTAAAAAAAGATACTATTTAGATCTGGTTAGATACTTCTCGTTTCCCATCTTATTCGGCTGAAATTTTGGATAATTTCAAAGATGATAAGAATTAGCATACTCATTATAGTTAATAAAATTAAAAGATAAATAACTTTATTTGTAAACCGCGATAATCAACAGGAATGATAATTACTATCTTCCTGAAGTGAATCATATGCAAAAGAATGTATATTCTCTTATTCTGGTTATATTCCTCATTTTGGGGTGTATGAGTATCTGCCCGGTAAGTGGGGAGACGGTATCAACAAAGATCATCACCGATATGGGTGGAAATGATGTTACGATCCCGGCCGATGTACAGCGTATTATCATTACCTGTTATGGTGGGGCTACACAGGAAGTTGCAGTAATGGATGGTGAAAGTAAGGTAATCGCTCAACCTCCCCAGAGTTTCCCGGCTTTTCTAAAGATGTATCCGGATCTCACAAATGTTCCAGATGTAGGGAAATTTGATGAACTCAATATTGAATCCATTATGGAACTCAATCCTGATGTTGTGATAAACAGTGTAACTGCATCTAAAGGTAATGCAAAACTTAAGGAAAATTCGATACCGGTAATTCAGGTTTATACAGGGAAGGCGAATTTAAGCAATATCTATAATGAATTCAGAATGATGGGAGATCTTCTCAATGAACCGGTCAGGGCGGAACATCTCATTTCGTATTGGGATGAGAAAAAGGCATTATTAAACGAAAGAATCAGTAAAATCCCAAAAGATAAGAAAAAAACGGTCTATTACATGCTCGGAAGTCCCTTACATACAAATGGTGAGAAGTGGTGGGGAGATTCCTTTGTTACCATTGCCGGAGGCATTAATGTTGCTGCTGATATTGGTGATGTCAGAGATATCAATGCAGAACAACTTGCACAGTGGGATCCGGACGTAATCGTGGTAAGTGCCAATGAAGGTTCATACGTATCTGATGAGACTATCAATAGTGATCCACAACTTGCAGGTTTAAAAGCGATTAAAAATGGAGAAGTGTATCACATTCCGATTGGTGGATTCTGGTGGGACCGGCCTTCTCCGGAAAGCCCACTCGGATTCTTATGGCTTGCAAAGACCCTTTATCCGGAAACATTTAGCGATATCGATATGGTAAAAGAAACAAAAGAATTTTTCAGTGATTTTTATGGTGTAGAATTATCTGATGATGAGATCAGTGAGATACTTGAAGCAAAAAACCCTGCATTCTGAATCCGGTATATTCAATTTTTTTTACTTTTTTATGTATGTATTATATGACCAACATTCGCTCATAATAGATCAGATATACTTTCTATCGTTAATTAAATGAATAAGTTAATTAGATAGTGTGTTAATTTTGTACAAACAGGATGAGCCTAAAGTTCATCCGGATGTGGTATGTATGAATATGAAATCTTATTCTACTATTTTGTTACTTTTCCTTTTTATTGGATTAATCACATTTACTCAAGTAGCTGGCGATGCAACGACACGGACACTCACCGATATGGGTGGCAATGAAATAACTATTCCAACAGATATTGAGCGAATTGTAGTTGCCTGCCAGGGCGGAGTGGCTCAGGAAATTGTCATAATGGGCAGTCCGAAAACGGTGGTAACAATGTCATCAATGAACATGTTTCCTATGTTCGTAAAGATGTACCCGAATTTTAAGGATTTACCAAATGCAGGAAGTTTTGATGACCTTAATATGGAAACCATTCTCAAATTAAAACCTGACGTGGTAATTAACAGTGTTACGGCATCAAAAGGAAATGCGAAAATTACAGAAAATGATATTCCTGTTTTTCAGGCGTATACCGGAAAGGCTTCAGCTGATACAATTTACAATGAATTCAGGGCTTTTGGAGAATTATTTAACAATCAGGTAAAAGCCGAAGAACTCATCTCCTACTGGGACGAAAAGAAGAATTTTATCAATGATAGGATGAAGTCCATTCCTGAAGATGAGAGAAAGACCGTCTTTTATACCTCAAACAAGGATTTGGGAACTGATACCAATTGGGGCGTCTCGTATGTTGCAACATCCGGAGGAATTAATGTTGCCAAAAACCTGGGAGATGCAAAAGTCAATCCGGAAAAACTCGCTGAATGGGATCCGGATGTAATCATTATCAGGGGTAATACAGACGGTACCTATCCGGACCAGGAAATTATTAGCAATCCACAGTTATCTGGTCTTTCTGCAATAAAGAATGGTGAGATCTATAATGTACCTATGGGTGGTTTCTGGTGGGACCGACCATCTCCGGAAAGTGCACTTGGATTTTTATGGCTTGCAAAGATTCTCTATCCTGATACATTCAAGGACGTTGATATGGTGGGTGAGATGAAATCTTTCTTTAAGAATTTCTACCGGTATTCCCTCTCTGATGAAGAGGCCAACGAAATTCTATCGGTGAATAATTGAGGCGTGTATAATGGAAAATTCCCAAAATACCCTCATATCTTCACTTCAGTTTCCTGATGGTTTTCAGGAGATTGAAACAAATATTTCCGGGTATAAACGGCATATGATCCTTACCAGTGCCCTGAAAATGGGACTTTTTGATCATCTTGAAAAATGTGGAGTTTCATCCAGGGAGGAGATTGTTTCCTCTCTTCCCCTGTGTGGAATGCTGAGCCGAAGTTACCTGAATGCACTCGTGTCCATGAATCTCCTGGTAGTAGAAGGAGAAAAGTATCAAAACAGCCAGATTTGCCGGGATTTTTTAACGAAGAAAAGTCCGTATTACCAAGGGGATCTGATTCTTGGCAATTCAAAATCCGGATCACGATGGGATCTTCTCTCTGAAGCAATGCAGAGCAGTGATGGAATGGCTAAATCATCCGGACCTGGGCCATCTATCGACCATCTTAATACTCTTGCCCAGCGGGTAATTCAGGGAGAAGCCCAGGCACTCACTACATGGATATCCGAACTCCCGGGATTTTCCGAAATGAAAAAAATGCTGGATATTGGAGGAGGACACGGGCTGTATACAATCGGCATCTGCCAGATGAATCCTGATATAAAAGGAGTTATCCTGGACCAGCCCCATGTTACCGATCTCACAAAAATGTATATCCAAAAATATGACATGGAAAGGAGAATCCTGTCAAAACCCGGAGATATCAAAACAGAAGTCTACAAACCCGAGTATGACATAATTCTTATATCCCATCTTCTGTATAAGTTCAGAAATGACCTTGATGAGATATTCAGGCTGGTAAGTGGAGGCCTAACAGAAAATGGCATTCTTGTTTCCAATCACTGGTTCTGCTCTCCGGGATGTCTCCCTTCACAGGATCCGGTAAATGAACTTGAACGTTCGCTCCAGAGTGCTGGTCATCCTCTCTGTCATCCGGAACATTTTGCGGAATTATTTAAAAAATATGGACTCACCTGTATCAGAACAGGAACCATTGAAACTGCCAATGGCTCATCCATGCTCCATGCAGCACAAAGGGGAAAATAATGAGTAGTGAATCCCAGTTCTCTCAGGGAGAAAAGTCATTTGATTTTTATTCTGCAGAAAATGACCGGTACCAGGGAGGTATCATTCTCCAGGAGACAAAAGACCGTTTAATCGAAAGATATGGAGAAAAATTAGATAACCTTACCTTAAAGCGGGTAGTAATTGGAATTTTCTACACCGGTGTCCTGTTGTCTGATGGTTCATCAGGTATCTGTTTTACTCCTATCAAGGCGATTCCGGAATCAGTTTGCTGTCCTTCATCTGCACGTGCAATGCCACGGGCTGGAAAACTGAGAGGGATGAAGGTAACTGATATTTTTCAGTATCTGACACAACCGGCTCCCATTAAACGTGCAATTGCTATTGCAACCCTGAATGCCCTTTCAGACAGGATTTGGCGGAACAATCCTGATGAAGGTGCAGGCAAATACCGGATTGAGGAAGGAGACGATATCTTTTCGATAGTTGACTTACAGTCAATTAAAAAGGCCGTAGTCGTCGGAGCCTTAATTCCGGTGATTAAATCGTTTAAAGAAAAACAGATCCCATACCGGATTGCTGAACTGGATATCCGGACGTTAAAAGAAGAAGAACTCCCTTTCTTTGTAAGCCAGGAGGATCTCCCCGGAGAACTTGCATCTGCCGACATGGTCATTATATCCGGAACAACCCTCCTAAATGATACCCTGGAGAGTATTCTTTTTACATGCAGTCCGGCAGCAAACATTATGCTCATTGGTCCGACTGCAACCATGCTTCCGGAGAGTTTTTTCTCAAGAAAAGTTACTGTCCTTGCAGGAAACCGGGTAGTCGCACCTGATAAAGTATTAGATGTCCTTATCGAAGGCGGATCCGGTTATCATTTCTATGGTGATTCGTCAAGAAAAGTAATGATAATAAAAGAGTGAACCCAAAAATCCCTTTTTTAGGGATAAGAAGGCACACATACATTTCTATTAGCTTGTTTGATGAAATGAACACCGATGGATATCTGGTAAGTATCTTCAAGTGTCTCTTCTGTTACTACTTCTTCAGCCTGCCCGACCAGTGATACAAAGCCGTTTTTCATAATGCCTGCCTGACAGGAAAGCAGAAATGTATGATCGGGATAATGGGTTGACATGATAATGGAGATGTTTCGTTCCTTTGCCAGTTTATCAAGGATATGAAGGATTTTTACCTGGTTTCCGAAATCAAGATGGTTTGTTGGTTCATCCAGGATTAAAATTGATGGTTCCTGGGTAAGCGCCCGGGCAATCATGGCCAACTGGCATTCACCCCCACTAATCCGATTTACCGGGGCATCTTTAAGGTGCTCAATACCGACACTCTGAAGCGATTGTTCAGCAATTTCGACATCTCTTTTTCCCGGACGTGAATAAGGAGAAATGTGCGGATTTCGTCCCAGCAGGACAAGTTGGAGAACAGAAAAAGGAAATACAATGTTATGTGCCTGTGGAACATATCCTATTTTTTGAGCCAGTTCCCTGCGTGTCCAATGTTCAATCGCTTTTCCATCAATGCAAACCTCACCTGTCCGAACTGGAAGAATTTTTGCGCAACATTTGAGAAGTGTTGATTTACCTATACCATTCGGACCTAAAATACACAGGACTTTACCTTTCTGAAGAGAAAAAGTAACGTTCCCGAATATTACACGTTCTGGATTGTACCAGAACCCAGCATTTTTAATTGAAAACATCATGTCCACCCAACATCACGTCTTGCCATAATGTATGCAAAAAAGGGAACCCCGACAATAGCAGTCAGGATTCCCAGAGGAATTTCTGCAGTTGTGGCATTCCTGGCAATGTTATCTATAAGAATAAGATAAGCCGCTCCAAGAAAGAATGAGACCGGGATGAGACATGCATTGTCCGGCCCGACCAGCATCCTTCCAAGATGTGGGATAACTAGGCCAATCCAGCCAATTATCCCGCAGATACAAACAGAATACGCAGTAATCATCGTTGAGATGAGAATTAGGATGTATTTCATTCTCCGGGTATCAACTCCAAGAGCTCCTGCCTCTTCATCACCAAGTGAAAATACATTGAGCCGCCATCCAATCAGAATGCAATACGCAACTCCCGGGATGATGAACACTCCTGCAAGAAGGATATCCGGCATTGTTACTGCGCTCAGGGATCCCATCAGCCAGTAGGTGATTGCCGGGAGTTTCGATGTAGGATCAGCCACGAATTTCACCAAAGAAATAAGAGAGGTAAAAAGAGAACTCATGATAATTCCGGATAGAACCAGAACCAGAATTGATTCTCCCTTGTATATTCTTGAAAGGGTAATAGCAAATCCCACCGATAAGAGCCCAAAAAAAAAGGCAGATGCTTCTATGAGGAGAAGCGGCAATGAAAAGAGAATTGCAATGGCTGCACCAAATCCTGCTCCTGAAGATACTCCCAGGATGTCCGGAGACACCATCGGATTACGAAAAAGACTTTGATAGACCGCTCCTGCTACAGACAGGCCACCCCCGATTAAAAAAGCACCAAGAATCCGGGGGATCCGAATGTTGAAGATTACATTCGCCTGAGCCTCAGTCCACGTTGAATCCGGGTGAAAAACCGGAGATAAGAGGATTGTGAAGACGGTAGCGGGATCAAGAGTATACTGTCCGATAAAAAGTGATACTAAGGAAAGAATGAAGGGAGATAGGATGATGCATGCAATACCTGCCGTTAAACCATATTTATTCATCCCTTCGAAGCGCATCAATTCCATTACCATTACCTGTTGGGGTTCAGGTATAATATAAGCGATCTATTTTCAATTGATGTAAAATTTTTCTAGTTAAATAAACATGTAAAATATTACCCGATTACTTTTAATTCTGCGGCGTTTTCTAATTTTAAAAGCAGATTTTCGAAAAATTCGATTATCGTAATGGGGTACCCTCTTTGGAAAATTTGTAATATACCCTGGTTAGTAACAATAAAAGGATTCGGAAAAGAAACAGAAAAGAGATAATTTATTTGTATTTTTTGGAATTTATGGCCCTGCAGGAATTATTTTTTTATGGGAGTTGGTAATTGAAAACCCGATTTTCTCCTGTGCCAATATCTCTTCAACCTTGTTTGCAATACCCGATAACACCTCTTCATCTGAGAGCATTCCCTCCGGCATATCCACCACTTTCCTATACTGGATTGGAACATTATCCATCCGGTACACAATCCCCGGAACTTCTACTCCGGAAATTCCAACAGGAATATGGAGATCTGCAATCTCTGCAGCCATACTCATATTTGGATCGATAGTTATCCAGGTATGTTTTTTCAGGTGCCTGACGGTATCAATTGGGAAATGGGCAGCAGCATCGGTCCCGATATTAATGAACAGATCAATTTCGTCACGGTTCGCAAGGTCAATTGTACTGGTCTCTCCTGGATTCATGTGAGCACAGTTACCCTTGGTTAGATCGAGGCAATAGGGGAATCCATATGACCAGCACCAGACACGGTTCGCTCCTGCGACATTAAAATGACCCCGCATAGCCATAATAGACCATTTAGATATTTGGTTTAAATCCCGGGTAAGAGAGATTGCAATGTCAATATTGTGATTTCTTCCGTCAGTATGAGTAAGTCCCATCCCGAAAAAAAACACTCCGAATTTTGCTTGTTTTAAAATTCCCGCAACTTCAAGGATGGTCTGTTTTGGAATTCCTGCAACCATCTCCGGGAGTTCTTTTTCAAATCCATATATGACCATCCGGAAAGCATTGAAAAGTTCATAATCATGTCCAGGCTTAACCTGAAGGTAATAATCTGCAATTCCCGCGGTATCTGTGTTCCGTGGGTCGACAACAATCACCGTCCGTTCAAAAAACCCGTTTCCTTTGAAAAAACCCAGGGGATAGATTGCATATCGTGACATATGTCTTGGATGGGCATGGATAGGATTTGCACCCCAGTACAGAATAACATCTGCCCGGTTTTTCACTTCTCCAAGGGTGCAACTAGGATATCCGTTATCAAAATGAGCGATTAATGAAGGGCCATGACAAATCGATGCACAATTGTCAAGAATGCCACAACCAAGTTCCATGAGTCGTGCAGCTTCCCGTTGTGCTTCACAGGTTGTTGATCCGAATCCATAGATAAGTGGTTTTTTTGCTGCAACGATTGCTTTCGCTGCATAATCAAACGCTTCAGGGTAAGAGATCTCCTTCCATGATCCATCTGACTGGCGAAGTCTTGGCCGTGTTATCCGGTCGGAACTGGTTGCCTGCAAAAAAATTTCTGTGCCGATTGCACAGGCATTTTCTACTTCGAGGATCTTCTTTCCGTCATCAGATACTACAACCTTGATATCATCACATGAGCAGCCACAATACGGACACCCGATTCCTTCAAGAATTTTTGGCATCTGTAAATCCTCCCATGCCAACAGCCTGAAAAATCAGTTCTCTCGCACTGCGGACCTTCTCATTCGGAGCAGGAAAAATACACACAGGAAAACCACTGTACTGAGGAACACCGGTTGATTGCGTTCTACCCGGAACAATCTGGTTAGCCCAGACACCCTGCCTGATATGACAGATTCCCGGACTTAATGTCTGAATGCCATAAATAGCCTTCACAATAACCTCACCACACTCACTTCTGACCCTGACCGGGGTATTCTCTTCTATGCCCATACGAAGCATATCAAGTTCATTCATCTCGATAACGCTACAGGCATTGAAATATTCCCTGGAATTTTTACCTTTTTCCATGGCAATGCCTTCTTCTATTGACCTTTGGGTTATCATGGTCAGGGTCTGTTTTTGTGTCATGCAGGTTCCTCACAATTTCTATCGGGTAAGGAAGTGATTATCGGAGTTATTCTCCAATGAGTTCTATCGCTAGTTCATAGGGATTTCTCGGACGTTCACTTCCGGGTTTATTCGTGAAAAAGGTATCCGGATGAATTTTTTTCATATCTTCGATACTAAGTTTATTAACTATATCTCTGACAACCTCATCTGCATCTTTGGATTTTCCGGGAAATTTCAGGATATATCCCATCTTGATATGCATGAGCATTGCTTCCCGGAGTTCATCGTCAGTGAGCCGGTCGAAGGGAGTAAATTTCAGGATTTCAGGTCTTCCCATTGATGTACCTTCTCTTGTATTCTCTCTCAGCACAAGAAATAATTATTCCACCTTTCTCTCTGCCATATGAATGGTTGATTGCCCGTATGAAGATCTGGTTATCCCAATCTGAAGTAATTTCAGGTTATTTTTTTCATAAAGGGATTCAAACAGTTCCTTATCAGGGAGAAGGTGATACCGGTTATGCATGGCAAGTTCAAGTTCATATAGACCCTGCGATCCGGTTCCGCCTGTAGGTGCTGCAAACCAGTGATTTGAAAGGAACAGACCATCAGGATTCAAAACATATGCAATCCCTTTGAGGATTTCATCAAGATTTTCTTTATATGGATAAAGTGAGTGAGAAAGAAGAACAATGTCAGATTTATCTCCCTTGTAAGAGAGAATATCTCCAGGAATTACCTTAATTCTCTCATTCATTCCAAATTTTGAGATGTTCTCTTCTGCAGGTCCGGTGTCCAATGAACCACAAAGCACCACTGCGCTTAATTCAGGATTATTCTGACAGGCTGCAATTGCATAGAGTCCATGTCCACCATTCATTTCGATTAAGGTTCTGGCATTAGAAAACTGTGGCCATGACATGAGAGTTTTTGTGACATTCTGAACGGTTCCCCGGAGATCATGGTTGGCTCTGCCCCTGACTGATTCTGTGGATACAGGATCAAAGGTATTTTTTTCATCCGGTTTTGTCAAGAATGTCTCTATATCCTGCCAGGGCGATTCATCATTCGGGAGATTTAAAATGTAGTCGCCCTGGTAATACATGCTTGTCCGGATAAAATTAAGCCCGGCTGCCGGAGAAATGTAATAAGAATCCTCCTTTCTTCTCACCATATCCAGGTAATAAAGCATGGAAAGAAGACTTGGCATATATTCCGGTTTAATTCCTGTACCTTCTGCAATTTGTTCAGGGGTGGAGGGACCGTTTTCCGAAAGCCATGTAAACAGATCAATCTTTAAAGCCGCCCGAATAACCATGAATTCTTTGTAGACCTGAACCAGGTCATCTACAATTTCTATAACCGGTAGTTCCGGGATTTTCAGAATATCTTGTGTCTCATTGATCATGGATTATCACATAGTATACTTTTTTTCACAAAAAGTGAATGGAAATGCTCATTTACCTGCCTTAAAAACCTGCGTTAGAATATTAATGGATGGCAGATACATTGAAAAGAAAAAGAGGTTATTTTTTCAGGTAAATATTACCGTAAATAATCTCGCCTTTCTTCGTCATTTTTCTCTCACCCAGGTCACCGATGTACTGGTCAAAGGTGTAGGTTGCACCGTCGACTTCCTTTTCGACGGTTCCAATCATCTTATATCCTGGAAGAGGATAGAGAAGGTTTCCGAAGATGTATGCATCTCCTTTCACTAACTGACCGCCGACACGGCCCTCAACATCTCCCTTGATGATGACGGTTCCGCCTTCTGCATGGGTCAGGACATGGATAAATACATCTCCTTCGATGATGATGGTACCACCGGTCATAGCGGTTCCGATATCATTTCCGGCCTTTCCTTTAACCCGGATGAGACCACCGGACATGCCACGCCAGTCACCACGGTATGCACTGCCGACATGATTCTGGGCATCTCCTTCAATAAGGATTTCCCCGCCTTCCATGGCAATACCAAGGAAACTGTCTGCATTTCCTTTTACCGTGATTTTTCCGCCTCTCATCCAGCCGCCGATGTACATATCAGCATCGCTGTTGATGACAATCTCTCCATCGGTCATCTGCTGACCAAAACGCTTCATCCGGCGAACATCGCCATTGACAACGATCTTTGTATCAGCGGCAGTTGCGCCGGATTTTCCTTCAAATTTGAAGAAATCTCCAAGTTTCCACTGGACTTTTCCTTCATGTGCCGGGAGATCGGCTATTTCTGCAAGGCTCTTTCCTGCAAATTTGTCTGGTGTCACACTGTAGCATTCAAGGAAAAGCTCCGGCTGCTGAACCAGGGTCATTTTTACGGTTTCCATTTTTATTCCCCTCAGGCTACTTCCACTTCAATTGCCCGTGCATTGTGCACATGTTCATCGAAGACTGCGTAGTTCTCAAGATTGACGGTGTAGTTTCTGGCGAACTTCTCTTTGATATCGTGCATAACCTGTGCATTATCCGGCATATTGACTTTTGTCCAGATGGTGTACTTGTGTGGTTCTGCAACTATCTTTTTGTCCTTGACGACAACTACTCCTTCTTTTAAGGTATATGCAGTGTTCGAGAATGCCTCTTCGATCAGTTCGGGATCGGATGGCATTTTTGCCGGGTTAAGGTCATAAATGGCCACATTTGCGTCGGCACCCTTTGCAAGGCTTCCGAACATATTCGAAAGACCAAGAGCCTTTGCAGGTCCTGCACGGGTCATCATAGCGATTTCGTACAGGTCAAGTTCACGGTCCATTGAAGCGATATTACTTGCAGCAATGACCTTGTCCTTCCACTTCATAGTGTCAAGGGTTGCTTCACGTGCTTCCTGGGACATAAGCCACTTTATGACACGTGGGTACCTGGTGAATGGTCCTGCATTCGGGTGATCGGTTGTGATGTGTACCCGCATCATATCTTTTGCATATAAGGCTATTTCAAGACCAATAGCCCACTGAATACCACAGACCTTGATATTCTTGTCATAGATGTATGGCACAATACCTGATCCGGTCTCAAGTTCCACGTCCACGTTAGCCCACTTGATGTGGTTAAGCTGGTTAAGGTGGTATTCAAATGGACCGTCAGCGGTCATCGTGGTGGTTTCGTCAAGGGTTACCTGTCCCATGTCAACAGTAATGTTTTTGTTACTGTTTACGTAGTCCATGACTTCCTTTGCAGCGGATTCAAAGTCTGCCCAGGAATTACCCTTGTAACTGTGGAACTGAAGGTGGGTGTTGTGAAGAATCTGTTCTCTGCCGAACTTGTTCTTTGTTTTGACTCCTTCAGCAAGTCTCAGGGTGTCAATGGTATCCTTGTAGTTACCGGGGTTTCCAAGGTTGTTCCCGTGGATATGAACTGAGTGGGGAAGACCAAGGTACTCGTTGGCGTCGATAAGGCCTTTTACAATCTCCGCAGGGGTAATCTCGAAGTATGGAACCGGGTCATGGATGGTGGTACAGTTCTCTCCCCATGCCCATGCTTCCGTTCCACCAGGGTTGACTACTTTTATACCAATACCTTTTGTTGCATTGAGCAGCCATGCAATATATGCTGCATTGTTCTCGATTTCCTTGTTCTTGATGTATTCAAAGCAGAACCAGTTGTTACCGAACACCGGCATGGCACTGACATCGATGATGGGTGTATCCCTTATTTCTTCATGCACGTGAGGAGCAAGAAGTGGGGGCATTGCAGCTTCATTGGCATAGGTGTATCCAAGACGTGCATATGAATACCCGGTTTTCCAGGTTGACGGAATTGAGAATCCCATCTCCATACGCTTACCCTGCTTGACGATTCCACCTCTGAAATCTCCCCGGAATAATTTATCTTCCGGCCGCATTTCACGTCCGAGATTGACTTTTGGGCCTACAATGTGAGTATGGATATCGACACCACCGGCCATCACAGTCTTACCGGATGCATCGATCACTTCTGCCTTGTTTGAGACTTTATCGACGATTTTGCCATCCTTAATGGCTATGTCTGCCTTGTCACCCTTGATGCCGGAAATCGGGTCAAAAACATGCCCGTTTTTAATAAGAAGTTCTGCCATTTTCAGGCCTCCTGAGCATTGAGTTCGTCAAGACGGTCTGCTATCTTGTTTAACAGTTCTTCATCGGTAAGAAGTCCCTGTGGGTCAAGAACTGCTCTGAACTGGATTGGCACATTGTCCATACGATAGACAATTCCACCAGTATCAACACCACAGATACATACCGGAATGTGAAGGTCTGCTATCTCTGAAGCCATACAGACACTTGGATCGATGGTGACCCATGGGTGTTTCTTCAGGTGCTTAACTGCCGGAATGGGGAAATGTGCTCCTGCATCGGTTCCGATGTTAATGAACATATCAACTTCATCACGCATTGCCATGTCAACAGAACTGGTTTCACCAGGATTCATGTGTGCATGGTCTTTCTTGGTAAGGTCAAGACAGTATGGGAACCCGAATGTCCATGACCAGACCACTCCAGGGCCGGCAATATTATAATGACCCCGCATTGCCATGATCGTCCACTTTGCGACCTTGTTCAGGTCACGGGTAAGGGAGATGGCAATGTCGATGTTATGGTTTCTTCCGTCAGAGTGAGTCAGACCCATCCCGAAGAATGTTGTTCCAAACCGGGCATTTTTCATGATCTCTGCAACTTCAAGGATCTGTTCCTTCTTAATTCCTGCGACTTCATCAGGGATATCGGCTGCATGGCCGTGAATGACCATCCGGAATGCGTTGAAGAGTTCGTAGTCATGACCCTGTTTGACCTGCAGGTGATAGTCTGCTACGTTTGCAGTGTCAGTATATCGTGGGTCGATTACAATGACAGTTCTCTTTTTCTGTCCCTTTCCGGTGAAGAAACCACGGGGGAAGATTGAGTACCTTGACATGTGACGTGGGTGAGCATGTGCCGGATTTGAACCCCAGTATACAATCACGTCAGCACGGTTCTTGACTTCTCCAAGGGTACATGTTGGATACCCATTGTCGAATATTGCAAGGAAAGAAGGTCCGTGACAGATGGTTGCACAGTTATCAAGCATACCACCTGCAGCTTCCATAGTACGGGCTGCGGCTGCCTGTCCCTCACAGTTGGTTGAACCAAATCCGTACATGAGGGGTTTTTTTGCTTTGTGAAGGTGCTGTGCAGTCCATTCGATGGCTTCCTCATAGGTGATATCTTTCATTGAGCCATCTGGCTGGCGGAGCCGTGGAGACCTGATTCGGTGATCTGAACTACCATGCTTGAAGATTTCTGTTCCGATTGCACAGACGTTCTCAACTTCCAAAACCTTCTTCCCGTCATCAGAGACGGTAACTCTGACATCATCACAGGAACAGCCACAGTATGGGCATCCTACGTTTTCAATGACTTTAGGCATAATTATTCACTCTTCCACATTCCGACAGCTCCCTGTACAAGTTCAAGGGCTGATTTCAGTCTCTCTTTTGGAGCTGATTCAACTGTCACCGGAAAACCACTGTACTGAGGTGCTCCTGTTGACTGGGTCCGTGGTGGAACAACCTGGTTTGCCCATACTCCCTGTCTGATGTGACAAAGGCCTGGATAACAGGTCTGGCGACCAACAACTGCTTTTACTATTACTTCACCGGACTCACTAGTGACATGAACATTGGTATTCTTCATGATGCCTAGTTCTTTCATGTCCTGTTCGTTCATCTCGATGATGCTACAGGCATCGAAGTATTCCTTGGAGGTTTTTCCAATCTCCATGGCAATTCCTTCTTCAACTGCCCGCTGGGTTATCATGTTTAATGTTTTTTTTGCTGTCATAGGATCTCCCGAAAATCCTATTTTATCAAAGCGCCTGAAATCGCCTTGAATATTATCAGATAAGGATCAGGTAATGCAGTCTTTCCAAATGGTTAGGCATGACACATAGATATCCTGATCGTGAAGAGTAGTCTTTGGATGTCCCTATAAGAACATATTTAATCTGTTGAGTTAGGCATGGATTTACCTAAAAGGATAAAATGTTTTAAATTTTTTGTCTAATTGTTTACTATCCTCCATACCGGTTATTTTCTTTATGAAAATTACCAAAAACCAAAGATTTTTCGTCTAATACTATGTTAGTGTCTTATATGACTTTTGACAGATCGGTAAATACATTGAACTAACACGATAGAGAAAGATCTATGAAATTGTTTACTGACCATCGCTATCATGAGATACTTTCACATGCGATAATGCCCAAAATAGTTAGGCACTAAACCCAACTTTCCATCAATCATGAAACCCTTTGTCCGGATAAAAAAGATCAAAGGAAATGAGTATCTGTATGAGATAACTCCTTTCTTTGATGAAGAAACAGGAAAATGGAAACAAAAATCCCGGTATCTGGGGAAAAATGTAGATGGAGAACCGGTAAGAAAAGGTAAAATACCCAATACAACCCGGGTATACGATTTAGGACAATATATTCCCGCTCATTGGGCTATCAAGGAATACAAGTTCATTGAAGCTCTCCTCTGTTGTTTTGCGCCGGAGGAAGTTGGATTATTATTGATTATTGCTATTAATCGCCTTGTTATGCCGTGTTCTCCACGGCACATGAATACCTGGCTTTCAGGGACATGGCTTTCCCGTATGCTACCCGGGGCATCTCCGGATCCGACAACAGTATTAAACCTTTTGGATATTCTTTCCAATCGTTCTGTCATTGGTTTGTTTTCACGGATGATATCAATGATTACAAATTTTTCTGATAGACGAATCATCATGTCAGGTCGGATTACTGACTTTTCCCAATATGAGGGTGCAAGAGGGGGCGGATATCCATATAAAGATCTTCTCGAAGGCGATCTTGGTATCCGGATGTTTTATGATCCCGATGAGAGGGTTCTGACCGGATGTGAAATCGCTGATATCAGGAAAAATTTTATTGAGGATTCCATGAGTATAATCAGTTCAGGCAGGATTCCAGGCAGTTCGTTTCTACCCAACTGGGATTATTTCTCACCGGTTTTGATACAAAATCTGGTAACAATATCATATCCATTTATTATCCGGCCTGATTCCGCATATGAACCAGTCAGTTCGGAAATTCTTGACTGGGATGAAAGACAATCACCTGGTATTGAATGTACCTATCATGGGGAACCCTGTTTTCTTAAAAAATTCACTGCAATGGTGGGATATACTCCGGTTAGAGGATATATCCTCCATAATTCAAAAAAGGAACAAGCAATCAGGCATGTTTTTGAAAAAAATTTGCAGAATATTCAGGACATTATCCTCCAGGGAGAGAATGATTTTGAAACCCTTGATGATCTTATTCATGAAGTTGCCGGATTTGAAAGTTCCTTTTTCTTTCGAAAAGATCATAAATCAGGGATAGGAAGAAACAGGGAGATGATTACCCGGGAAATCCGTAGACTATCCCGTACTTGCGTATTATACTTAGGTGACTATACCTGGGAGGAGTGTTTTTCTCTTACTGATACACGGTGGAAAATCGAACGGGAACTATTCTCCTTATATCGTGAGTTTAAACGGGATCTCACCGGATACCAGACTGAAAGAATCAAGATGGGAATACTATTCGTGAGTTTTTTGTCAGTGATGATAAAAACTCTTGTCATGAAACGATTAAAGCAGGCACATTTTGAAGATATAACATCCATTAATGCCCTTATGGCCGAATTAACCCCAATTCATGTGGTTAAATCATATCAACCATTTATCGTCCCTGGAAAACTTAGCCGAAGACAAAAAACCATATTATCATATTTCGGGGGAGTTCCGACATTATAAGGATGGAATCTTTCTTTTTTAATATCAGTTAAGGCAATTCCAACCTTTTTTTACTATCATGTGAACATACTGAGTTATGGATCCTCTCCCTGCTTTTTTTATTGTGATTATCTGTATCACCATATTCAGTACCTGGTTTCGAATATCTCCATTTTTCATTCTTATTGGTGGTGCAATGTTATTCGGGCTTCTTGTCGGTATGACCTGGGATATGGTCATGATGGGAATTATTGATGGGGTTGGAAAGGTATTTTCAGCATTTGGTATCATTATCCTGTGTGGAGCGGTCATTACAAAACTTCTGCAGGAACAAAACCAGATTGAACATCTCATTTCTGATATAAAAAAATTAATTAAAGCACCTTCATTGATTGCAGGTTTTTCCGGTTACCTGCTTTCCGTTCCGATTACCTGTTGTATTACCGCGTATATCATGCTCCATCCAGTACTGAAGACCTTGGAAAAAGACCGGAAAAAACAAAATATTCTTCTTTACCTTGTAGCAACCGGGAGTATCGTCTCCTATGCCCTTATTTATCCAACACCTGTGATAATACCCCTGTTCTCTGCATTTTCATCCGGAATGAGTCCGGTTTTTTTTAATGCAATAACAATTCCGTTATCACTTCTTCTCCTGTCTGGATTATTCATATATTTCAGGTTTTTATATCCGGATAAAAATCAGGTTAAAATAAGAATTAACTCTGTATTACCTGAATCAATGAGAGATGAAAATTCAGAGACAAATCAGAAGATACACTGGCGTGCATGGGCACCATTTATTGCAATTATTATTGCAATACCTGTTTCTTTTTTCTTTCTGAATCTCTCTCATGCAAGTATGGTAAATTTTATCATGCTTATTGGTGCCACTACAGCCATCGTAATTTCCCCTTCGAAAATCAGGACATCAGGGTTATCTCAGGGAGCCAAACATGCCGGAATTATTATCTTTGATATTTGTGGTGCCGGAGCACTTGGATACGTGATAGTCGGGACCGGGTTTGCTATGGAAGCTCTTGAATGGTTGGGTCTTTTTATTCCGGTCATATTTATTCCCTTTATTCTCGCTGCACTCATTGAGACGGCTCAGGGTTCACGAGTAGTAACTGCAGTAATTACCGGACAAGTACTCACTGGTTCGGTAGTTTTAGATCTCCTCCATCCGGTAACACTAATTCTTCTCATTAGTGCTGGTTCCTGCATGATCTCATATGTAACAGACCCATACTTCTGGCTTATACAGCGGACAACCGGAGACGATATGAAAACCATTGTAAAAAATTATACGGTTCCTATTGCCCTTGTTGGCGTAGGTATTTTACTTGTTGCAATAGTTCTTGAATCCATATTATAGGATTTTCAGGCAGAAATCCGGTAAAAACGAACTATTCATTATTACAATCAAAAACCAGGTAATGTGTTAATCTCTCCTGCAGTTTTAACTGATTTATCATAGATGGTACCAGAAATGAGATAGTTCCAGGATATTGGAAAAATTCTGGGTGAGAACACCTATACCACATTATTCAACGCAAAAACTTTTTGGATGAGAATTTTTTGGAAAGTGTTTTTTAAAATATGATCTTATTATAGCATACCAGGATTGAGATTTTTCTCATCTTGGTCCATGAGATATGTTATCAGATTTTCGAACCATGTTTGCCGAAGTCACCCGGGCAATTCTTCCGATTGTATTTCTAATTCTGGTACTTCATGTTTTTCTGCCAAGAACGTCGATTAACACGATTCTTATGCTTATCATCGGCAGTATCATGGTAATCCTTGGTATGACCCTCTTTCTCATGGGAGTAAAAATCGGTCTGCTACCTATGGGTGAGGCCATTGGTTCTGAAATTCCAAAAAGCGGTTCAATAATTCTCATTGTTATTACTGGCTTCCTTTTTGGATTTTTAGCAACAATAGCAGAGCCTGATGTCCGGGTCCTGGCAGACATGATCCAGACCGTATCTGATAATGGTATCTTAAAACTTCAATTGATTGTGGTAATAGCAGTAGGAGTAGGGTTTTTTGTAAGTACCGCAGTTCTTCGAATCATCTATAATATTCCCATTGCATACCTTTTTACAGCTGGATACCTTGCTATCATATGCCTCTCTCTTATATCACCTCCTGATTATGCCCCGATTGCTTTTGATGCAGGAGGCGTTACAACCGGGCCGATTACCGTTCCCTTTATCCTTGCTTTAGGTATCGGTGTCACCTCCGTACTCGGAGGAAAATCCCCCCTTTCAGACGGTTTTGGTCTGATTGGTCTGGCTTCTATTGGTCCGATAATAGGGGTACTTCTTATGGGAGTAATTTTTGTATGATATACATTCCAATCGCTGATGGAATAGACCATGTGATACTTGATGTAATTCAGGCTTTACTCCCCCTTGTTGTTTTTTTCCTGATAATTCAGATATTGTCACTAAAACTGCCAGGACATTATATTATCAATCTTTTCAAAGGGTTATTCATCACCCTCTTGGGCATGGTACTCTTTTTTCAGGGGGTAAAAATTGCATTTCTTCCAGCCGGACAGAATATTGGTGCTTATTGTGGAACGCTGGAACAGATCTGGATCCTTATTCCTTTGGGTTTTCTGCTTGGATTTTCAACCACCTTTGCTGAACCTGCTGTCCGGGTGCTCTGTTACCAGGTTGAAACTTCATCTAACGGCTATATCAGGGGTTCACTTATTCTGTATGCTCTTTCCATAGGGGTTGCCTTTTCAGTAAGTCTGGGCATGGTACGGATATTGTATGGATTTCCTTTTCTTCCCTTTATCATAGGAGGATATCTCCTTGCACTGATTCTCATCCGGTTTACCGACCATGATTTCATTGCCATCGCTTTTGATTCAGGGGGAGTTGCTACAGGGCCGATGGCAGTTACTTTTCTTATGGCGTTTGCTGTAGGTGTTGCGGATTCGATTGGGGGCAGAGATCCCTTTCTTGATGGATTTGGTATGATTGCTTTCATTGCACTCACCCCTATTCTCACGATTCTTATCCTTGGGATTATCTTCAAAATGAATAAAACGGCGGGAGAAATATCATGATTTATGAAGGATGTAAAAACCTGATTGTAACTATTGTAAAAAAGGGATGGTCAGAAAAGGTGGTTCATGCATCACGGGAAGCGGGGGCATCAGGGGGAACAATCCTGATGGGAAGGGGATCTGGGATTCATGAAACCCAGTCGCTCTTCGGACTTCCTATTGAACCAGAAAAAGAGATTATTCTAACAGTAGTGGAAGTGGATCAGACTGACAAAATTTTGTCAGCGATTGAAAAAGCGGCAGAACTTAATAATCCCGGTATGGGGATCGCCTTTGTACTAAACCTTGAAAAAATTGCAGGTAGAGTCCATATGACCTGCCAGCATGATAAAGATAAACCTGCATGATACTTATACAGAACAAGTGTTAACCTCCCTGTTTCTCAGGATTAACACAGGTATCTGTGTGGTTCTGGCAACATAATCAGTAGTAGTTCCAAGAAGATTTTTAATGAAACTTTTTTCACCGGTTGATTTTAATACAATCATCGAAACATCTTCTTTTTTGGCATAGGCAAGGATCTCCTGAGCAGCATCACCAATCGCCACATCAATATGAATATCCTTTGCATGAGGAGATAATTTCTCCTTCATTTTTTCTAATTTTTCTTTTGCAACGTTACAATTTTCCTGTACTTCTTCTTTGCTGTCTCCGGTAGTGATAACATGGAATAATGTAACGGAGTTCTTATGGATGAGGTCAGAGATACAGAGTTCTTCAATATAAGGTTTTGAGAAATCTGTACAGATAAGGATCCTGGATAAAAGGTCAGGACAAGGTGTGTTGAATCCCCTTCCGTCTTTTTCGGATTCAGGGGGATGGATGAGCAGAAGGTTTTTTGTTCCATACTTCAGGAGGTCAATGGCAGTGCTACCGATAAGGAGTGTTTCAATAACACCCCTGCCTCTCCTACCCATTATGACAAGTCCTGCCTCTTCTTTCACAGCCACTTTTTCGATAATTTCCGATGTAGTGCCTCCGGTAATCTCCTCGACAAGAACCTTGATCTTTGACCGTGGCATTGCAATGACTTTTCTTAATTCTTCCAACCGGAGTCTTGCATAATCCACATCGGGATTTATTGTATCTGTTTGTTTGGTGAGATACAGGCTTTTTGTGATATTAAGAAGAATCACTTCCCTGATCTGTGGTATTTTTGACAGACATTTGATGATATATTTTGAGTCCTCAGAAAAATCTATGGGAATAATAATCTTTTTAAACATGATTTATCTCACCGATCAGGTTTACCCTATATCAGATTCTCTCGTGTCTGAACGATAAGCTTTTCATGAATCCGATCCCGCTCACGGTCAATCTGCTCCGGTGTTGCGCCGGATTGACGGATTATGAATTCAGTGATTGAAAGGGCAAGTTCACCTTCATCTGAAAAGACAACGTCGGCTCCGGCACTGCAAAGGTCCGAGATTTCTGACAGGTAAACTGTCCTTGCTATAATCCGGATATCCGGGTTTAAATATTTTGCCTGTTTTACCACCTCAACACTTCCTGGAATATTGGCAACACTGATAATTAGGACTTCTGCATGGGTGATTCCTGCTTCCTTGAGGGTATCAGAACGGGTGGCATCCCCATATATTGCACTAAATCCCTCTTTTAGCAGACCTTGGACCGTTTCCACGTTTAATTCAATTATCGTCGGATGAATGTCATTTTCCATGAGAAGCCCGGTTACGGTCTGGCCGACCGGCCCATAACCAATAACGACAGCTTTTGTTTCTCCCGGGTAATCGGGTTTTTTAACCTTCGTGTCCATCGGCCCACACCGATTGTGTATTTTCCTGGAAAATCCAGGGGAACAATCATTCAGCCAGCACTCCAGTTTTCCAGCTCCCCGGTACAGAATGGGATTTACCGTTATTGAGATAATTGCAGCAGCAACAAGTATATTTGTAGCGTTTTCCGGTAAGATATGAAGGTCCCTGCCCATGGTCGCCAGGATAAAAGAAAATTCACCAATCTGTGCCAGAACAATTGCGACTGATAATGCCACCTTAAGTGGATATCGCATGATAATGACAATTAAAAAAGCAACCAGGGGTTTTCCGATGAGGATAATTACCAGGGTAACAATAACCAGCCCAAAGGAATCAGTAAAGCCTGACCAGTCAAAAAGCATCCCGACTGAAACAAAAAATAACACTGCGAAAGCGTCACGAAGAGGGAGCGCCTCCGTTGCTGCCCGTAAACTGAATTCTGAACGGCCGACAACCATACCAGCAAGAAATGCCCCAAGAGCCATGGATACATCAAATACGTAAGCTGATCCAACGGCTATACACATGGCTATTGCAAGAATTGCGAGAGTAAAGAGTTCCCGCGATCCGGTTTTAGCTATATTGGTAAGGATTTTCGGGATAAGCCAGCCCCCGACCGCAAAGGTAAATCCTACCAGAATGAGGATTTTTAGAATTGCAATACCTGTTGCAGTGGCAATACCACCAAATCCGATGACCGTACTTCCAAATATTTCCGGTAGAAGGACTAATACGAATACCGTGAAGAGATCCTCCATCACCAGCCATCCAATGGCAATGTGACCTGTTTTGGTGTGGAGGTCATTATTATCTGATAACACCCGGGTCAGGACCACAGTACTTGCAACTGATATTGCAAGCCCAAAAACAATGCCTGCTTCAATACTCCACCCAAGCCAGTACATTATCAGAGCACCTACCAATGTTGCTGAAAAACTCTGGAGGAGGGCTCCGGGTAGTGCAATCTTTCGGACAGCGAAAAACTCTTTGAAATGAAACTGCAGTCCAACCCCGAACATAAGAAGGATTACACCTATCTCTGCCAGTTGTTCTGCTAACTCGTAATTTGCCACAAATCCGGGTGTGTTGGGACTGACCACAATTCCGGCCATCAGATACCCAATGATAGGGGATAATCCAAGCCGGTGCGTAATGTACCCAAAAAGGAGGGCAGCAGCAAATCCTCCGGTTAACGTAAGAATTAGTTCAACACTGTGCACTGGATACACCTGATACTTAAGGATTTAAAATTTTTATCTAACATACTTGCATGCCGGTTGACAACCCGGTATTTCATGGTATCATCAATTTTTTTACCTTTGATCCTGATTTCGATCCTGCCAGCCTGGAAAAACCATTTGGAAATCTTTAATAGAAATTCCATCATTCATCAACATGTTAAAACGCAAAATTTGTGATGTGTGGTTACCATGAAAAAGCAGATGAAACCCTATAAATGCGAAATTTGTGGATATATTTATGATCCGGTGCGGGGCGAACCAAAGAATGGAATCCCGCCGGGCACCGCATTCGAGGACCTTCCGGATACCTATGTTTGTCCGGTTTGTGGAAAGGCAAATATAACCAAGAAAGAGTTTGTTCCAATGGAAGCACCATCCGGCCGGTACCGCTGTGTTGCCTGTGGATACATGTATGACCCCAAGAGAGGGGAGCCGAAAAACGGGATTAAACCCGGAACAGCTTTTGAAGACCT
This sequence comes from Methanospirillum stamsii, assembly GCF_003173335.1. Taxonomy (GTDB): domain Archaea; phylum Halobacteriota; class Methanomicrobia; order Methanomicrobiales; family Methanospirillaceae; genus Methanospirillum; species Methanospirillum stamsii. The sequence goes on from NZ_QGMZ01000035.1 coordinate 34,245, forward strand.
GCCTGATACATATGTATGTCCGATATGTGGTGTCTATGCAAAGGTTGGAAAAAGTGAATTTGTTGCAACCGAATAACCCCTTTTTTTGAAAATTTTTCAATCACTGTTTTTTGTTCGTTTTTTTCAACCATTTTGAATCACGAACTTTTATATTGTTAAACTGCTTAACAATATTGGATATATATCAGGAACGTGATCAATAGAATGGTAACTCATGCAGAGTTGATGAACATATCTGCCGGATGGATCAGGGTTCTGAATATCATGAATGAACTGGAAAGTTCTCCCCGTGACTTTGGAACCGGTGATCTTCTCCATTGTTCAGAGATTCATACCCTGATGGTCATTGGAAAAAATCCGGATGTAAATGTTACCAATCTTGCAACACTCCTGGGTATTTCAAAGAGTGCTATCTCCCAGATGATAACCAGATTAGCCAGAAAAGGACTGGTAGAGCGGTATAAATGTCCTGAAAATGAGAAAGAGACGAAATTATGTCTGACTCCCAGAGGAACGATTGCTTTTCTCGGTCATGAACAGCATCATGCCATTATTTTCACACGAATGCAGGAAAAACTTGGAATCATGACCACCGAACAATATGAATTTCTAATCAGAGTTTTTCACGCTATTGAAGAGACTGCAAAAGAGTTCAAAGACAGTCAGGGATAATTTTTTTCGAGCATTTAATTGTTAAGCAAATTACCAAAAAAGGAAAGACGATGACAAATAAACAAAACCCATTAAAGATTGATATCTGGTACTTTTCAGCCACCGGAAATACCAAAGCAATTGCTCGTGTTCTTCAGGAAGAGTTCTCAATTCTTGGGGCAGATACAAATCTTATTGATATCACTCCACTGGATTCAAGAAATCCGGGAATACTACCTGGAACAGGTGATGTCATAGTTCTTGGACTTCCGGTTCATTCCTGGCGTGCCCCCCGGGTAATCAGGGAGTGGCTGGTAACTCTTAAGGGTCAGGGAAAAAAATGTGCCATGTTCTTTACCTATGGGGGCTTTGGGATTCACCCGTCACATTATTCGACCAGGAAGATTCTGGAACAGCAGGGTTTTTCTGTTGTTGGTTCTGCTGAATTTCCAGCAAGCCATACATTTAATCTGGGCGGATGGAATGCACTAAAAAATCGTCCGGATCGGTCTGACTTTGATGTGGCACGTGAATATGCAGCTGCTGTTTTACGCCGGTTCACCGGTGAGGATCCCGGATTTCCACCTGAAATGGAACCCACAACTCACCCTGAATCTATTCTGGACTCTATCGAACAATTCAGATTTAAAATACTTACAAAACTTCCATCTCGTGATGGAACATGTTCAAATTGTGGGATATGTGCGGACGTTTGTCCTACCGGTTCAATGGATGCGATAGCAGGAAAAGCAAATAGGGATACATGTATTGCCTGTCTGGCTTGTGTCGTATCCTGCCCGGAGCAGACGATAACCATCAATGATATGACTGAAAGCTGGGCATATAAACTCACTGTTGAACAGATTTCAGAGGCCGCCATGCAGGAAAAGAAGAGTAAAATCTACCTATGATAATAAAAATGGATTATGTATTAATGATCGTAACTGATAATCCGGATGATTAATCATCACTAATAAACACCTCTTTTAGTTCATTCAGGGTTTTTATGTTAAAAAGATTGGAAATATTGACGCCAATTGAATAGGTAGGAAAAAGACCGAACATCTGCCTTCTGTTAAAGGCATACAATTCAGTCTCTTTAAGCGCCCTTAAGGGCACTTTAATCTGTTGGAAATCATTTTTTAAATCTTCTGATCCGCATTTTGTCGGATCCAAATATTTCCCAGGGTTTAGATATTTCTTTGAATCATTTAGTCTGAATATCAGGTCATTGCACATTTTAAGGCTAATCCGAAGACTTAACACACTCTGTAAAAATTGCATGATGATAAACTGACTAATAAGGATGATAAAAATCCAGACATCGGTTCTGACCCTGACAAATTCAGCAACATTCATGAAACTTGAAAGTGTAAACCCGGGTAGGAGAATTGCGATGAGAAGGAGGAATACAACGATAGTTCCTACAATAAGAAAAATAAATCCAAGTATCGACAGGACGATAAGTTTTTTCCATTCCAGTGACTTTTGTCTCCGGACGTACTCTGCAAAATTGAATAGATGGTGCCTGAAAAAGAATATCTCGATATAAAACAGAATAATTCCAATACACTGGACCAGAATAAGGGCGGATGTATCAGCCGGAATGACTCCTGTGTTACCAAGATAGAGTGAAAAGAAGACTGACATGAGATAAATACAGATCATCCCAATGGTAAGTGGGAGAAGACTGAGAATAAAAAACCTCATAAATAATCTGAATCCGATTCTTTTATTCTTAAAAATCTTTAAATCTCTGGCCCAATTTATTAGATCATTCTTATTTATTGAAACTTTGGGTTCAGACGGTTTCTTGGTAAAATATCTTAATGGAAAAAGAAAGATAGGAAGCATCGGGTAAAAAAGGTAAAAATAGAGACTTGCGGATATCCAGATAACCAAATAGGTAATATCCAAAGTCCAAAAGGCCCAGATATTCAGAACCACTGCAAACGCCAATGCTAACAGAGGTTTACATCCGATTTTTTCACTTGCAATCTGAATTTTTGTTTTATTTAGACTCCTCATTTCTTCATCAATTCTCGAGGAGATAATGTCAGGTTTTGGTACATCAGATGAGAGCATATTTTCAGTCACGGCAGATAGACCCTTCCAATTTCATTGTTTAACATCCCATATTTTTATTTGTATTAACGTCAGTATTCAGAATTAGTCATAATTTAAAAATGAGTCAATTGATGAGAGAAAAAGGAGTTATTTCTTCCAGAAGAAGACACTCATGACTAATGAAAGAAAACCAAAGATTATGAAAAAAATACCCATTACAAGAGTCAGGAATGCAGTACCTGCATCGGGGTTGATGAACAGAAAAATTCCTACGATAAAACTTACCACTCCCCCTAATCCTGTGATAATCCGGTGTTTTTCCCAGGTGATAGATACAGCATATGCAATTGTCAGAAGACCATTAATGACAAGCCATAACGCAATCAGGTATCCTATTGCAATAGTAGCAACATATGGTGAGATGATTGCCAGAAGACCAATTACAATGCTGATAAGGCCTGAACTCAGGAGAACCATCTTCGGCCCTCCATTTTCAGCAGAAAGAGCAAGACCAGCAGTGAAAATACCGATTATCAGAAAAATGATGCCGAGAACCAGCACTAAAAATTCGAAAACGACTCCGGGAGCAGTAAATGCTACGATTCCAAATAACAGTACGATTATACTGAGAATTATCGCGAGAATTCTATCTCTATCCATTGCATAAATAATCCATCGGTAACCATAAAATTCTTCGTATAAACAATCCTCTGATTTATCCCTTCCATCAAAAATTACATTCCATTATGCATCATAGGGAAAACAAGGGAAGAGAATTAACCATTTTTTAGAGAGAATACTATCTAAAATAGTTTTTCGGGAATTTATATCCCCGGAAATTTCAGCATCGTAATTTCATTCATCGCATCGATGAAAAACAGTGCCATAAACAAAATGATACCAAATCCGGTAATCAGGAGGAGTGTTGGAATAAGGATTGTAGCACCTGCTTTCCCCCATGAAAATTCCTGGAAGACTTTTATTCCAACGATACAGAGGGCCACTGACCAGATAAGACCGATTATTCCAATGTAAGGGATCCACCCCAGAAGCATAAACGGAGTAGCTGCATAGAGAATCGCGATGAGTGTTTTTGATACCCCTTGTTCTCCTCCGAGGAGAAGAACGAAAAGATGCAAGAAGAATCCTTTGAGAAAAATGAGAATCATGAGTAAGATGAACCACAAATAAATCAGGAGAAGGCTCCAGTTGAGAAAAAATGGCTTAAACAGAGCTAATTCATTCATGAGAACCGGACCGATGACCGGCACCATTTCCAACTGTGCCTGATACGCAGTAAAAGACATCAGAGATGAAATGAGTGATATTATTCCCATTAACACAGAATTACAAATGAGTAATAAAACATAATGCTGATATGCTTTAGAGAGAGTAGATGTTTTTAATCGTTTAAAAGTCTCCTGAGGATGGAATAAAATACCTCTGATATTCTCGATATATGATTCAAACATAGCATTTTTTCCGCAGGATAGTATTTATAGTCCATTATTTGACTTTAAAAATACGGAAAAATAGAATAATCCGGAATAGAGGCTATGGTTTGAACAGGTGAAAAGTACAGGTGATTCTATACATTGTAGTTTAAAAGGGAGGGAATGCCTATAAATATCCGATTCCTTGTGTCCCATTTATGTTAATAGGGTTTTTGATTCAATCACCTGTTTTACAATTCTTAGCCACTTAAAGACATTCGTATTCGAGGGAAAAAATTCTAATTGGATAACAAAGATCGCTTGCGCGATAGGTTAAACGGTAAAAATAAGAAAATCCGATAAATAATCGGTTTATGCTAAAGTGTAGTATCCTTTGGATTCAGGTTATACAGCACGATGTTATGATGTCTGGAATGATTATCGTATCTTCAGTATCTGTTCTTTTATTTCCGCTGCGATATCTTCTCCGCAAAAAATTTTGAGAACTTTTTCAACCCAGCCTGCTATTTTATTGATATTTTTTAATGAGATTTCTTCAGGTGTAATTCCTAATGTTTTCGCCGGTCCAATTTTGACCCATACCGCCGATCCAAAAATGATCCACCCCCTAAGGT
>NZ_QGMZ01000036.1 GCF_003173335.1 Methanospirillum stamsii
TTTGAATATTGAGAATCAAATTCTCGCTACTGATTTGAGTTATTCCGAAGATTTAGATGATAAATTAGAACTCTTACTCAAAATGGGTAGATATAATGAAGCTTTAGATGTATCTGATCAGCAAATTGCGATGTTGGGGGGGGATGGTTTTTCTCGACCTCGTACAATTTTTTTAAGGGGGAAAACCCTGTCCCTATTAGGGAGGTATAATGAAGCTTTGGGTTTTTTTGATTCGTTAATCAGAGATGGTAGCCTGAAAGGGGAGTCATTAGAACAAAAAGCCTTAATCATGGAAAAATTAGGTCAGGATTATGAAGCTTTAGATTTATCCAATTCCCAATTGACTCCTTCAATTTCTGATACCATTCATACTTCAACTGCCCCGATAAATCTGCTTCCTGATCTCACTATTACAAAAATCTCCATGAAACAGAAGGAAAATGTGATTGCGGGTACACTGACTATCGAAAATAAGGGTTCTGGTGATGCCGGGAAATTTACCATCACCTATTTCCTCACTGATACGTTGAAATATGATCCGATATTCGGAAATAACGACATATTTGTTCTGGGTGAAGATTCGGCAAACGGGCTTGCGGTAGGAGACCAACGTGATTCCAAAGACACAAAAATGTTCACAATCCCAGGGAATGTCTCCCCAGGATCATATGCCGTTGGCGTGTTCATAGACTCTAACAATGTAGAAGAAGAATCGGATGAAGAGAATAATGTTGTGTATGATATTAGTTGGGTACAGGTAGGCTGATATTCAAAATATTTTCTGTGTTTTAAACCGGAGTTCTAATCCAAATAGATTGGTAGTTTGACTGTATTGGTATGGGGTAACTGAATGATTGTATAAAATTAGGGATATTATTTCATGTAAGACAGCTTTGGGATTAGATACTCAACTGAGCAAGAATGAGTGTTACTGACTAGGAATATCATTTCTTCAATAAATCCAAACCTTTATATATTTTCGGCGCCGCCCTACGGTGAGCACCGTCGGGCGACCTTCAGGATATGAAGACTTCTTCTTATAAGGGTCTGAAAAACCTGAAGGATTGCGTATTTCACAAATTGAATCCCGATTTTATTGAAAATAAATCCCGGGAAACGGGATTTATTAAAAGAAAACGAAAACTCGACCCTGTTCTTTTAGTATTTGTTCTTGTTTTTGGAGTTAGCAGTCATCTGAAGCCCACATTAGAGGAGATTTACCGCCATTATGTTGATCTTGATGATAACCCAAAGATTAAAACTTCAATTCGTAATCAAAGTTTCAGAAAACGGTTTAAAGATGATTTAGTGACTTTTCTAAAATCTTTGTTGAATCATTATATCGATCAGACGGCTCATCAATCCCCTGCTCATTTAAAGGGAATTGTTGAAGATTTCAAAGATATTTTAGTTCAAGACAGTAGTATTATTCGAATCAGTAAAAAACTCTACGATCTGCACCCTGCAGCACGTTCCCGTGACGATTCTGCCGGATTAAAGATCCATGCAGTTTATAGTTCAGTATCCCATTCTGTGAAAAGTGCAATAATTACATCAGAAAGGGTTCATGACTCTAAAATGCTTAAAATTGGACGAGAAGTAGAAAATATTCTCCTTCTTTACGATCTGGGATACTATTCTCTTAAGACCGTTTCTAAAATTCAAGAATATGGAGGTTTTTTTGTAAGCAGGGTGAAAACGAATGCCGTTTTTAACGTTGTCACAATTAATTCAGGCCCCTCTGATTTTTTATCACTGGTAGACCGGAATTGCTTTATAAACATTAGTGGGGATGATTTTTTGGAAAAAATACCGAAAAAAGGTGTTTTTGATCTCATTTGTTCTTTTCATATAGACGATGAGCGTTTTAAAACGTAAAAATCCCAATATTTCAGGAATTCAGAGTAATTTGTGCTTGGAACCCACTCGCGAAAAAATGGCAGATCTATATGACAAATCTGGCTCATGAGCGTTTTTCTGCAGATGATATTTATGAGTTATACCGGTTTCGCTGGGCGATTGAACTAATTTTCAAAGAATTAAAGAGTGACTACGATCTGGGGAAAATGTTTCTAGGGAATGAACCTATGGCGTTGATTCACATTTATTCCATGTTAATTCGGTTCATTATTAGCAGAGAACTGTTTTGTTGGATTGTATCTTCGACCCGGAAAAATGACAAAGACAAATATACCCCGCTGCTATGGTCAAAAGTGTTTACAGAGAAAGCATTAGAGTTTTTGAGCATACTGAATCAACAGTTATTTGGAAAAGGCAACGTGAATAAACGGTGGGATAAATTGGAACGGTCATTGCGGCAACTCGCAAAAAGCCGCAACCAAAACGAAGTTCTAACATTGAAATTCTCAGAGATTCAGTAAGGTCTTTCATTAAGATCATTATTCTGAAGGAGGAATGGATAGTCCGGACTATCGTTAAAAAATCAAAAATTACTCGAAATTTGCCTTTTTTTTACTTATGACCAAATGAGGACACAACAATTTATTTTTGGACGGGTATGGTGGCACATTTGCGCTTCAGAGAAGTAGAAGAGACAAGGAGTGGGGTCGTGATCTCCACGAATATGATATACTTGTTGTTACGTTATATGAAAAATGTATGTCACGATATCGAGATATTACTCCAAAGCTGTCTTACATGGATATTATTTAATTATTATCTGCTCGTTACCGTATTCTGTGGCCTAATTTTGCCACTGACAAGAAATTAATGTGTTCTTAGTGATGTTTGAATCGACCAAAACGCAAATAAAACTAAGAACCAATGAACTTGAGCCTAATGAAAATATATTCTTTCCCTTCAACGCATTTTCCTCGTTGATAATCTATATCCCTTATTCGATGATTTGTTTTCAAACAATCAAGAATTATGCAAATCTCATTGGTTATGGGTAGATATATATCAGAAAAAATGTTCAATTTTTTCTCAACATCGTAGAAAGTAGGTTATGCACAATCCCCTATCAATCACCCCGACATTTTTCTAAGCGATTTAAAATGTCGTTTATTCTCTTTTTGTTGAAAAACAAAAAAAAGTGAGTGACTTTTTATTTTTTGACAAATATCGAATTATTTTGAACATCTGGTCCAG
>NZ_QGMZ01000037.1 GCF_003173335.1 Methanospirillum stamsii
GGAGGATTCTCCATATCCTCTCATTGACCCGACGGTGCTCACCGTAGGGTCGCGCGAAAATATATAAAGGTTTCTGTTTTGCCTCAAATGTTTTTCAATATTTAGTAACACACTCAATGTTGCAATCAATATGGGATTGGCTAAAGATCACTTTAATGGATAGTTATTGTTAAATAGTTCAACGACCCATTTCAATAAATGTTGAAACGTTCTGATGAACCATCAGATACCATTTGAGATGAATAAATCATGCCCTTTATGATGCCATTCCTTGGGTTTCCCCTGTATTTCATTATCGGGATAGTTGTTATCAGTGCTGTCATCATGCTTTTGATGATGTTTATCATGCGAAGAATGATCATGTGGGGTGGATGCTGCCCCTGCTGCTCTTGTCTTCAAAACGAACAATCAGAACAAAAAATTATGGAAAATCAGTGTTACAAATGATAGATATTATCACCGGAGCATTGCTTCTGGGATGGACAACCCTTGTTGCATACCTTACTGAACACGTAATTACCTGCCTTATCCCGGCTTTCTTTATCGCCGGAGGAATTGCTGCCTTTGTAAAGAAAGATGCAATTTTAAAATATTTCAGTCCTGATGCGAAGAAGTCTGTCAGTTTTGGTATCGCATCTGTATCCGGAACCGTTCTGGCGGTCTGTAGCTGTACTATTCTCCCGATGTTTGCTGGAATTCTGAAAAAAGGAAGTGGTATAGGTCCGGCAATCACCTTCCTCTACGCTGGTCCGGCGATTAATATCCTTGCTATTGTGTATTCTGCAAAAGTCCTTGGCCTTGATATCGGGATTGCCCGTGCTGTCTCTGCCATTCTTCTGTCAATAGTCATCGGCCTTATCATGGCAGCAATCTTTAAAGAGCATGATAATGAAGTCCGTGCAAATGCCAAAAAGAACCTTCGGTTTTCTTCCGGAGGCGAAGAACGACCAAAATGGGTTGTGTTGGCATTCTTTATCCTTCTGATTGCTATTCTACTGGTTGGAACATCACAACTTGATATCTTTATCCGGCTCCTTATAGTCTACTTCCTCTCTATGGCGATTGCATTTCTGCTTATTTATTATTTCAGCAGGGATGAAGTGACCGAATGGGGTTATGAGATTTGGGATCTGACCAAGAAGATCTTCCCCATCCTCGTTATCGGAACTTTTGCTCTCGGGGTACTTTCCTACTTTATCCCTCCGGAGACCTTTAAGCCATATATCGGCGATAATTCTCTCCTGGCAAACTTTACGGCTGCAGTTATCGGAGCAATACTCTACATGCCTACCCTGCTTGAAGTACCGGTGATCGGGACAACTCTTGGCTACCTTTCCGGGAACATGGCAAAAGGACCTGCACTTTCGCTTCTCCTGACCGGACCATCTATCAGTCTGCCAAGCCTCATGGTTCTCACCCGGATCATGGGACCTAAGAAGACCGGAGTATATGCTATCCTGGTCGTTCTCTTCTCTGCCATGGCCGGATTTATCTTTGGAAATATATGGGGATAGTCAGATGAGCATTGAGAAACCCTGTTGTCCGGCAGATGCACTCCGGAGGGTAAAAATGATCCCGGTAAACGGAATCCCAACAGGTATTACTATGCTGGATGAGATTATCGCTGAGGTGAAGGAGATGAATCTCTCCTCCGAATAGCAGATCAAGGAAATGCTTCTAAAGAAGGTGAAAGTATTCAATTACATCTCCAAAGGGGCTGATGAGATGTACGCAAAAGCCATTGTAGCGGAGTATAATAAAATCTTGAGATTGCCGCAATAGTCTCAGATCTTCAATCCCTTACAGGAACGGGATGTGTCTCGCTCTAAACAAAAGATGATATTCTTAAACGACAAAAGTATTTCAAATAAAGGTGAAATATGAAACTTGAAGTATTAGGAACCGGCTGTACAAAATGCAAACGTTTGTATGATAATGTGACCGATGCAGTAAAAAAATCAGGTATTCAGGCAGAAGTGGTGAAAGTTGAAGCACTGGAGGAGATTGTAAGCAGGGGTGTGATGATGACCCCGTCTCTGTTCCTGGACGGTGAAGAGGTTGTTGCCGGTCGGGTTCCAACCGTTAATGAGATTATGGAAATAATCAAGAGTAATGCATAATGGCAGAGCAGGCTCCTTGTACCTGTGGAAGTAATGAGAAGAACCGACTACTATTCCCCTGCTCCGGACAGGCAAATACCGGACAGATATCAAATCAGGCTGCGATTCAATTATCTGACGAAGGATATGGAAGTTTTGTCTGTACTGCCCTTCTTGCATCCGGATCAGAATCTCTTGCAGAACGTGCACGAAATGTAAATGAAGTCGTCGCCATTGACGGGTGTGGGATGGATTGTGCACGTAAGATCCTGGAGCAGGAAGGAGTTCCGGTCCATCAGCACCTGGTAGTGACCGATCTTGGTGTTGAAAAGAAGAGTGGAGATCGTTCATTTTCTTCGGATGAAGTTGAGTCAATCGCCTCTGCAGCCTGGAAAGGAGAAGGAAAAATTCAGGAATCAGAAACTGAAAAGAAAGTCTCTTCCGGTGGGTGTGACTGCGGCGGAAACTATTCTTGATCTCATTTTTATGCACTCCGATTCTAACACTACCATGGTGACCTGTTCTGGCATATCCAATGCTGGGAAACTTTCGACAAAGGTAAGTGAAATGCTACATCGGAGATGTCCCGGCCTTATTGAATGCTCTCTTGCTGCACGAAGTGATCCAGAAAAATTACATGATGTTCTCACCCATACCAAGAGAAAAGTCATCATTAATGGATGTTCTGACTGTTGCGGGAGGAAAAAACTTAAGGAACATGGATATGATCCGGATATTCATATTATCGCCACCGAATGCGGCATTGTAAAGAACGGTATGGAAGATCCACGATTTGATGAGATTGAACTCCTGACCTCAGTTGTCAGGGAAAAACTCCGGTGATACCAGATTACTTGTGATGAGTTCTCTTTTTGTTTATAACACCAAAAAGCAGAAATGAGGGATTTGAACAGAGTACACGGTAAGCAGTCAGGTATCCCTTAGTTACATTGAAGGATTGTTTAACTTCAGTCTTTCATATATACGATGAACCTTCTTGCGGAATGAGGGGAGAGATTTCAGGCTAACCCAGGCAGTATCACTGGCCCTGATTTGTTATCAGTGCCAATAAATTCATGAATATCATGATAATTCTCAAATTTTCAGACATAATGAAAAACTTATCAAATCCCTGAAAGATATCTTTTGTATGAAATCAGATCCCGTAACTTCAGCAGCAGATCTTTTTGCTCAGGGATATAACTGTTCACAGTCAGTTTTTACAGCTTTCGCTGAAGAAAATGGATTGGATCCGGCCATAGCATTAAAAATTGCAACCAGTTTTGGAGGAGGAATCGGTCGGACAGGAAATGTCTGTGGAGCAGTTTCAGGCGCTATTCTAGCCATTGGACTCATTCATGGGATGGATTCACTTCAGGAGTCCGGAAAAAAGGAACAGTGTTATGCTCTTGATCAGGAATTTATACAGAAATTCACCGCAAAATTTGGATCAATTGAGTGCACAAAACTGCTTGGATATAATCTTGGAATCCCGGCCGAACGAGAAGAAGCAGGAAAGAAAGGAGTCATAAAACATATCTGTCCGGGGCTTGTGAAAGGAGCAGCAGAAATTCTTGAGGAATTACTGAAAAAGGATAAAGATTACAGGAAAACCTGAACCAGGATGATTATTCCCATAACGAGCATAATAACCCCGATGGCAATCCTCAAGAGGCCCTTTCTCTCATCTCTCCATGAATTCAGTTTTTCAGGTGAAAGTCCAAAGAGCACTAGAAGAAGAATTGCTAACAGCGGAAGCACAACTACGACATTATACGCAAGAAGATAGATTATTCCGGACGAGAAATCCTGGTATATCATCCCGAGAATTGAGATATATATCCCGACCGTGCAGGCCATACCATAAAGGCCGGTAAGGGCTCCGACAATAAATCCTGCCGGAACACTTGCAATCTTCAGGTACTTCGATATGGAACTCTTCTTTGACTGGGGAATGGAGAAGAGTGCTTTTGGATTTTTTACAAAACCGTCTTTTATCTGGAACAGTCCGGCAATTATTGCAATAATACCTGCTGCTATCAGGAATATCTGTGCAACCCCCGGAATCTGGATGACTGAGAAGATAGCAAATCCGGATAAAACCCTGATCAGGAAAAATGCAATGATGTATGCAGATCCTACCAGAAGAATAGTTTTTCTGGAGTCTACCGCCATAAGTGATACGAGCAGAAGGGCAAGGACTAACAGGCCACATGGGTTGAACCCTTCTCCCAGAGCCGCCAGAAGCAGGATCATAGGATTTACAGTAATGGTCTCTGTTGAGGCAGTTATATCCGGGATCAACGCATCATTTCCCTGAACCTGAAATTCCTGTACCTTCTGTTCAAAATCTGAAAAAATAACGTCCTCGCCAATAAGCACCTCATCTCCGATGAAAACCACTGGTACGAATAACTTTTCTTTTGGATGCATCTTTCTGAATGACTCAAAAAGGAGAATGTCATCCTGGTTATCGCCGATATTGTGATATTGAATCAGAATATCAGGGTGGGCAGTACCATATTCCTCAATATAAGGCATTACTTTATGGCATGAACTGCAAAGCGGAGTGTAAAAGAAATGTATTGCTGTTGGATCAGGAGTGTTGGCAGATGAATTTACAGGATCAACTGCAGTTACTCCGGTGACAAGAAGGAGGAAAGCAAAAAAAAGTATTGCGGAATAAGATATCTTCCGGTGAGAAAATCGGTCTGATATAATCATGCATGTACCATCTATCTTTACTAAAATCTCTTTTATGGTCTTATAATAGGCCTTACCCTACCTGAATAGAACTATTGTTATAGATATAACGATTTGAAATGCTTAATATCTGGCTTGTTTTTATTAACAATACAATAATCCGAATCACCTTTTGGAAACTAAAATTTTGCTCTCATTCTTATCCGAATACCTTGTAATTGAACTAGGAAATAAATTTTTTTTAATTTTTATGCACTGCAGCCCAGCATTCTGCACACCCGATAAAAGAATCATCATCGGGAGTTGCTAGAGATATTTTTCCACCACCAGAATATACATCTCCCTTTCCGGTGAGAAGATTTGGATCAATTACCATGGTGAGGTCATAGGCGCCATAATCCAGATCTGAAGGAATGTTATATGACAAAATGAAAGTTTTCTTTTCACCGCTCATCATTGGTGAAATCTGTGCCTCCTCTGGGGTAAGCATTCTTTCTCCCAGGTAAGCATCCACCTGTACCGGTGTAATAGAAGTATCATCTTCTCCCTGATTTGTGACAATAACTTCAGGTTTTATCAATGAACCAGGAGACGACCATATATAATCAGATGAAACAATGATATCTTCAATAACATACCGTGATTTGTTTGTTGTGTCCATTGTGTGGGAATCATACCATGAATCTAAATCAGCAATTGATTTTGAAGAACCTGGTAATTCTACGGTTTTTGCAGAGGAAATATATGGAGCACACAATGTAGGAAACTTATCATTCATATTCGTTCCAGCCTGCACCGTAATAGTTTCAGGATCTGATCCAAGGGGGATTTGTCCGTAAATTGGAATTATTGTCTGACCGTCAGAAGCAGGTTTCACCTGCCCATAACCAATTAACTGAGCATCCGTACATGATGCATCTTTTACGAACAGTCCGGCGGTTATTGGTCTGATACTTGACTGAACACTGTCCGGAAGAATGATCTGTGCAATTATCATGCCATCGTCAAGTTTTAACTCATCAATAATCAAGACTTCTGACTGTTTTGCATCAAACGCAAAAACCGAAGAAGAACTACAGATAAGAATTACAATAAAAACTGCAATAATCCGGTAATAAAATGAAGGAATCATATATATTGAACTCCATTTCCAGTGATTGAAGTACCTCAGACTATTTTGAACATCTCATCCTTAAGAAGTTGCTTCTTTCAACTACAAAATGAAAAATTAGGATGTAAGTTTCTCATATAACCCGGATAGGGTTTGATTATACATCCCCCTGATGGTCTCTTCATCTCCGGCAAGGGGTTTTACCGGAACAAGATCCATGACTGCTTCCGGAGTCAGGTTCGAGTCTTTCATGGTTTTTACTGCTCCTTCTGTCATTGAATAAACCGCACGACTGGCATCAGCCGGGGAAAGACCAAATGTCTGAGCAAGACGGGTAAGTTCAGCCAGCTGGAACCAGAGATACGTCGGGCCCATTGCAGTGATGACTGCATATGCCTCAAGAGTGTCTTCAGGAACTTCAGGCATCTGCCCAAGCGGAGCCATGAGAACGGTGAATTTTTTCCGGATAGTTTCCGGACATGCTGGTCCAAATGCTACCGGATTATATCCTTCATTGACATAAGAGGCAGCATTTGGGATCATACGGATGACAGGACGCGATGTTCCTGTGAACTGGTTGATGATTGCAGTTTTTATTTTCGGTGCCAAAGATACGATGGCAGTCTTTTCACCAAGGAAGGGAGCAATTTTTTGGAGTACTTCTCCAACCACCGGCGGATGAAGGCTGATAAACAAAAAATCAACGCTGCTAATTGATTCGTCAACCTGGTTTTTTTGTTCGATGGTGGGGAATGTTTCTGCAAGTTTTTTCAGGACATCGGGATTGGTATCTGTTACGATGATTCGTTCCGGAAGGCAGTTCTTTCTGGCAAGGCCTTCAAGGAGAATCCGGGTTACCCGACCGGCTCCGATACAGGCGATAGTAGTGGACATGGTCACATCACCAAAGGTTCAAAATATATTGAATCTTCCAAGTATTAATAATAGAGGATTACCTTACAGAAAAATTGTTTTTTTGGGTATTACCCAATTGTCACGAAAGAATTCAGCTAAAACTTGATAACTGACGATAACTATTCAACAGTTAGAGTGATTTTATTCGCTAATGAATAAGCATAACAGGAATAAACGCAAATCCGAAGGATTTTTTACTTCAGTTATAAGATAGAACACTACTGAATTTTTTATCCAAAACAATCAAAAGGGCGGGAGAATTCTACAAAGGGCGGGACTTCCCGCCGGAATATATGCCTTCAGATTAGAAAAAAGAAGAATTATTGGTCATAAAAGGGGTGCCAGGATCACTGAGGGCGGGAGATCAATCTGCACACAAGTATAGATATACCGATTTTTACGCCCCATACGTACCCAGATTATCCCGCCCTTAGAGATATATATAAAAATTATTTTTATTATTACTATTATTTTTAGATTCTAAGCACTCCCTGATGACTTTGACAGGGCGGGACTTCCCGCCTTTTCCAGGTTTTCTTCCGCCCTCCCGCCCTCATCATCCTAATCAGCATCATGTGACCCATCAGGGGAGTGAATACCATGAGGACACCTCTCACTATCAGATGACGACAACAAGTACTCCTCACAATTCTTCCTTCCATAATGCCATTACTATTCTTACTTAAGCGATACTTTTTTTTCCGAAAAAATCTGTCCTTCAAAGGTGGATATCTGAACAGATGGTTCACGCCAGCAATCTCTCGGAAGACCTGCTTTTATACAGGTATGATCTAAAAATTCCGTAACATTCCATCCCCATTCAACCGGAACTTGCGGAAGGAGAAGGCCTGATCTGCCATATCCCTGTACAATAAGCCCGTGTTTTCCGACCTCAATCCTGGCCGGACGATCTGCCGGAGATACATCCAGGACTTCCGGTTCAGTAAGGACTGTCACTTCAACCAGGATATCAGGAATTTCTTTGGCGGTTACCGGAGGGAACCTGGGATCTCCGGTCGCTGCTGAACAGGCAGCTTCACGGATTGCATCTTTTAGTGGCATAACCGCATGGGGAAATCCAATACATCCACGAAGATCCCCCCTCTTGGTAAGGGTAACAAACACACCCCTTTTCCGGCTGAAAACCAGAGGAAACTCAGGTTCTTTGTATGGTGTCCTAACTACATGTTCCAGGAGAACATTACGTGCATGCTCTAGGGCACATTCTCCTTCTGCAGGAGTAAGAAGATCCATACCAGACTCATGATATCTGACAATATAAATTATTCAGGATAACCATAAGAAAAGGAAAAAAGTTAAAATGAATCAATCAGGTTTTTAAGACCTGCTTTTCCCAATTTTAATGCTACTTTCGGATTTGCAGTAATAATATTTTTTATTAAATTGAGAGTATTAAAGTCGGACATGTTCATTTTTGCAACCGAATGGATGATTGCATTCAGATCATCATCATTTAGTTTAACAAAGACTTCTTTTATCTGATAATTTCTCTCAAGCGCTTTTCCGAGGTATGATTCTCTCCAGGTCTTGTCATACGGCATCAGATTCCGGGAAGATGTATCTCCCTTCTCAAGACCTTTTGCTCCGACTTCTCCGGCAAGTTTTCCGGTGTAAAGCGCAGCATAGATACCTCCACCAGTGAGTGGATCAGAGACACGGGCAGCATCACCAACAATCATCAGATTATCTGCTACCGTGCAGGGAAGCGGCTGACAGATTGATACTCCCCCGACGATGAGTTCTATGGTTTTACCGTCCGGGAAATAACTCTTAACAAACCGGTTCAGATAATCTATCGGTCTGTTGCCGGGTTTACACCGATCTCCACCGACCCCGATACCCACATTGGCCGTCTTCTCTCCTTTTGGAAAAATCCAGACATATCCACCGGGTGCAACATCATTGCCAACGAAAAATTCTGTTGCATGGGGATCGATATCAATTCCGGTCATCAGGTACTGGGCACAGGTCTCCATCTCGCGGAGTGGAACGGTTGTATCAATACCACACCATCTTGAAAATTTCGACTCAACACCATCTGCTGCAATGGTAAGACGTGCACGAACTTCATGGGAGGTTCCATTTTGTTCCAGTATTGCTCCCTTAATGGCACCGTTTTCCATCAGAGGAGAAACAGCACGGGTCTTTACCTGAACTTCTGCTCCTGCTCCTGCAGCCTGCCAGATAAGATCCCTATCAAAGATCTTCCGGTGAAGAACATAACCGACTTCAGAACCAGCTCTCTCCGGTTCAAGTTCCATCTTAAACCCGTCAGGGGCAATAATATCGGCTTTGTCTATCTCGGCAGCAATCCACCGGTCTTCAGGTTTAAAAAATTCATGGAGAAGTTTTTTTCCAACACCCTCGGCACAACGAACAGGAACACCAATAGCAGGTCTTTTTTCTGTAAGGAGGACAGAATATCCCTTTTCAGCAAAGGTCTTCGCGGCATATGCCCCGCCCGGACCTCCACCCACTACCAGGACATCATACTCGCGCTTCATTTTTTAGCCTCCAGAGCCCCAAGAGGACAGACACGGACACATAATCCACAGTTTATACAAGTATTCGTATCGATATCCAGATAGGCATCGACAAGTTCCAGTGCCCCTTCCGGACAAACCGAAACACAACAGCCGCAATAGGCACAGATTTCCCGATGAACCTCGATCATTCCGTATATGGTTAGCGCGAAATCCTTTAATGATTCGGGTCTGAACTTTTAGATCCCTTCAATAACAAATGACCCATATTGGCCTCCGCCCCCAGGATGGAGCACAATCCGGCCTTCACGAAAAGAAGTAACTGCTCTGCCAAGAAGAGGATTGATTTTACTGATTTCATCCGGTGTAATCCGGGTAAGAATGCTGATTTCATCCCCGAGTTGTTCGATACACTGGCGGTATAGATCCTGACAGCGCCGGGTGTTCGGACTTTTTGTATTCAGGATACGCTGAATAATTTCAGAAAGCGGGATGAGATGTAGATAGGGAGGTCTTGTTGAGATAACTTCGGATGAGAGTGATTTTGCACGATCAAATACTCCCTTTTTTATTCTGCCGCCATCTTCTGGACATTTCCAGGATAGAGCAGATGCTTCCTCGTATGAATACTGGACATAACACCGGCTGCATGCAGTCCGGTTATACTTTCCTTCTTCAGGAAAAAACCCGACATTCATAGAGATATTTCCCTTCTGCACGGCATCGAGGACACCCTGTTCATCATCGTTTGCAATATCAAGGATGGTAAATTCCCGTCCAAGTTTGGAAGGTTCAGGGCTGTGTGCATCAGAATTGGTAAGAAAAGGAATGGTAGCGAGTTCTGAAATTCCAGCTCCATAGCTGCTTTCAGCAGAAAGACCAAGTTCCAGGAGATCGACCCGTTCATCACCATAACATGATGAAAGAGAGTCATGTCCCGCATACACGGATGTGTAAGGAGTAAACGCATGAGCCGGGCCCCCTATTCCCCCTACCGCATGGACATGTGAGAGTATCTCTTCTCCGGTGAGTTTTACCCGTGGACGTCCATTTGATTCAATATCTTTACAAAAGGGTGAAAATCTTGATGCCAGATCTGATGCGGCATCATAATCAGGGAGAAAAATCAGGTGATGAACCCTTCCGAGCCCTTCAACTTCAGTCGTTGGCAGGACCAGGATGTCATCGGATATTGTGGTCTCCTGCCACATCCGCCTCCATTCCGGATGAAGAATATCTCCTGTCCCGATAACAGAAATTCCCTTTACTCTGCAGCCTTTGATGATCTCTTCCGGCACCATCCGGGGAGACGATGCCATCGAAAAACATGAATGGATATGGAGGTCTGCTGCACGCTGCATGGTCAGCCAATGTATGAAAGTTCTTCCTCAGACTTTTTTTCCTGTTCCAGAAGTCGTTGGAGTACTACTTCCATCTCACCTGCCCGTTCAGTAAGCTTCGCATCATCAATCTCTATTGATAGAAGTTTGGTGAGGACTGAAAGAACATTGGTTGCACTTTTTGGATCAACGAGATATCCGGATGTCTCTCCCATAAGGCAGATCCCTTCTATGCCGAGGGGAATCGAAAGACCAAGCATAAGACCTGCTGCACCAATGATGCCACCTCCCGGTTCACCCTCACTAAAAATGCCTCCGGCATCTTCAACTTCCTTACGGAGGTCCGGGCGGTTTACTGCAGCAATAACCCGGCTCACCTCGTTGAAGTGTCCGACACCATATCCGCCGATGGTAAATATTCGTTTTACACCAAGCTCATGGGCAATATCCACGTAGACCTGGGAGAGAAGATAATGACCTTCTCCTGAAGTACTCTGGAAATCTCCAACCAGAAAGAGAAATGTCCCTTTCTCTCCAGAATACCGAAATATTTCGTTATTACAGACCCTGACAGAACCATCTTCGTTGATAATTACCTGGGGCGGGAAATAAATTGAGGTAATTTCAGCAATCCGGACCGCCCCAAGTTCATGAATCATGTGTTCTGCAACAAGTTTTCCCACATGTCCTATTCCAGGCAGTCCTTCAATAAATATTGGCGCCGTCCGGTCTTCAGGAGCAATTGTATCGTCAAATCGTATGGTTATATCTTCCATCATCGGAGTAATCCCTAAATTATACCAAAACTCTGATTTGGTTATTATATTATGATAAATAAAAATGAAAATCTCAACTAACCTGTCTCCGGTATAATCCATACTTGTCTTCAGGAGAATAACGGGCAGGATGAGGAGTTATTGTGGGGTTTCCACAATGGGAACATATTTCAGAAAGAGTATAGGTTTTGTCAGTTGGGCAGTACCTGATTCGCCCTTTCATGCATGCTTCCCGGATTTGGCTTTCCGGCTGAATTTTCCTTCGCCGCCGGCACGTTTCAGAACGCCTGTCGCTGCACTTGAAGCCTTTTCCAAGGCTTTTTCAGCATCTTTGTAATTTGATGCGATAACCTTGATACGGTAATTCGGAGCACCAAGATAGGTAATCTCAATCTCAGCTCCGTCAACCTTAGGTTCAGCACTACGAAGAGCACGTCTGATAATATTAACTCCGTCAGACTTGGTTGACCGGAGGAAAAGGTCTCCTGCAATAGTAACCGAGGGAAGTTTGACATTCTCTGTGGCGATGGTATAGAGACTATCAGCCAGTTTTGAATCAATCTTCAATTTATTGAGTGCATCTCTGCCTTCAGTAACAAAGTCTTCGAATGCAGAATAGAGGTCACCATATTCACGATATAATGAACTGGCAATATCATGTGCTGCATCTGCCTGTCCTGCAGCCTCGGCAGCAAAACCAATCCACTTTTTCGCCTTGGACTCATTCTTCCAGACTCGGATCTTATCCCGGCGTTGATGCTCATTAACATCCTTCAGAGAGAGATCAATGTGACCCTTTTGTGGATCTACGTTCAGTACTTTGCATACAACCTTCTGACCTTCCCTGATATGGTCCCTGATGTACTTAATCCATCCACGAGCCACCTCAGCGATAGGGATCAGTCCCTCCCGGTTGTTGTATTCGTCAAGCGTGACAAACGCTACGAAATCTTTTACATTCTGAACTGAACAGACGACAAGTTCACCCTGTTCAGGCCACTCTCTCTCCTGCATCCGGCACTCACTCAAATGCAGTTATAATCTCTGCTTTGATTTGTGCTTTTCCACCGGTCGGAGTGGCAAGGTTTGAACCACACACAATACAGTTGACCTGGGTGCATGCCCGATCAAAGATTATCTGTTCATTTTCACAGTCAGGGCATTTTACCTTGACAAATTTGCTTCGGTTTTCGCGTTTTAATTGTACCATAATAATTACTCCGTAAGTTCGAATTTTCCTACTCTGAAACCGGGTCTCAAGTGTGCTTTTTTACAGGCAGTACACCGGTACCGGATATTTACTTTCTTGGTCGGCTTGTCGCCACCAGGGACTTTCGAGAATTTACCCATGTTACCGACCTGTCCTCTTCTTGCTTTCTGGCGATCAATCCAGTGAAGACCGGTGGTTTTTCCTTTTTTTACCTTCTCTACTTCGTGCACCTGATGACTGTGGCAAAAGGGACAATATGTGCGGAATTTTGTTGGCATCTTCATAATATGGTCACTCCTCGTCTATAGAATACCTACATCATTAGCCCGGATGGATATTTAAGACTATGTCGCGTTCAACCAGAACTTGCGCATTTCGTGAGGGGAGAGTAAGAATATCTCCCACCATCAACTCATATGTCCGTCCGTCAATACCCATAAAAGGTTCCATACTGGAAAGCGCCTGTACAATATCATAGACAAAAGGAGCGTCAGATTGCGATTTTATATCAGGGTCTGAAACAATATCGCCATCTGCGCGGATATCCCCCAATTCATCTTCAGGCGCACAGGCATCATGAATTTGAACCCCACCTGCTGTAGCTCCCCTGACATTGAAACCTCCCCAGGCCTTCCATTCAATAAGCTGACTCCTGCATTGCCTGATAGCACCGACTATCTGATTAAACATCTCCAGTTCAGCCGGGATAAGTGCCCGCAGTTCTTCCCGTTCAATGTATGAACCTTCTGCCTGGCTGGTAGCAAGTCCGACGATCTTATCGGTTCTTATTTTAAATAATTCTTCAATAGTGGTCCGGAGACTGGCGACTTTTTCAATGAGCAACCTTGCTTCGTCAGAAAACGGATCCTCAAATGCATATACTTCCTGCTGAAGGGATTTGATACCGGTCGATGTTTTTAAAAAAAGATCAGGAGATATGGTTGTCAATTCACCACTATCCCGCTCTTCAAGAAGAATTGTTCTTATCTCATCAAGAAGCACTACCCGGTTCACCTCCGATTTCAGCCATCCCCCTGGCGCAAAGGTATACAGCAACAGCTTCAGGAACTTTGGTCTTTCCTTTGGTTATATCATACTGGGAACCGAGGAGGCTGAATGAGTATTCTTTATGTGCTTCCACCGGCACCTCCCGCTCACCAAATGCCACCGCATCTATAAGGGGGTCAAAATCCGGTAATTCTTTGAGATCAAGGGATACTACTTTAAATCCGGACTTTGCATGGAGAGAACCGGGCAGACGGATAAGCCTTCGGGTATCAGTGGTTACCGGTTCATCGACCTGAATTGATGCCTCCTTTATCAGAGGGAGAAGCGGACTCTCCTTTTCGGTAACCAGGGCATTTAAAATCGTTTTTACGGTCTGGTCGCGGAGCAGAATTGATGAGGGACTTGTCCTGAGCAAGGGGAGAAGGTCTGGAATCATACCGGAGAACCTGTCTGCGGTTACCTGTCCAACCCCACGAAGGGACGATAGTTCTGATTTTATATCCTTTGCAGATTTTTTTGACAGATCTTCAAGGTATCCGGTGAGAATATTCCTATACCTCTCATGCCAGCCTGACCGGGAAGCACCCCATTCGTCCAGAAGAACAGATGGGCTGATTCCGTTTCCACACAGGTAATCAACAATTTCCCGACGCTCTGCAGAACCAAAGTCACGAAACCCGAGCTCCTGTATGTGAATATGATATCCTCTTCCACCGGAAAAAACCAGCTTTACGGTTCGCATATCAATTCCAAGTTCATTTTCGAGAACTTCAAGAAGTTTTTCTGTTTCAGCCTTTATTCTTTTTAGCATCTCTTCAAATGAACCACGAACAATGTGATCTGCATCAAGATCAAAGATAAGATCAGCCCCAAGCCAGTCCTTATCAGCCATCGTCGGAGCCTGGGGAGTCCGGTAATAAGCCGTTGAATAATATGCATGAGCAGGGACCAGACTTTTTACATACTCCTGCAAGTCATCATTACTGGAAAACCCGATATGCCGCCTCATCCGGATATCATCAGGATAATTCTCATCAAAAAATATAAAGCCGAATTCCCGCTCCTTCACAGACGCAGGAGGAGAGATCCGCTTTTTTTGATAATAATCTGTAAACCGCTGTTTAATGAACATCCGGGTTGCAGGTTTCATGCATCACAAATCCTTAACCATATAGGGGCCTTCTCGTAAATAGCCAAGTTTCCGGTAATATGGTCTGACACCAATACCTGCCATTATTGCAACCCGGCTATAACCGGCTTCATGTGCAATCTCTTCAGCTTTAGAAAGAAGCCTGGTGCCATACCGACGGTGTTGCAACTCTTCACCTTTTCCTTCCTGGCCGATGGGAACAACCATCCCGTACACATGAAGCTCACGGATGAACGCTGCATGCTCTGTTTCCGGTCTCCAAGGGTCTTTGGGAAACCGGAGCCGGGCAAAACCGACGAGCGAATCATCACAATCAAATGAGATAAAAAATTCCTGCCCGTTGCAACATTCATATTGCAGAACATGAAGTTCAGGAGTTGCATCTGATCGTCTCCTGCCAATTTCCCTGCACCGGATACAAGAGCACCGTTTTCCTTTCTGATGCAGACGTGTCTTTGCCAGTTCCCGGAAATTTGAGTGTGGTGAACCGGCTACAATTTTATCTGCAGGAATATCACGCTGTACACGCTGGAGCCTGCAATATGGTGCAATTTCAAATTTTGCATCAGCTACAAGGTCTATGAGGATATCCTCATCATAGGGAGCATATTCCCCCGCATTATACAGATCTTCTATCTTCGATCCTGGAGTTACGAGTGTGGGGTATATTTTCAGAAAATCCGGTCTGAACCTTGGATCAGCAAAGAGATCATGAAACATCTGCCGGTCTGCATGAAGAGTACTTCCAGGCAGATTTGGCATCATGTGAAAACCTACTTTGAGACCTGCGTCACGAAGCAGAGTATTTGCTTCAACCGCATCAGCAACAGTGCAGCCCCGCATGTTCCGGGTCAGGATTTCATCATCAAGGTGCTGAACACCGACCTCGACCTTGGTCACCCCGAGCTGTAACATCAGGTCAATGTGTTCTTTTCTGCACCAGTCCGGACGGGTTTCAAAAGTATTTGCAACGCATCTGACTGTTGAAGTCTCATTTCTTGCAAATATTTCCTCAAGAGATTTGTCAGGAAGTGTATTATCGGGGTATTCATTCATGGCACGAATGCATTCGGAAACAAACCATTCCTGGTAAGAAGGTTCCCGTGCCGTCATCGTGCCTCCCATCACAATCAATTCCGCTTTATCAACGTGATGACCCAGTTCCTCAAACTGACTCAGTCGTGCATGAACCTGATCATATGGGATAAAAGAATGGGCAAATGCTCTCCTGGCCGCGGGTTCGCCCCCGGTATAACTCTGTGGAGATTGAAATTGCGAATCAGGACCTCCCGGACAAGGAAGACAGATACCATGAGGACAGGGAGCAGGCGAAGTCATTACAGCCACCGGCGCTACCCCGGAAAGGGTTCTGGAGGGTTTAACTAAAAGAACAGGACGAAGTAATTCTTTCTCCTCTGGTGTTGCAAAGGCCAGTATTTCAGAATTACGTGGCACCACATTGAGGCGATGCTTTTTGCAAATAGTCTTGACTATTTTGCGCAATTCCCGCTCCCCCGGAGGAGTTGATAGAAGGAGAGAGATCATCTCCCGGCAGGCGGGGGCTATATCCATGAAATTAGTTCTCAACAGCTATCTCAGTAGATGTGGACATTTCATGGGAAAAACTAAGCACCGCAGGTTTCTGGTTAATATGATCAACAATTTCCTGTCCAAGAACTAATATAGCCTCTTTATGAGACTTTTTGTTTTTATGGATATGGACCGGGGAAATATGCATCATATTATACCGCTCTGTGGGTATTTCCTCGTTGGTGATGGTTTCGTAGTACTTCCTGACATGTATAAAAAGCATATGTAAATGTAGCAGCTCTTCTTTCTGCACTCTATCACCTGGAACAAACAAGTTCTATCTCCACTCTTTGAGACATATAGGTTATGGAAATCTTTTATTAAAGGGAAGACAAAAAAAGGCGCGGGGCCTCTGATCTCTCCACCATGCTCTTTTTTTTCTGCGCACCATTTCCGGAAAGTAGGGCGGCGTAAATTTAAGAAGAATATCGTGGCAAACCTTCCGGAAGTGGTACAATCTTCACCAAAAGTGGGGAGGGGCCTGTTCTGCAGGCTACAGAACCCTCTTCCAAAACTTCGGTGATTATGTATTTCTGACCTTCCACAACACCAGAAGGATGACATGCCGCAAAGGATTCACACGCCTCATCACAAGTTGGAAAACGAAGAGTAATGGTCGTATTTTTGTTAGCTAACTCCGGGGGGAGACGGATCTTTACAGGTGCTTCGACTACATCGACGGTTACCGCACCATTCAGATGAACCGGACATGAATGAGCAGCAGCACGAATCGCAACTACCTCATACCGTCTGCCCGGTTCAAGGTTATGACATACACGGGCAATGGAACATGATTCACACTCATCTGCTTTTCCCATGTAGACAAACTGGGTTCCGGGTTTCGCGTATACTGAACCAACAATCGTCACCCGTGTTTTCTTCTGGTCCATGTCACTTACTCCTCATACAATAACTGAACAAGATATTCTGCTGATTCACGTGTAAGCCCCATATCAAGAATAGTATATCGTTCCGGTCTAATCTCCCTGGCTTTCATCAATGCCTCTACCACAATTTCATCAGGGATATTAAGTTCTTTCGGGGTTGTCGGTGCGCCAATATGATGGAGAGAAGATCTAATCTCCCGCCAGTCTCCGCCATGTAAGTACATGGTCATGATTGAACCAATACCACATGCTTCCCCATGAAGGGCGGCTCCAGGTATCAGACGTTCAAGGGCATGTCCGAATTTATGCTCTCCACCTGATGCAGGTCGTGAAGAACCGGCAATTGCCATCGACACTCCGGATGAAACCAGTGCTTTTACCACAATCCATGCCGCTTCTTCCTGTCCGGGCTTTATAAGATTCGCATCCTTTACCAGGATCTCGGCAGTCATCTTTGAAAGGGCGATGGCATATTCACTTATCTGTTCTCCCCGAATCCGGTGGGCCAGTTCCCAGTCAAGAATTGCAGTATAATTGGAGATGACATCTGCACACCCTGAAGCCATGAGCCGGTGGGGCGCCTTTGCGATGATACCGGTATCTGCAACGACCGCAACAGGAGGATGAGCTTCGACAGAAACACTCCCGTTTTCGGTTGGAAGAGTCGCTCTTCCGGAGATAATCCCGTCATGTGAAGCTGCTGTTGGAACACTGATGAAAGGTTTTCCCTGTTTATATGACACAATCTTGGCACAATCAATAACTCTCCCCCCGCCAATTCCAATAAGGAAATCCACAGGGCTGGCAGCCTTTGCACATTCCTCAAGTGTTGAAGAGTCCAGTTTTCCGGCGATAAACCGTGAAATATCATACATACCTGAAAGAAGATTTGCAACCGCTTCTCCGGCAACTTCGCGGGTAGTGCCCCCGGTAATAAGGAGTGCTGACTTGCCCGGCTTAATATCTGCAATGATTTCAGGGAGTTGTAAAATTGCCTCATGGCCAATCAGAACGTCCCGTGGAAGCTGGGTCCATCTCGATTTGTTGAAGCCTTCCGGCTGCAATACCTGTACCTGCTCTTTGCTCATGGAGTTCTCAACTCATGATTAGGGAATTCATCTACAAATATTACATAGATCCCATTCGTTATGGTCAGCCATACACATTGGTAGATACACTTACGTATGCACTCATTCTGCTTGCATGTATCTGGTTGTTATACCGGTGGTTTGAGAAAAATAAAATAATTATTGACAGGAATTTTGTTTATGCCCTCATCCCCTGGGTTGTCCTGGGCGGATGTCTGCGTGTGGTTGAGGATACCGGACTTATCACATCAGATTTACATGTATTTTTCACCACTCCACTGATTTTTTTCCTGATATTTGCTATTGCCTTTCCAACATTGTATATTGCAAATATCCTGGAAAAGCGAGGAACAATTCCATCATGGAAAAAGATTTTTGGTGGTACCGGACTATTCCTTACGTTAATTACTCTTTCTTTTCTGGTCTGGTTTGGCATCACAAAAGCTCATTTTGACATTCTGGTTGCCAGCAGGATCCTCGGAATAGCATTCGGAACAACAGCCATTCTCTATGCAGTTATAAAATACGGATTTGGCTGGAAATATGTGCAGGATCGGTTATATCAGATGCTAATTTTCGGTCACATGCTGGATGCCAGTGCGACTTCCTACGGTATTGACCTGCATTCAATCCGATACAGTGAGCAGCATGTCGTTGGCTCGGCACTGATTAACCTGACCGGAACGGCTTTTGTGATGTTTCCACTAAAACTGATTGTTTTGATACCCGGGATATATATTCTTGAATTATACAGACGCGAGGGAGCATCAGGGATATGGTACCTGATACTGCTTGCGATGATCATGGTCGGCCTTGCCCCAGGAATTCGGGATATGGTCAGGATGGTGCTTTATGTCTGATTTACGTATTAGTCATTACCTGATAATTTCAGGTTTCATACTCATTGCAGGTTTTGGAGCAGGTTTTGCATTATCTACGGCAGATCCTGCCTTTGGTGAGAGTCTCCTAACCATGTTTGAAGAGATGATTGCAGGACAGATAATGGATGATGATCCACCAATTCTGGCACTGCTTTTATTCCTGAATAACCTGGAAGCATGTCTTGTCATTTTTATCGGCGGAGCATTCCTTGGAATTCTTTCCATTATGATCATCGGTTTTAACGGAGTGATTATCGGTGCCGTTCTTGAAATCATGAGAAAAGAATCCAGTGATCTCGTCCTGCTTGCTGCAATAGTTCCTCATGGAATTTTTGAACTCCCTGCAGTTGTTGCATCAGGAGCCCTTGGACTCATGCTTGGCAGAGCAGTAAAAAATGAATGGACCGGAGGACCGGATGCTGCGGCAGAAGCATGGAATCTTGGAAAAACCTTTGTCAGGTATATTATTCCGTTTGTTGCCCTTGCCGCAGTTATCGAGGCCTTTATCACACCAGCCGTCTTACAACTGGTGACATAGGAGCTCATGAATGGAGGAACAGGAAGGAACGCTCCCTCAAAAGGCAGATTTCTCAAGCTGGTACAATGATATACTCTGGCGTGCGGAGATTATGGATGTCCGATACCCCGTTAAAGGACTATATGTATGGTTTCCGTTCGGATTTGGTATACGAAAAAGAGTATATGGAATACTTCGTGAATTACTTGACCGTGACCATGAAGAAACATTGTTCCCGCTTCTGATTCCTGAACCGGAGTTCATGAAAGAGGCAGAACATATCAAGGGTTTCGAAAATGAAGTGTACTGGGTCACCCATGGCGGCACAACCCCTCTTGATGTAAAGCTCGCCCTTAGGCCGACCAGTGAGACGGCAATCTATCCGATGTATGCACTCTGGGTAAGGTCTCATGCTGACCTGCCCATAAAAGTCTACCAGATAGTAAACACCTTCAGATATGAAACAAAACACACCCGCCCGCTTATCAGGCTCCGGGAGATAACTTCATTTAAGGAAGCACACACGGTTCATGCGACCTGGGATGAGGCTGAAAGCCAGGTGGAAGATGCAATTGCGAGGTATCAGGAATTTTATGACCGGCTGAATATTCCGGTTCTCATCTCAAAAAGACCTGACTGGGATAAGTTCCCTGGTGCAGACTATACCATCGCTGTGGACACCATCATGCCGGATGGCAGAACTCTTCAGATCGGAACGGTTCATCATCTTGGTGATCACTTCTCAAAAACATTCAGTATCCAGTACGAGGATACGAAGGGAGAACAGCAGTACTGTCACCAGACCTGTTATGGTATTTCAGAACGATCCATTGCCGCTCTTATCAGTATGCATGGTGATGACCTTGGACTCATGCTCCCGCCTGAAGTAGCTCCGGTGCAGATTGTCATCGTCCCGGTCATCATGAAAAAACGTGAGGAAGAGGTCATGCAGGCTGCAACACAGCTTGAGGCGGAATTGCAGAATGCAGGATACCGGGTAAAGATCGATACCCGTGACCTCAGACCTGGTGCAAAATATTACTACTGGGAGATGAGGGGAGTTCCATTACGTCTTGAAATAGGCCCTCGGGACCTGGATAATAGTGTTGTAATGTCAGTCCTTCGTACAGGAGGTAAAGAACCACTTCCAAGAGCAGATATTATTTCAGAAGTGAACCGGAAGATGAAAGAGTATACCAATGTATTGCTGGAACATGCTCAGGCTCATATCCAAAATCATCTTTTCATGGTTCATGAGGAGTCTGAACTCAGTAATACCGTTTCCAAGGGTGTTGCAGCAGTTCATTGGTGTGGAAACCGTGAATGTGCTGACAGAATAGAAGAGATATCAGACGCAAGCATTCTTGGAACTGAAGTCAGAACAGACCTTATCGACCAGAAACGCGGAAATTGTATCATCTGTGGAAAACCGGACGGAATTGTAACCCTGGTCGGCCGATCCTACTAATTTTTTTCGATAGTTGTTTATTAGAATCATACACAATTCGGTGGTATGAATATGCAATTCCCCTCAGCGCTCTCAATTGCCGGATCTGATCCATCCGGAGGGGCAGGTATCCAGATAGACCTGAAAACTTTTGTGCATACAAAAGTCTGGGGAATGGCTGTAATCACAGCACTTACTGCACAGAATTCTTCAAGGGTTACTGGTTCCTGGCCGGTGGAACCTGATATTGTTCAAAAACAATTGTCAACTGTTCTCGAAGATATGACTCCAGGAGCGGTTAAAACCGGGATGCTTGCAAATGCACAGATTATCCGGGCAGTATCCCGAACACTTCCCCAGGATATCCCGCTCGTTATCGACCCGGTGATCACCTCTACATCCGGATACCGGCTGCTTGATGAAGATGCAGTTCAGGTGATGTGCGAAACTCTGATACCTTTCTCACATATCATCACCCCGAATATTCCGGAAGCGGAAATTCTTGCGAATATGAGCATCACCACTGAAGATGAGATGATCGAAGCAGGGAGAAGAATCATCGATATCGGGGCATCCCGGGTTATTGTCAAAGGCGGGCATGGAACCGGAATCCATGCAACGGACCTTCTGATTTCCAAACACGAAATAATCAGGCTCACAAGTAAACGTCAACCATATGATGTACATGGTTCCGGATGCTCATTTTCTGCTGCAATAACCGGTTATATCGCTGGGGGATGCAATACCATTGAGTCTTGTGAAAAAGCAAAGGAATTAATCAGTAATGGAATTTCGAGGGCTATTTTTGGAAAAAGTGGACGCAGAATAATAAATCCATAGATAAAAAGCCGATAAGACATTATATATAATCAGGAAAATCTCTGAACAGGCAATACCAAACGGGACATAAAAAAGAGGATACCAGAGGACTGAGCCATCAGCAGAAAAAAAACAAAAGGAAATAAATGGAAACCAATATTTTTGAAAGCCTGAAATTGCTTTTCCAGATGATGGCAGTCATCTTTTTATTTGCATATCTTTTTACCAGAAGCCGGTTTTTTAAAGAGGCCATAAGTGGAGAGATCTCTAAGCAATCAAAAGCCATCCTTATACTTTTTTTCGGATTGGTAAGCATTTATGGCACACTGGGAAATATTCAGGTCCAGGGTGCGGTATTAAATGTCAGAGACCTCGGCCCCCTTATCGGAGGACTAACCTGTGGTCCGGTTGTCGGAATTGGTGCAGGAATTATCGGAGGATTGCTCAGATATACTCAGGGTGGGCCATACATGTATGTCTGTCTCTGCGGGTCCATCATTGCCGGGATACTTGGGGGAATCCTGTATCTGGCCAATAAAAAACAGCTTGTCTCTACTCCGATTGCAGTTACCTATGCGGTACTTGTTGAATCCCTCCATTCATTGATTGCTTTGATCTTCGCAACCCCCCCGGATCAGGCAATGACGATAATTACTCTGATTATAATCCCGATGATCATTATTAATGCAATCGGAATGGGCATCTTCTCGATGATGATGCATAATCTGCTTGGTGAGTGGAAGACCAGAAAAGAAAAGATTTTGCTTGAAACTGAAATTGCAAAAAAAGATGCTGAGATGCAGATTGCTGCAAAAATCCAGCAAAGTTTCCTGCCGGACGTTCTGCCGGAAATGTCCGGGTTTAAAATGGCAGCAAAATCCTGTCCTGCAAAAGAAGTCGGCGGGGACTTTTTTGATGTGATTCCTTTTCAGGTAATACCGCTATCACAATCCTCACTTGGCATAATGATTGCGGATGTATCAGGAAAAGGGATTCCGGCAGCGTTATTTATGGCCCTTTCACGAATTGTTGTCAGGGTTGTTGCAGGCTGGTTTGGTGAACCTGCACAGACAATCAGCTATGCAAATACCATCATTGAGGGAAATTCAAAGACCGGCATTTTTGTAACACTTTTTTATGGAATTATTGACAAGGAAACGAAAGTTTTTCGATATGTGAATGCCGGACATAATCCACCGATAGTATATCGATCTATTACAAAGGAGTTTTTCACCCTGCCACTTACTGGCATGGCAGTCGGAGTGATGTCTGATGCATCATATGAACAGGATAAGATAACTCTCCAGTCAGGGGATATCATCATTCTTTACACTGATGGAGTAACAGAGGCCATCAATGAAACAGATGAGATGTACGATGAAAGACGACTAAAAGAGTATATTCAAAGCCATGCAGAGATGGAACCCCGGATGCTTGTTGAAACGATAATCAACGAAGTAAATACTTTTGCAGGAGAACAACCCCAGTTTGATGACATCACATTGATAGCAATAAAAGTGGAATAATCCTTTTCTTTCCATTTTTTATTTTCTTTTTCACCCGGGATGAGATTTTATATAGGTAGTAGACCTATACACGACATACTTATTACCTGAAATGAGTCCTTTCGTTATTAGCATGAGTGATGATCCAAACAGGGTCTAAATCAGAGGTTACTATGAAAGAAACTTGGGTTTACTCGTTTGCCGAAGGAGATGGGAAAAATAAAAAATTGCTTGGTGGAAAGGGAGCCAACCTGTGTGAACTCACGCAAACAGGAATCCGTGTCCCTCCCGGATTTGTAATAACCACTAAAGCCTGTCTTGCATTTCTGAATAATCCTGAACGAAAAATTCCACAAGGAATGATGGAACAGGTATCAAAGCATCTCAAAAAGATAGAAGGGCTGACGAATAAATCATTCGGGGGAGAAAAAAAGCCATTACTTCTCTCGGTCAGGTCCGGTTCCGCCATGTCAATGCCTGGAATGATGGACACTATTTTAAATCTCGGATTAAACCCGGACACTCTGAAAGGACTGATTGCTGATACAGGAAATGAACGGTTTTGTTATGATGCCTACAGGCGGTTTATCCAGCTATTCGGGAAAGTGGCACTTGGAATTCCGGATGAATTATTTGATGAGGAGTTTGAAAAAATAAAATCAAAAGCCCATGCTCATCTTGATGTAGACCTTTCCCGTGATGATCTGGCGGAAATATGTACTGTTTTTTTGCAGGTTGTAGAGCGTTATACCGGAAAACCATTTCCTCATGATCCCTTTGAACAACTGGAAATTGCCATAAAAGCAGTGTTTAGTTCATGGATGGGAAAACGTGCGGTAGATTACCGGAGAGAATTTAAAATAACGTCGGAAATGGCAAACGGGACTGCAGTCAATATCGTTGCCATGGTCTTTGGCAACATGAGTAATAATTCTGCAACGGGAGTTGGATTTACCCGTGATCCGGGGACAGGGGAGAATGTCATCTTTGGAGAATACCTGGTAAATGCACAGGGTGAAGATGTCGTTGCAGGTATCAGGACACCTAAACCACTCGCTGCCATGGCAGATGAGATGCCAGGGCTTTTTAAGGAACTGATGGAACTCAGGAATAATCTTGAATCTCACTTTAAAGAGGTTCAGGATTTTGAATTTACCATCGAAGAAGGGATTCTCTACTGTCTTCAGACCAGGAATGGGAAGATGAATGCAACCGCCATGGTCCGGACATCAGTAGAGATGAAAAAGGAGGGACTCATTGACACTAAACAGGCTCTTCTTCGGATTAAACCAGAGATGCTTGAACAACTGCTCTTTCCAAGGCTTGATCCGGATGCTGATGCAACCCCTGTTGCAAAAGGACTTCCTGCATCTCCGGGTGGTGCCTCGGGTATTGCGGTGTTTGATGCAGACCGGGCAGAAAAATTAGGACATGAGGGAGTAAAAGTAATTCTTGTCAGGGAAGAGACAAAACCCGAGGATATTCATGGGTTTTTTGCTGCCCAGGGCATATTAACAAGCAGGGGAGGAAAAACATCCCATGCAGCTGTTGTCGCCAGAGGAATGGGTAAGCCCTGTGTAGCCGGTGCAGAAGGAATTACCGTAGACGTTCGTCTCCGACAGGCAGTAATTGGTGATACCCTGATTTCTGAAGGAGATACCATTACCATCGATGGTTCCACCGGGGGGGTTTATCTTGGCGAATTACCTCTTATAGAAGCAGAATTTACTCCAGAACTTGAAAAACTGCTCTCATGGGCGGATGAAAAAGCAAGACTGAAAGTAATGGCAAATGCAGATACCCCGGGAGATGCAAAACGGGCATTAAAATTCGGTGCTATGGGAATTGGCCTGTGCAGAACCGAACGGATGTTTAATGAACCAAGCAGACTTCCGATTGTCATCGAAATGATAATTGCCGATACAAAAGAAGACAGACAGAAAGCACTTGATAAACTGCTGCCAATCCAGCGTGAAGATTTTAAAAATATTTTCATTGAAATGGCACCAAGGCCTGTTACAATCCGATTATTAGATCCTCCGATTCATGAATTCCTTCCACAGGAACAACAATTAATTGAAGAACTGGAACTTCTTCGAAACCTTCGAAAAAATCTGCGAGGAATGCGAAAGTTATCAGAAGCGGTAACTTTTATGTACCAGAATGAACCGGAAAAACCTATCGTGCAACTTTCTGCCGATCCTGAATTATTGGATGCAGTAATTCTGAAAAAAGACATGATACTCAGTAAAGTCCGGTCACTCCATGAGATTAATCCAATGCTCGGCCATAGAGGAGTCAGGCTTGGACTTACATTTCCAGAAATTTATGCAATGCAGATACGGGCAATTTTAGAAGCTGCCGCTGAATGCAAAAAATCCGGTGTTACAGTTCATCCGGAGATCATGATCCCACAGGTATGTACGGCCCAGGAATTAAAACGGGTGAAAGAGTGGGTAATTCAGATTCACGCAGAAGTTGAAGATAGATTCGGTTTATCCATTCAGTGTGCATTTGGATCAATGCTTGAGGTTGTCCGGGCATGCATGAGGGCAGAAAATCTTGCAGAAGAGGCGGAGTTTTTCTCGTTCGGAACAAATGATCTCACCCAGGCAACATTTTCATTCTCGCGGGAAGATGCAGAGAATAAATTTCTTCCCATGTATAACATGAGCCATATTCTGCAGGATAATCCGTTTGAAGTGCTTGATGTGAAGGGGGTTGGAAAATTAATGGAACTTGCCGTCAGATGGGGCAGACAGACAAGGCCGGATATCAAAGTGGGCATCTGTGGAGAACACGGAGGGCATCCTGCATCTATTGAATTCTGTCATAAAATCGGGCTTACATATGTTTCTTGTTCCGGCCCGAGAGTGCCGATTGCACGGCTTGCAGCAGCCCATGCAGCAATTAATCAGCCTTAAAAATGGGTTTAAGATATCCGTTTAATATCCTTTTTTATTTGGAACCTTGATAATGTCTGCTGCACTCCCCAGATCGTTTTTTATCTGAATAAACAGGTTTGTTGCAGGAGCAGTGCTCTCAACCTTCTGAAGGGTGGCATCATATTTTGGTTCAAGAGTAGATACCGCCTCTATTGAAGCATCCATGGCTCTGACAAAAAATTCTTTGGATTTTTTTGAATTGTCAGATAAAGTCATCTGGTTTACAGAATCTCTGGTCTGTGTTGCAAATTCCTTTATACCGGACATTTCATCCCCGCTCATTCCGGCATAAGGCTTGATAATGTGCTCATTAATTGGATCAAACTGTGTTAATGCCTCAGTTACCAGTGCTTTGTATTCTTCATCCTGATTTGTTGAGGTACATCCGGAACAAATTACAAGCCCAATGAAAATAAAAGTTGTAAATAGGTATTTGATGGTACTCATAATTATGTTAGTATCTGTTAATCTACATAAATATGTTTTTTTCAGACAGGATTCATTCTATAATAATCTGTATTTATTCGAGGAGGATTTTTTTAAAATGCAATTTAAACTCAAAAAAATAATCCGGCAAATAATAACGTTGAAATACCAATAAAATTCATTAGGTGATTGGGCTCTGTCTGAATTTCTAGTGATATGAAAAATTTTTCAATGAGAATTACATTTAGAGAGATT
>NZ_QGMZ01000038.1 GCF_003173335.1 Methanospirillum stamsii
TTAATGTGCATGTAAGTTATAATTATAACTTACAATTAGATAAGCCTTTCGCTTGAAAATTGCGAATCGTTTAAAAAATAGAGAATTCTAAACTAATTTTTTCAGATCACGCTATGCAAAATGAGATATAAATTCATAAATTCAGGTTTATGAAAACCCGTATAAAGATCGTATTACTGATTCAAGTTGTTCCTTCGGAAGTGCTCCGGAAAGAGTATGGATAACAGCCCCGTTCTTATAGAAAAAAAGGGAGGGTATTGCAGATATTCCATATTGATATGCAATCTGTTGATTTTCATCAGTGTTGCACTTTGCAAACCATATCCCTTGGGAAAATATGTGCGCAAGTTCTTCAATTACCGGGGTCAGCATTCTGCATGGTCCACACCATGGTGCCCAGAAATCAATGACTAAATTTGGATGTTCCCTGATAATACGGTCATAATTTTCCTGGTTAATGGTGATAATCCCAGCATGCCCTGATTGTGAAACCAATATGCGCTGTTTGATCTCCTCCATTCTTTTCGCTCGTATATGTTCAAGTTCATCATCCATACCGGATGTTTTGTTCAAGTTATGGATAAGAATTCTCATCGAAAAAACAAAAGTTATATATGCTCATCAGTCAGACATTCATATCCACTTTCAGCGAGGTGGGGTAGTCAGGATATCCCGACGGGCTCATAACCCGTAGACCGATGGTTCAAATCCATCCCTCGCTATACTTTTTTCAGGGTTTTCATGAATTCTGATAATCAATCTGTTATTTCTGATTATCTTTTAAAAACTCTTGGAATCCATAATGACCCATACACAATAAAAAAGGCGGCTTTTACTATTTCTATCCATGAAAATTCGGTTTTCATGGATCTGATAACTCTTTCCTCCATGCACCAAATTCTGATATGGACGGTAAGTGACCAGATAATAGAAGATACTCTCGTGAGAGAAAGACTAGAGTTTTATCTTCACGCAACCGGGGCTATCTGTGGTGTTATCTGCTCTGAATCAACAAAAATTCAGATAATTAACACACCAATAAGACCAGGATGGAGAAGTGAGATAATTCCGGTCCAGGAGATAATCTCTGATACAGTTATCATAGAGCACCCTGTTTTTTCTGAAGTTCTTGATCAATACCTGGATACAATTTGGAAAACAGTATCACGGGTTTATTTCCAGTCATATGGTGAGAATGAAAAAAAATTGCGAAGACTTGCCATTCTCTCTGCCGTATTAGAGATCCTCTTACGAAGAATAGGCGGAAAAATAACCAGTGATTCAGATGATATCTTAGAAAATTCCTTATTTTTTTATCTGGTTCAATTTGGTTCAACCATTCCTTATTATTCTCAACAACAGGTGAATACCTCAGTCTTTGACAAGGAAGTACGAAGGAAAATGATTCAATCTGGTTTATCTCTCCCTATTCCACAAAGACTTGCAATACCCTGTATTGATCCTATCCTGCTGGTCAGGGGAATCCACCGCCTCCTATCTCGAATTAAAACCAAAGAAAATAAAAAAAAGATAGAAAAGGTATCGGACTGCGATCCTGATTCTTATCTCTTATCTCCGGTTTTTTCTTCAATATTTCATGACATTATCAGCAGGAATCCATCAATTGATGCAATTTTCGACCCATTTTCAGGTAGAGGAGAGATTGTCCTTCTGTTTGCCAGATTTTTAGGGCTAAAATGTAATGAATTGAATAAAAGACTAAAAAATCTCTCATCTGCAGTTTATTGTTCGGATAACTCAATATCATCGATTCTTATAACCAGATTCGGACTGGCCCTTACCATCATCGGGGGAGATTTTTCCACTCCGGAGCTGGTAAAACCGGCTCACAATGAGAGTATATCACAACTTATCAAACATACAAGAATTGGCTCTTGTTTTTTTTCTCCCGAAGTAACAGACGAATTTTTGTCTGAAAATGAAAAGAGAACTGCAGAATTAACCTACAGACCCCTTTTTACAGGATGGCCAGATATTCCACCAAAAACTTCTGTCCTCGTGATAACTGCTCCATCGGGACATGTAGATCTGAAAATTCCTGAAATCAGGCAGTTTCTCTGCAAAAAATACAATTCGTACTCAACAGAACCTTCTTTTTCTACTATTGCTGCTGAAAACATCCTTTTGACCATACCATACCCGGCATTTATCTTTATCCGGAGAACATGGTTGTCTGAAAGCACTTCAGAACCTTTCCGTAGATGGGTGAGAAAAAACAGAATAAGCAAAATCGTTATTGATGACAGTACAAAGAATCCAAATGACGAATTATGGACATGCCTGATCGCTGATTCCATATCACCTGATATAGAAATCATCCGGACCAACAAAAACGGGAAAACAAAATCATTCAGGATTGAAAAGAGAGAACTCTCTCTACATGGCGGATGGAGCCTTACAGATCCTTCTTCTTCATTAATTCTTGATTTAATCAGGGATGATTCAATACCACTATCTGAATACTGTCTTGGTGCTTTGTATCTTCATGATGAAATCAAAGAGTTTTTTGAGGATGATTTCTGGATCTCCTGTATTGCAAGAGAAGATGTTCTTATAATTAAGTCAGGCAATAAACCAGACCCTGAATCAGCAATCATCATGAAAGGAACTGATAATTTTCTAGAGGGAGTTCTAACCTCCTCGGTTCTTCAGTATTACTGGAAACATACCCAGGATGTGGGAGATGGTAAAAATCCCCCAGTTGCTATTTCATTACTCCCGATATGCCGTCCTGACTGGTATGACGAGGAAGAACAGACCCTCGTTCATGAAATAAGCAATTGTATGAAGAAACGATCATTTCTTTTGCAAAAACTGAAATATTCACAATCTTACCATGACACCCTTCGAATCCAGAAAAAAATTACCGATTTAGAGAGGAATCGCGATAAAATGGTAAGTATACTCTATAAAATTCCGGAGAACATTTCATTGAAATACCTCATTTACTGAAGGAAAGAATTCATTTCCTTGCAGGTTGATCAAAGTGAAGTGATATGATAATCAGGCAGTTTTTCATCCCTGGTCTTGCACATAATTCGTACCTTCTTGGCGGAATATCATCCTGTTTTATAATCGATCCTGCCAGGGACCCGGAACCGTACCTTCGTGCTGCAGAAGAGGAAAATTTCAAGATAACCGGCATTCTTGAGACACACCTCCATGCCGATTTCATCTCTGGTCATCTTGACCTTCATGAACTGACAAATGCCCCAATTTATGCCCCTAAATCGGGAAACTGTACCTTTCTTCATACACCAGTTCAGGAGGGAAACAAAATCACTCTTGATGACTGCTCCATCAATGTTTTGGAAACTCCTGGTCATACCCCTGAACATGTGAGTTACACGGTCACGCACCTTAGCAGAGGAGATGAACCGGTTGCTCTCTTTTCCGGAGATACTCTCTTTGTTGGTGATGTCGGAAGACCTGACCTCTTTCCTGGTCGTGCACGGGAACTGGCATCAGCCTTATATACATCTCTTCACGAGAAAATTCTGAAACTTCCGGATTTTTGTGAGGTATATCCGGCCCATGGCGCCGGATCATTTTGTGGAAGATCATTATCCTCAAAGAGATCAACCACTATCGGCTATGAGCGGAGATATAACTCCG
Organism: Methanospirillum stamsii; assembly: GCF_003173335.1. Taxonomy (GTDB): domain Archaea; phylum Halobacteriota; class Methanomicrobia; order Methanomicrobiales; family Methanospirillaceae; genus Methanospirillum; species Methanospirillum stamsii. Next base: position 3,637 of record NZ_QGMZ01000038.1, read on the forward strand.
CGCTTCATATTCCGGACTGTGAATCGTTTGTCAGGGAACTGACAGAAAATATGCCTCCATCCCCTGACCACTTCCGCAGATGTTCGGACATTAACCGGAAAGGGCCCGTATTATTATCAGAACTTCCAAAAATTCGTGAATTAAGTCCCCGGAAAGTCCGGGAGATACTAAATGAGGATACCTGTGATATCCTGGATATCCGAAGATATGATGCCTTCGGGTCCGCACACATTTCCAACAGTTTAAACATCGATGGTGAAGTGAATTTTTCCACATTTGCCGGCTGGATTGTCCCACCTGACCGTGATATTGTAATATCAGCTCACAAACCAGAGGATATCCCCGAAATCATAACAAAACTCCGGAGAGTGGGTCTTGACAGAACAATAGGGTACATTCAGGGAGGAATTTTCGCCTGGGCTCTGGCTGGGTATGACCTGAATCATGTGCGCACAATATCAGTCCATGAATTGGACCGGCTCATATCAGAAAATGATAAACTCCAGATCCTTGATGTCAGAACTCCAGGAGAATTTTCAGGATCTCATATTAAAGGGTCTGTCAATATCCATTGGCCGGATCTCAGGATACGACATAATGAACTTAGAAAACAGGATCTTCTTGCGGTTATGTGCGGAACAGGTTCCCGATCAGGAATCGCCTGCAGCATCCTGAAAAGAAATGGTTTTTCAAATATCCTGAATGTTGCCGGAGGATATACCGGGTGGGTTGCAGCCGGACTTGAAAAGAAAAATTAACCATCTCTTGTTCTTGATGAATTTATCAATTATCCAGTTTTTCTTTTTTATCTTCAGAAAAGATAACAAATGTTATGAGAAAAACAGTGAACCCTGTCAGATAAAAAGTAAAAACCTAATTTTTCAGGCCTGGACCGGGAATTGAACCCAGATCGAGGGAACCACAATCCCTTAGGATAGCCATTACCCCACCCAGGCAGGTTGCACCATATATGTTACACAAACTATCACTTGAATGTATCCACTCACTCTAGCCCTGATATAAACTATCCAGTCATTCGATCATCACATCATCAGAGTAGATGATAGCGATATCCCCATCTTTGTTGTGAATGATTATTAGCCGTGACCGCTGATGTATACCACATTATCAGATCCAATCCCCGGTAGGATTTCTCCTGTTTTCTAATATTTCCGGGACTGGATTGCAAAATACATGCGGTGGTGCAAAGGTGGGTAAAAAGGCAGTAAAAACAAGTAAAAAAGGAGGAGAGACACCCCATATCAGAACTCCCATTGTCTGCGTACTTGGACATGTGGATCATGGAAAAACATCTCTGCTCGACCGCATTCGTGGTTCTTCTGTTGTGTCAGGTGAGGCAGGGGCAATCACCCAGCACATAGGTGCTACCATTGTTCCAATTGATTCGATAACGAGTATGAGCGGAGCAATGAAAAACCTGAATGTCAGCATTCCAGGTCTTCTTTTTATTGACACTCCCGGACACCATGCTTTCACGACCCTGCGGGCAAGGGGTGGGGCTCTTGCTGATATGGCCATTGTTGTTGTTGACATTACAGAAGGTTTTCAACCACAGACAATAGAAGCCATTCAGATTCTTCGAAATTGTAAAACTCCTTTTGTTGTCGCGGCAACGAAACTGGACCGGATCCCGGGATGGAGAAAAACAGAAAAATCTCCATTTCTGAAAAGTTTTGCAGGACAAAATGAACGGGTAATACTTCTTGTTGAGACGAAGGTATATGATATCGTTGCAACTCTTGCAGAACATGGATTTTCATCCGAGAGATTTGACAGAGTTACAGATTTTGCAAGGAATCTCGCCATAGTTCCGGTTAGTGCCCACACCGGAGAAGGAATATCAGATCTTCTAATGGTTCTCATCGGCCTTTCCCAACGATACATGGAAGAATCCCTTGCCCTCACCGTTGACGGACCTGGTTCAGGAACGGTCCTTGAAGTAAAAGAGGAGAAGGGCCTGGGTGCTACGATTGATGTCATCCTTTTTGACGGGACTATCTGTGTTGGAGATGAAATTGCAATTGCAACAACCACCGGAGTTCAGACAACGAAAGTCAGATCTCTGCTCCAGCCAAGACCGATGAAAGAGATATTAATTGAAGACCGATTTTTACGGGTAAAAGAGGTCGCAGCTGCTGCCGGAGTAAAGGTAAGTGCTCCGGGTCTTGACCAGGTTATTGCAGGTTCACCTATCAAGGTCATAGGAGATGACCCTGAAGAGATTAAGACCAGTATTGCTCGGGAGATGACAGAAATAAATGTCACACTCTCCCCGGAAGGTCTTATCATTAAGGCAGATACCATCGGTGCACTCGAAGCACTGTGTAAGGAACTAACCGCGCATGAAATCCCGGTAATGAGAGCAGAAGTGGGACAGGTCAGCAGGCATGATGTTATCGAGGCCGAAACCATTAAAAATCCCCTTTATCGGGTTTTAATGGCATTTAACACTCCGGTACTTCCTGACGCACAGGACCTGCTTCATGAACCTTCGTATGCTGAAATGGTTCAGTTCTTCACTGGAAATGTTATTTACCATATTCTTGAGGATTATCTTGAATGGAGAAACAATCTCAAGAGAGATATGGACCAGAAACGGTTTGAAAAGATTATTTTCCCGGCAAAAATTGTTATTCTGCCAGGATGTGTATTCAGACAGAATAACCCGGCAGTTGTCGGGGTCAGAATATTATCCGGAACACTGCGTACCGGTGTTAATCTTATTAGAAGGGACGGAAAAAAAGCAGGAAGCCTGAAATCAATGCAACTTCGAAAGGAGAATATCCAGGAAGCCCACGCTGGAGATGAGGTTGCAATTTCTATTGAAGGTGCAACAGTTGGAAGACAATTTGACGTTGAAGATGAACTTATCGTGGGAATTCCTGAACGGCACGTTAAAGTGCTGGAAACCGAGATGCTCTCTCATTTAAGTGAAGATGCAAAGGAAGTCCTTGAAGAATACACCAGACTGTTTCGACGTGAAAACCCCTTCTGGGGAAAGTAGCATTAATAGGGTACCCCGCTAATATGTGTGGAGACTTCTCAGCTAAACCTGAGTGATGGGTTCATCGGATCGGACGATATTTAAAAACAGTAAGAAGCGATCGTTGAATTGAAATTGGTGAAAAAATATGGTAGATTTTAAAGTAGTTCTATCTGATCCTGCAACCGGAAAGGCATACAATATCGATGCCAGCGGTGCAGGTGCAGGAGCATTTATTGGAAAGCGTATCGGAGATGAAATCGACGGATCAGGTCTTGGATTTGACGGGTACAAAATAAAAATTACCGGAGCCTCAGACCGTAATGGAACTCCGGCAAGAAAGACCCTTCCAATTGCTGGGAGACGTAAGGTCCTGATGGCAGGCGGGGTCGGATTCCACCCGGTAACTGATGGAGAGCGGAGAAGAAAAATGGTCCGTGGAGCAGAAATCACCCAGGACTTTGTCCAGATAAATGTAATCGTCTCTAAAGCCGGTGCAAAAAGCCTTGCAGAATACTTTGCACCACCAGCGCAGGATGCTCCGGCTGCAGAATAAATTTTTTACTCTTTTTTAAGAATTGCCTGTTTCAGGGATTGTAACAGGTCTAAAGCCTCTATCCCATCCTGTTTAGCGATGATGACCAGGGCAGCTTCCGGTTTCAGGTTTCCGTCAAATTCATCTTTCATGATCTCGTTCATTCGGGCAATGATTTCTTCAGGCTCCTTACCAGTGATGCTCGTGATACGACCAAGCAATTCCTCAAAGGGATCATGGGCATCAAAAAAAGAAGATGATGGTTTATATCCGATAGGAATCTGAACATCTGCAAGATCAAAGAGGGGATAATACATATCGTCATCTATTCCCAGCAGGTTCTGTTCTATCCCCCGTTGAATCAGAAGATCCACCTCATCACGGGTCATCCACCGCCGGTCAAAAGCATAATAATAAATGAGTTCACTTTTTCCCAGTTTTTGAACCCTGCTGTGGTAAAACGGTGCCGCTAATGCTGTTTTCAGAGTCATGTCAGAATACCAGGAGTCGCCATTAGTGTGTAACCTTAGGATAGAGAATAGTTTTCTTTTTATCTTAAACTGGAAGTTACAGGATGTCAATGAAAAATAATCAAAGTGAAAAAAACAGATAAAAAATTATTCAATCAGGATAGCATTGATAACGCCATGCTGACCAGGTCTGCTGGTAATGCGTGCACGGCCCATCTCGGTCCTGATAATTGCACCACGAGTAAGGAGGTTACGCCGGACATAGTTCGGGTTTGCAGTGTTCTCCTCTACCGTCTCAATCTTAACTTTCTTTGTTTCACCGGTTTTCGTGTTGCTTATTACTGCAAACTCACACCGAAGTGCCCGGACTTTATTATTTCCACCATAGGTTCTGGAAATTTTTCTCCGGTCTATACCAATATGGGTTTCAGCGGGTGCTGACCCAATTTCCCTGCGCTTTTTTCCACGGGACGGACAATACCTGCCCCCGGTGGATTTTCGAACAGAACGTCCATGCCATTGCATATTATCTCATCCTCAAGTATCATTTACCCGGAGTGGGAGAACCGGGTAAACCACGGAGTCTTATACATGTCTCCCGCATCAGTATATAAGACTCCGCTCAGGACAGGATCTCCTCCACAAGTGAATCAACTCCCTCCCCTGTCTTCATATTTGTTCTGAATATTTTCATGGACGGATTATACCGCAGCATATCACGTTCCATCCGGTTCAGATCGGCTCCCACGGCATCCGCAAGATCAATCTTGTTCAAAACCGCAATTGAACACCCACGAAACATCATCGGGTGTTTATTCACAACGTCATCACCTTCTGTTGATGAAACAACAACAATCCTCTTTTCAGCACCAAGTTCAAAATCAGTCGGACAGACCATATTTCCGACATTTTCTATAAACAGGATATCAACGTCCTGAAGAGGAAGATGATCCAGGGCATGTTCTATCATGTGCGCATCCAGATGGCATTCTTTTCCGGTATTCACATTTTCAGCAGCTATCCCAAGAGCAACAATGCGTTGAAAATCATCATCACCGTACACATCCCCTGCAATAGCAGCAGCTGTAAGACCCCTGCTTTTTAATTTTGGAACCACTTTTTCGATAAGCGCTGTTTTTCCTGAACCAATGCCACCGAGCAGATCAAAACCCCTTACTTTGTGAGACTTCAGGTGCGCGGCATTCGCTTCGGCCAGTTTTTTGTTGGCTGAAAAAATATCTTTCTCTATTGAAATATCGATGTGATGCATAACATACCATCATTCCCGCTGGTACTTAATAGGTTTAGATTTCAGATCATTAAGAATGGACAAGGGAGTAATACTTTATCCCTGTTACTTTGATAGCGACCTGACACGAACAGAGGGGCGCAGAGTTCCACGTTCAAAAGGCGTCCAGAATCCTGAACCAGTAGCTATTGAACGAATTCTCAAAAAGCAGAAGATACCATATAACCGGGAACAAAAATCTCATCCTTCATACTGGTGGAAAGGACAGGGACGATTCGTAGCAGAATTCACCGGAACAAAGGGAGAACTCATAAATATTGTAAGTATGGGCTTAAAAAGTCCGGAATAAACCTGATATGTACGATTTTCATACCCACACCCTGCTTTCGGATGGTGAGCTCTTACCAACTGAATTACTCAGACGGATGCAAATTCTGGGTTATTCTGTTGTTGGAATTACTGATCATGTCGATTACAGTAACATATCTGAAACAATCAGAGCGGTAAAAAAAGTCTCCCCTTCTGCATCCAGAATGGGTATCAAGCTTCTTTCAGGGGTTGAAATCACTCATGTTCCCCCTGAGGAAATTCCACTACTGGCTGAACTTGCAAAAAGTGAGGGTGCAGATATTGTGGTTGTACATGGAGAAACTCCGGTGGAACCGGTTGCACCTGGAACAAATCATGCCGCAGTCAGTTGTAAATATGTCGATATTCTGGCTCATCCCGGACTGATAAGTATTGAAGATGCTGTTCTGGCTGCAAAAAACCATGTCGCTCTTGAAATCACCGCACGAGGGGGTCATAACCGGACAAATGGTCATGTAGCCAGGATTGCAGAAAAAACCGGATGTCTTCTGACAGTGGATTCAGATACCCATGATCCTGGTGATATCATGTCCCCACGAGATAGAGTCCTCATCGGCAGTGGTGCCGGTATTCCGGATGAAAAGCTGGAATCAGTACTCTCCATACACGGAAATGAATTTTACAAGCGGTTTACGTAATACTTAATAATTGCCATAATACATAAATACTACTTATCGACACATATATAGGTTGCTTATCGTATCTCCGGTGGGGTGATACGAGCATTTTTGGGGGCGATGTATTGGTACGGGCTATTGGAAGAGTTAAAAGTAATTTTGGTCATCGTATTCTGATCGTGGAATGTGATGCTGCGAAACTCCCCCGCCTGTATAGTAAAGTTCTTGATAAAAGATGGAAACCTGTGGGGAAACTTATCGATATTTTCGGTAATGTCACATCGCCGTATGCAGCGGTATTGACCGATATCGAAGAGCCTTCACGCCTCATTGGCGAACGGCTCTTTATTAAATAGAGGAAAGAATGTCAGAAGAGATAGAAAAACTCCGGACCCTTCAGAAAGAGCGGGAAGCCCTGAAAAACAGACTGACCGGAAAGGTAGTTGAGAAACAGAAAAAAATAGAAAACCAGACCGAATCTCAATGTCCTGAGTGTGGGAGCAGACAACTTGTTCATGATTATGAACGGGCAGAACTTGTCTGTCAGCAGTGTGGTCTGGTTATTGACGCCGAATTTATCGACAGAGGTCCTGAGTGGCGTGCTTTTGATCATGACCAGCGGATGAAACGGTCACGTGTTGGAGCTCCGATGACCTTTACCATCCATGATAAGGGTCTCTCTACCATGATTGACTGGAGAAACCGGGACAGTTATGGAAGAGCGATATCATCAAAAAACCGTGCACAACTCTACCGTCTGCGTAAATGGCAGCGTCGTATCAGGGTAAGTAATGCAACCGAACGAAACCTTGCATTTGCATTATCTGAACTTGACCGGATGGCTTCTGCACTGGGTCTTCCCAGAAATGTTCGTGAAACAGCTGCAGTGGTATATCGTGATGCGGTCGATAAAAACCTCATCCGTGGTAGAAGTATAGAGGGAGTAGCAGCAGCTGCATTATATGCAGCATGTCGTCAATGTAGTGTTCCAAGAACCCTTGACGAGATAGCGGAAGTATCACGGGTTTCAAGAAAGGAAATTGGCAGAACATACCGGTTTATATCCCGTGAACTTGGATTGAAACTTCTCCCGACCTCCCCAATCGACTATGTTCCCCGGTTCTGTTCCGGACTGCAACTCAAAGGTGAAGTGCAGAGCAGAGCTGTTGAAATTCTGAGACAGGCAGGTGAGCGTGAACTTACTTCAGGAAGGGGGCCAACCGGAGTTGCTGCAGCTGCAATCTATATCTCTTCAATACTCGGTGGTGAGCGAAGAACACAGCGTGAAGTAGCTGAAGTTGCGGGCGTTACCGAAGTTACCATTAGAAACCGGTATAAGGAACTGGCAGAAAAACTGGATATAGAAATAATTCTCTGATCTTCTTTTTTGGGCTCGTAGATCAGTGGGAGATCGCTGTGTTCGCAACGCAGAGGCCGCGGGTTCAAATCCCGCCGGGTCCATAAAAATTAAACCAGTACTGCAGATCTTTCCAGGCAATCGGGGTTGATAATGCTTCGGAGTATTCCAGGAAGCCCCTGGTTTTGCATTCCTTCGATTCCCATTACAGAAAAGTACAGGTAAAAAGTCTCATCTTCTGTAATAACCTCCGGATCCATCAGCCATACTCCGGGTTCAATTGATTCAAGAATCTGAACAGGCCTGTATCTGGAGAAATCAAGGCCATCTTCTGAAAGCGAATAAAAGATTCTCTGGCCCTTTGATTTCGGAGTGGTATCTACATAAACAATACCGGTTCTTCCATCCGGCAATAAAATCAGGGTTGGATCAGTTCCATTCTTAATACGGACACCCTCTTCGGATTTCCAGGAAATACCCATGTCATCAGATATGGCACTTTTAATACCGACACCGGATATATGGTAATAAATCCTGACTGTCCCGTCAGCATACACAATTCCCGAAGGAACAGCAGGACTTGCAGAGATGAATCCCTCTTCGTCTCCGGAAATGATTATCTTTTCTTCTCCGGTAAACCGGATTCCATCAGGAGAAGTTGCTGAGTACAGGGAATGATCATTTCCTACCGTTTTACTAAAAATCATCCGGTAACTGCCGTCAGGTAAAAGGAATACCCAAGGATCATTTCGAAACTCCGGTTCATTTGTTATCCCTTCAAGGCATGAATCCGGCATTTTGTCCCATGATATCCCATCTGATGAGGCCATACACTGAATACCTTCATTCCTTCCACTAAAATATGCCATCAGAGTATCATCAGAAATCCGGTGTAGATCAAATGCTGTTCCATCAAGGTCAGAAGATTCGGGAGTTCCGACACAATCACCTATTCGAACCATGGCAGGAATCTGGTAATCAGATAAAAGAAAAATAAAGGATATTGGAGATAATTCTCCTGAATTAACTGAAATGTTCCGGGTCTGTTGGAATAATCCTTCAGGGGATGCTTTTACCAGGTGATATCCCGGTTCAATATCCGTAACTGTAAGAGGGGTTACTCCGGCAAATGTATTATCAATATAAATTGGAACAGAATCTATGTCAGAGGAGATCTCAAGTGAACCTGAATCTGCTGTGATAGGAACCATGATAAAAAGAAGGGAAGTTACTATCAGCAGCACATATTTCATAGGATGAGATCTGTCAGACAGGGATATCTATTTTGGGTTCATCTTTCTCTTTAATCATACAAAACCTCTCTGGTGTCTTCTATTTAAAAATTAAAATGCTGACTTCGCATAATCCGGAAACATGTCAGATGAAAATCAATGAATTCAGGTATGAAACATCAGTTACATATAAGGCGCCGCATAATCTCCTAATATCAGGTGGTTCTATTTCATGAATGAAAAAATCCTACTGACCGGTATGAGAATAATTCTCATATGCGGGATAATCGCACTCTTCACTATCCCGGTTACCGTTGCCATGCCTGCTCTTCCCCCCGGAATACCGTCTTCAGAACAGGAAGAGGGAACAGGATATATGCCAGGATTCCTTCTTATAAAATCATCGAATTCAGGAATAAATCAAAACTCTGATGCCCTTACCTCTGCACATGCAACCATCAATGCAGAAATAGTTAGGGATTTTTCAGCGGAAGGCGTAAAAGGCTTACAACTTGTCGCTTTGCCGGATACCATCTCTGTTGAAGAGGCTGTCAGTTACTACCAGAATATTCCAGGAGTTTTGTATGCCGAACCTGATTATTATCGGGAATCATCTCTGGTCCCGAATGATCCGGATTTTTGGAGACAGTGGGGTCTTTCAAATACCGGACAGGTATTCAAAGAGGATACTGCTTCTGGTATTGCCGGGGCAGACATTGATGCACCAATTGCATGGAATACCAGCACAAACTCCAAAGAAATAGTTGCAGTACTTGATTCTGGTATTGATTATCTTCATCCGGACCTATCTTCTAATATCTGGACAGACCCATCAACATGGACCCATGGATATGACGCCATTACCGGAACACTGGAACCAATGGACCTTGCCTCACATGGAACCCATTGCGCCGGAATCATCGGAGGAGTTGGCAACAATAGTATTGGCATTACCGGTGTAAACTGGAATACAACGATTCTTCCAGTCAGGTTCCTGAATAGTTTTGGCACCGGAACGGTATCAGATGAGATTGAGGCTATTCTCTGGGCTGCACGAAATGGTGCAACCATTTATTCATGTTCATATGGAGGATCTGATCCCAGTCAGGCAGAATATGAAGTGATGGCCGGAACAGCAGGTCTTTTTATTTGTGCTGCAGGAAATAGTGGACTCGATAACGATGCAATTCCCCATTACCCGACATCTTATGACCTTGAAAATATCATATCAGTCGCAGCAACAAATGCCCAGGATAACCTGGCATCTTTCTCAAATTATGGAAAAACCTCTGTGGACATTGCAGCTCCGGGAGAGGATATTTACTCAGCCAAACACAATCTCTATAGTCCCGAACCCCTTTGGTATGACAGTTTTGATACCTTGTCCAACTGGACAACCCATGGAAACTGGACACTCAATACAGAATACTATACTTCACCACCCTCCAGTGCTCAGGGAACAGTGAATAATACCGGAAATTACACAGAAATTCCTGCAATTCTGACACTCAAAGAACCTCTCAGGATAGAAAACCTGACAAATCCGATAATCTCGTATGATCTCCAGCTGATTGGGGCGAATTACACCTTTTCTATCGAGGGATCAAACGATAATATCTCCTGGACAAAACTGGAGTATGATCGGAAATCATTCGTACTGATGCCTTTTACCCATCGTGAATGTAAAATCACCACAGATTTATTAAAAAATCCCCTGTATCTGCGATTCATTGGAGATGGAACATTCATAACCTGTTTCCTTGACAATGTTACTCTTTCTGAGGGATACGGCACTCTGACGGAAACCAGGTATGGATATATGTCCGGAACCTCGATGGCAGCTCCTTTTGTCAGTGGAATGAGTGCTAATCTGAAAACATACGCTCCTGACGCCTCATACTCTATGATAAAAGAGGCTATTATGAAAAGCAGCGATCCTCTCGCGGACCTTCAGAATAAAACGGTAACCGGAGGAAGAGTAAATCTCTCTGCAGCAATGGTCTATCTGAAAAATCCTGATACTGATAAAATCCGCTTGTATCCGGGATGGAACCATGTTTCTGTGGCCAAAAGACTGATGAGTGGAAATGATACTGCCTCTGATGTATTTGGAAAAGTGACCAATACATCGGGTCACTCGGTTCTGAAATACTTCAATACCACCTGGATTACAGTCCAGGGAGATGAAATAATCAGTCCACTTTCATCATACTGGATATGGACCGGTGATACTCAGAATATCACGGTAAAACCAGATGAAAACCAAAGTGGTGTTTATTTAAAAGAACTTCTGACCGGATGGAATGGATTTGGAGTATACGGAACAGTAACTCTCCCGGCTAAAGATACATTACTGCAGATCGGAGATAACTGGACATATGTTGTCGGATATGATGCAAAAACAGGACAATATGAAGAACCAATCATCAGAAATTCCACAAGTGACAGCCTCATACTCCTGCCATGGCAGGGATACTGGCTGTATGTAACAGATAATGTAACCTACCAGGTTACCAACTAATCTTTTTTAAAAAAATCAGAGGACAGAAGAGATCCTTTTCATCGCCTCTTCGAGCCGCTCCATGGATGCAGCATAACTAATCCGTATCCAGCCCGGATGGTTAAATGCAGTTCCATGAGTTACGGCAACATGAGCCTCTTCAAGCCAGCGGGATGCAACTTCTGTATCATTTCCATTGACACGGACATACGCATAGAACGCACCGTCAGCCGGTGCATAAGAAAGCCCCATATCATCCATGCTCCGGAGAACAAATGCTCTCCTCTTCTCAAACTCAGATCTCATGTCCTCAATACACTGCTGGGGTCCCTTGAGAGCAGCAACCCCTCCGTACATTGCAAAGGTAGTCGGATGGGATATGGTATGCTGCTGTACCCGGTTCATGTAACCGATGATCTCTTTTGACGAGACCGCATACCCAAGTCTCCACCCGGTCATGGCATATGCTTTGGAAAAACCGTTTACCGTTATTGTCCGCTCTGCCATTCCGGGTAATGAACCAAGAGACAGATGAGTCTTTCCATACGTCAGTTTTTCATAAATCTCATCAGAAATCGCAATGAGATCATGGTCATGACAGATATCAGCCACAAGATCTAACGATTCTCTGTTCAGGATCGCTCCTGAAGGGTTGGACGGAGTATTGATAATGACAAGCCTTGTCTTATTCGTAACTTTTTCCAAGAGGGTGTCATCCACCTGGAAATTTTTGGGATTGAGCGGATGATGAACAGGAACTCCTCCGGCAATCTGAACAAAGGGCTCATAACTTACCCAGGAGGGATCCAATATGATAGCCTCGTCACCCGGACTGAGAACTGCTTCACATGCTTCGTAAATGGAATCTTTTGCCCCACACCCGACCATAACCTGATCAGGTGTACAGGGAATATTATTTTCCTGCTCAATTTTTTCTGCTATTGCAGAGAGAAGTGCAGGAATTCCTTTTCCTGGCGCATAGTGAGTCTCACCCCGACGAAGAGCATCAATACAGGCATCGGTAATGTGTTCCGGAGTTGGAAAATCAGGCTCACCTATTGAGAGACTGATAACATCCATCCCGGCTGCCTGCATCTTCCTGGCTTTCTCCGTTATCTCGATCGTTGCTGAAGGAGCAATTGCAGCAATTTTTGTCGAGAGAGGCCTCATGCTAACCGCTGTACCAGTTTTATCGCAGATTCAACTGCACGTTTTGCATAATCAATACGTTCAGTCGCTTCAAGTCGTGTCATTCCCGGCCCGGATATTCCAAGGGTAACCGGTTTTTCAAATTCAAGAGAGAGATCAATAATTTTCCTGGCTGCATGCTGGACCACTATCTCATCATGCTGGGTTGCCCCTTCGATGACACACCCAATGGTCACTACAGCATCAACCTTGTTCTCTCTCAGCATCTTCTTAATTGCGAGCGGCATGTCATATGCACCTGGAACATAGAGACGCTCCGTCACCTCCGCACCAAGGAATTTTGCATGTTCTTCAGCTTCAATTTCCATCATGTAGGTAATGTCACGATTAAATTCCGCAACAACAAAACCCAGTCTGATTCCTGAATCGGCTTTTTTTTGTGCCATATTTTCGACCTCAATTATTGTCTTGCTGCCCCTGCGTCAGAAAAACCCTGTCTTTGACCTGTACCTGCTTCCCGTTCAAGAGTGCCTGGGCGCATGAGTTTGATTACATTGACTGCATGTTCTCTTGCCCTGCTTTCAGCAAGCCAGGCAAGTTCTGCATCATCCACTGCTTCATCTTCGTGGACAAAAACCTCAATGATATGCCGGTTTGTCATCAGCTGGCAGGTAATAAGACCAAGAGAGGCTTCATGGGCACACATCCGGTCCTTTTCTTTGCCACCCGGCATACCAAGAGCCATGCAGATATCACACCGGTACTCCTCGAAAAGTTTTTTACAGGCCACAGGCAGGTCTTTGACACCAGGGACTGTATACCGTTCGATTACAACGCTTCCGTGTTTTTTTAGTTCATCTATCGCGAACTTACCCATGTTCACCCGGGCAAAAGTTGTGTCCGCGATTCCTATTTTCATCCAAGAACCTCTGCCGCAGCCATAACTCCTGAATCAGTAACCTTATGGCCAGTTTTCCGGATGGTATACTCCGTTGCTGCAATAGTTGCAAGGAGCTCTGGTGCTGATACTGCTCCCATGTGACCTATCCTGAAGATTTTGTCTTTCAGGTGGTCCTGTCCTCCGGCAATCTGGATACCAAATTTCTTGACAGAACCTCTGAAGTCCTTGTCATTGGAATTCGCCGGAATACATGCAGCAGTCACAGTGTTTGAATACTGATGAATTGCATCAGTTTTCGGGAACATGTCGACTCCCCATGCTGCAACGGCACTTCTGACCGCTTTTGCCATCTTGTGGTGCCGTGATATCCGGTTTTCAATTCCCTCTTCCTCAATGATAAGACAGGCTTCACGAAGTGCCAAAAAGATCGGAACTGCCGGTGTATAAGGCGTTTCCATGGGATCCTTTGCTGCATTTTTCTTATATGCCGGAAGGTCCAGGTAATATGGTGGGTTTTTAACGACACGATCCCAGGCCCGGTCTGAAACAGAAACTGCTGCAAGACCGGCAGGAGCGGCAAGACATTTTTGTGATCCGACAATTGCAACATCGACAAACCAGTCATCTGCCTTAAATACGTCTCCTCCGATGGATGTCACACCATCCATGATAAAGAGCGCATCATGTTTGCGACAAATCTTACCTACTTCTTCTCCAGGATTGAGAATGCCGGCTGAAGTCTCATTATGGACCATGGTGACAACCTCAACACCATCTTCAAGAGCCGATGTTAATTTTTCAAGATTGAGCGGAGTTCCCCATTCTGATTCAATCGGAAGGGCTTCTGATGCATACCGCTGTCCGATGGTATACATCCGTTCCCCGAACTTCCCATTAATCAGGTGAGCCATTTTGCGGCCTTTTCCAAAATTTGAAACTGCAGCTTCCATACCGGATGTCCCGGAGCCGGAAATTACAAGAGGGTTATTCTTCGTTCCAAACAGACCTTTCAGAACACGAACGATATCTGCATATGCATTGCCGAATTCTGCCCCCCGGTGATTAATAGCCTGCCGGGCCATAGCTGAACGAACCCGTTCAGGCATTGGGACCGGGCCCGGAAGCATCAGGAGCGTCTCATCTTCCATAAAAATCGAGTACACTATTACTCTTCCTGACTGATTATATGCGTGGAAAGACCATGCCGCATGTGAGTATACTTTGTGGTTCAGTATCAGACGAAGAGATCGCAAAAAAAGCCTGGGAAGTTCTGAAACAACATAATATCACTTATGATTACCAGGTAATCTCTGCCCACCGTGATCCTGATAAACTGGATGAATACATACAAAAATCAGATGCAAGTATTTTTATTTGCATTGCAGGGCTTTCTGCAGCCCTTCCGGGTGTAGTTGCTTCAAAAACAAAAAAGCCGGTTATCGGAGTCCCGGTATCAGGAAAACTGATGGGAGGACTTGATGCTCTTCTCTCAATTGTACAAATGCCAAAAGGTGTTCCCGTAGCTTGTGTAGGTGTGGATAATGGTGATAACGCAGCTCATCTCGCAATCCGTATCCTCACACTTACCGGTTTTTTATAATGGAAAAATCAGGGTAATGACCTGATAAATTCATCCATTCTTCGAATTGCTTCTGATAATTCCTGCCTTGAAACGGCATAGGAACACCGGATGTGCCCGACTCCTCCGGATCCAAAGACACTACCCGGAACTACTGCAACTCCGGCTTCGGTAATCAATCGCTCAGCAAACTCGTAATCGGTCAGGCCGGTTCCTTTTACTGATGGGAAGGCATAAAATGCTCCTTCAGGTGTGTGACAGGTCAGACCAATCCGGTTTAATCCATCAACAAAAAGGTTCCTCCGGAGATGGTACTCCCGAATCATCTCCCGCATTGCATCCTCACCATGCTTAAGTGCTTCAAGTGCTGCGTACTGACTCATGGTCGGAGAGGAAAGCATGACGTACTGGTGAATTTTTAATGTTGCTGCGGTTATTTCAGGTGGAGCGCATACGTACCCAAGTCTCCAGCCGGTCATCGCAAATGCTTTTGAAAAACCTGATAACGTAACGGTACGTTCCCAAAGCCCTTCAATTGAAGCAGTGGCAGTATGTTTGCCTTCGTATGTCAGTTCTGCATATACTTCATCAGAAAGGATCAGAAGATCATGATCTATTGCCACATCTGCAATTCCTTCAAGATCCTCACGACGCATAACTCCCCCGGTCGGATTATTGGGGAAGTTAAGAACCAGAACTTTTGACTGTGGAGTGATGTGCTCCATGAGGACATCCGGCGTCAGACGGAACCGGTCTTTCTCCGTACAAGGTAATGGAACCGGAATTCCTCCTGCCATGGTTACACAGGGAGAATAACTGACATAAGAAGGGTCAACAACAAGTACTTCATCGCCAGGATTTACAATAGCCCGAATGACAATATCAAGACCCTCCGATACCCCGGTGGTAATGATCATCTCATTCACCGGGTTGTATTCAACCTGATAATGGTCCTGTAAAAACCGGCTTAATTCACACCTGAGGGATTCCATCCCGGCGTTTGAAGTATATGCGGTATGCCCCTGCTCAATTGATGTTATTGCAGCATCACAGATATGCCAGGGTGTGGAATAATCAGGTTCTCCCACTCCGAGAGAGATAACATTTTCCATCTGGCTGGCAAGGTCAAAAAAACGCCTGATTCCCGAAGGAGGAATAATTTTCGCCCGTTCTGAGACGAAATCGCGTTTCTTTTGATCAGAATGAGAATGGCAATCGTTGTCCGTCTTCACGCTCAACATAGAGCACTCCGTTTTCTTTGTATGTCTTCATGATGATATGTGTAGCAGTCTCCCTGATCCGTTCCATGGGAGCAATATGTTCAGAAACAAACCGTGCAATCTCCTGCATACTTTTTCCTGTAACCAGAAGTTGAAGGTCATGCGTCCCGGTTCGAAGCCGTAACGACCGGACATTTGCAAATCTGGAAATCCGGCTTGCAATCCGATCATACCCATGATCACGCTCCGGAGCTACTTTCAGTTCGATAATTGCGTACACTGCACCTTTATCCACCTGCTCCCAGTTGATAACCGCAGAGTACCGACGGATGATTCCATCTTCCTCGAGTTGTTTTTTTCTACCTGCAACCTCTTCCTCATTACACCCGAGCATAACTGCAAGATTATGTAGAGGGATTGTGCAATCCTCTTCCAGAAGGGAGAGTAGTGACCGGTCAATATCATCCATCTGATTTCAGTCCCGTAAATATATACTATCGTAGTATCTGGATTACTATTTGTTCATCTACCTGTGCAAGCCGGCCTTCAGACTCATCCATGATAACTTCCCAGATTTTATCTGTATTGGTATCAAACCACATCTCTTTTGTCCTTCCATGTCTTCCCCGGTTAACCAGCCTCGTGTTTATTACTCCAAGCATATTCAGTTCAGAAATAAGATCAGAAATCCTCCGGGAAGTCAGGACATCTATCTCAAGAAAAGGAGTGAGTTCTTTATAGATTCGGGTAACATCACCTGAAATAAAAATTTTCTGACCAGCCCGGTGAAGAAGAAGCATACAATACAGAACAATTTTACTCTGGGTTGGAAGTGTCCTGATACACTCAACCATACTGTCTGTTTCAATTTTTGCCTGTGCCTTTTTTACATGGGCAACAGTCACTTTTACATTATTCTCCCGATCAGCCAGTTCTCCAGATATCCGGAGTAAATCAAGTGCTCTCCGGGCATCTCCGTGTTCCTGGGCTGCAAGGGCTGAGCAAAGAGGAATTACTTCATCCTCCAGAGCATTTTCTGCAAACCCAATAACTGCACGCTGCTGAAGAATATCACAGAGTTGAGGAGCGTTATATGGAGGAAAAACAAGTTCTTCTTCTGAAAGTGACGATAACACACGGGGATCGAGAAATGTTTTAAAACCAAGATCATTTGAGATTCCAATAATGGAAACCTTGGATCGGTGAAGATCTGTATTGATCCTGGTAAGGTTATAGAGTGTATCATCACCGCTCTTTTTTACCAGTTTATCAATTTCATCAAGTATTATTATGAAAACTCCGGAACTATTGTCTATCTGATTTTTTAATTCACTGTATACCTGATCAGTAGGCCAGCCGGTCATTGGAATGTGAGTTCTGGTTTTATCACTTGGAGTTTCATCTTCTCCAAGAATGAGTTTGGATATCTGGGCTAAAACCCTGTATTGAGTATCAATTACTTCACAATTAAGATGAATAACCCGGCAGATGGTCCCTCTCCGGGAACTAACTGCTTCAAGCTCAGTTCCAACATATCTGACTGAGGCTGTTTTTCCTGTTCCTGTTTTTCCGTAGATAAGGATATTGGAGGGTGTTTCCATCTGGAGAGCAGGGGCTAATATCGAAGCTATCTGATCAATCTGTGGTTTTCTATGAGGAAGAATATGAGGCCGGTATGAGTGTCTGAGTACTTCACGATCCCGGAAAATTCGATTTTCTGAAAGAAATTTGTCAAAAAGGCCGGGAGCTTCCTGTGTATCATCAGTCATGAAATAAGTAATCCTTCTATGGTTAGATGGATATTCCAATAATACTACTGGACTCAGAAGACAAAAATATGGTGTACCCCCACCCCTTAGTTTCCACTGGAACTGATTTTTTCCTTACCTTGGGATAAAAAATGAAAAAAAGAATATTTCCTTGTTGTAAAGGTCAGTGTTTGTACATATATAATTTTCTAAACTTTTTACTTCATATTATGCATTTTTTCAATTCTTTTACTTTAAAGAAAATACAAAAAAACTGTTCAAAAGAATAATGAGTTACAACCTAATGTGTTTCCAATGGAAACTAAGGGGTGGGGCTTAGTACATAAAAGACTATATCTTACAAAAATCTGACAACTGTGTATGGAT
Organism: Methanospirillum stamsii; assembly: GCF_003173335.1. Lineage (GTDB taxonomy): Archaea > Halobacteriota > Methanomicrobia > Methanomicrobiales > Methanospirillaceae > Methanospirillum > Methanospirillum stamsii. The sequence goes on from NZ_QGMZ01000038.1 coordinate 21,954, forward strand.
CCATCGCATGTTCAGGATGTAGCTGTACACGTTGCAGTTATGGTTATATCTTCATCCAGAACTGAAAAGGAAGATACAGCCGGGAAAAAAATCCAGTCTCTTTGTAAGGATGCTTCAATTCCTGTTGATCATTATGTAGTTATTCCGGATAATATTGAAAAAATCAGAGGCGAATTACAAGTTGCTCTGAAAAAAGCAAATTGTGTAATTATTACCGGAGGAACAGGAATAACTCATGATGACTGTACCATTGAAGCAGTAGAACCTCTTTTGCAGAAATGTCTTACCGGATTTGGAGAGCTTTTCAGATCAAAAAGTTTTGAAGAAATTGGAACAAGAATGGTTCTTAGCAGGGCTACTGCCGGTATCATCGATGGAAAAGCAGTCTTTTGTATACCAGGTTCGAAAAATGCAGCAGAACTGGCTACCCGGGATATTATTCTTCCGGAAATCAGTCATATCCTTACTCATGCTAACCGATAAAAATCGTAAAAATCCTTTTTTGGTTAATTGCCACCCAGGTTTATAGGGATATTCGTAATTTCATAAAAAGGAGAGGAATTTTTCAAAATAAAATCCATATCATTATTAAATCAGGTGCAAAAAGGGTATAAATTATATCAATGGTTTACCGTGAGAAGAGCTGACCGCTCACAAACCAATTCTGCAATTTTTTCTTCTCCGGTCACACTGAGTTCTTCTGGAGTTATTCCAAAAAAGTTGGATAGTCTTTTTATTTTTTCTTCATCCAGATCATTCCAGTCTTCATCTAAGATCTCTTTCATCCGGGTTAAAAGAACGGTAACTACTTTTTCTGAAGGAGGAATGATACAGAGATAACAGGAGTTTTCCCCTTTATCCGGACCAAATGGTCCTATCTGACCGGTCTGTCTGGTACCTCCGGCATACAATAGAACTTCTATCTCAAGACTGCGGGCTATCTGTTTTCCTTCTTTCCATGATCTGATGGCGTGAACAAGGGTTGTCTCAACATGACTAAACCCTGCCATCATATTCCGGTTCAGGCATACAATTGAAACTCCATACTGTTCTCCGGTTTCCCGGAGAAATGAAAGGAATGAAGTTCTGTCATCCATGGTAAACCTGACCGGAATGATGCAATAATCATCAGTGAAAATTCTTCTATTAGTCAACATCCAAAATCCTCCCAGGATGACTGTCCGGTAATCTTCTGTTCACGTAAAGGGGATTCATTTCTTTCAGCTTTTATTCCCGTTTCAGGGGTAAGCTCTGATAGGATTGCAAGAATTTTTTCAGTTCTGGCTGAACCTAAAATGTTAGACAAGGAGACCTTGTCTGCGGTCAAAAGATCTGATATGGTATTTATTCCTTCATTTTGTAATTTTTGAGCTATTTTTGGGCCGATGCCAGGAATATCAGTCAGTTTTTGTGGTTTATATTCCGGTTTATTTTCTGCTTCAAAACCAGATTTTCCTGATTTTTTTACTCCGGAAATTTCTTCAATGACCTGTCGTGCTATTCCCTCTCCTATTAACCGTGCAATCCTTGAAACACCTGCTTTTGCTACTGATTCCGGATCCGGATATCCTGCATTGAAAAGAGTTCGAGCTCTTACCCGGCCGATATTTCTGAGGGTAATGAGTGGCAGGAGTTCTGCTTTTATCCCGTGATGGACCCTTGTTGCAAGGGTTGCAATTGTTTTACCCAATTCAGGAATATGGGTGGATACCAATCGCTCAGTAGCATGTAAGAGCCATTTACCTGAATCGACGATGTTATACAGATCACCAGCCCCGATACCATATCGTTCTTCTATCTGTTTTTCCGATATCTCATCAGCCCAATCACCTAATACAAGGGCAGTTTTCAATCCTGAAAGCCACAATTCCTCCTCTTCCTGTTCAAATGGAAGTGGAAGGATCAGGTCATCATTGTGTTTGAAAAGAAATGTCCGGAGCATCTGTGTATCGGCAGATTTCAGGTATAACCGCTGCATGTCCGGAGATACACAGATGACATGCAAAAGTCCGATGAGGGTGAGAGTTTTTCCAGGTTTAAGGTTTTCAAGGATGAGTCTAGCAGTACAGGGATTCAGATAGAGACGTGAGACCAGGTTTCCAAGGGAGGTAGCTGATAATGTCTGCTCTGACTGGTGGATCATCTCTGCCTGTGTAAGAAACCGGATTGCATCGGATATTATCCTTGGAAGAGAGCGGGTTTTCGGATGTTGGTGCACATAAAAAGTCCGGTTCATAAATTCAGTGAGAGCCTGCTCATCTGATGCAAATCCGGTGGCAATCAGTGAAAGAATATGAGCACATAGTGAGTTGTCATCAACACATTGTGAATCAATTCGCTCTGTTTCTGCATCGATAAAGGTATCAAAAAGTCTTTCTACAGTCGGGGCATCTTTTGCAATAAGAACCGCTTCACCATAGGGGTCCAGGTGTGGTCTTCCTGCTCTGCCGGCCATCTGGTGGTATTCACCAACCGGGATGGGAACCATCCCAAGTCCTGAAGAAAACCGTGAATAATCCCTGATGATGACTCTTCGTGCTGGAAGATTGAGGCCTGCTGCCAGGGTGGGAGTAGCAGAGATAACCTCGATGAATCCATTTCTGAATCCTTCTTCAATTATCGCACGCTCCTGTCTGAGAAGACCTGCATGGTGAAAGGCGGCTCCCTTTTCCACACAATCAGCGAGAAGGTTTCCTTCGTCCCTGTCCCGGAGTTTCCTGATTTGCCGTCCCAGTTCCCGTGTGTCAGGGGTTCCGGCTTTGAGTGCTCCGGCTGCTTTTTTTGCAAATCCTTCCGCATTTCTCCTGGATGAGACAAAGACCAGGCACTGACCTCCTTCTTCGATGGTATCCAGGCAGAGATTTAAGTCGTCATGTTTTGTCTTTGCATGGACTGGTCGTTCTGATCCGGCAAACCTGATCTTCCCGTCATAATAAACTCCCTGTTTCAGGTCCACCGGACGCCATGAACTTGTAACAAGTTTCGCATCAAGCCACTCTGCAAGCTGGCCGGGATTTCCAATGGTTGCAGAAAGACCGATAACCTGCAAACCAGGGTTTGTGTACCTAAGCTTGGTAATTACCATCTCCAGGGTTGCACCCCGGTTTTCTGATCCAATCAGATGAACTTCGTCCAGGATGATGCAGGTTATCCGGGAGAGCCAGGGAGTTTTGTTCCTGAGCAGAGAATCGGTCTTCTCACTGGTTGCAACAATGATATCATTATCTCCAAGATACGAATCAGTCCGATCAAAGTCACCAGTTGCAATACCTACCCTGATTACTCCTTTCTTTGAAAACTCATCGTACTTCTCCGCTGCCAGTGCCCGGAGGGGTACAATATACAGGCACTTTCCCCCTGCTCCAATCCGTGACCACATGGCCATTTCTGCAAGAAGAGTCTTTCCACTTGCTGTCGGAATAGAAATAAGGAGATTTTTTCCTTCCAGGAGGCCATTATGAACGCATTCAGCCTGGGGTGGATACAAGGATGTAATTCCCTTGTTCTTGCATGCACGAATAAAAGGTTCAGGGAGAGGAAGAGACTGGATATCCATTCACATCACCAGTATGGAATGGTGAGAAAGAGGATCATGATGCTGTCAGGTTAGTAGTAGTAACTGATCATATCCTGTTTTAATTCACGTTTTTTCTTTTCAAGGAACGAAAACACCGACTCATGGGAGACACCCTTGATGAGCATCTCTACTGCTTCACGGGCAACCTTACTCTGTTCTACCGTTCCGATGATCGCTATAGTCTTCCCGTATACCGATATCTCAGTAGCCGTCATGTCTTCTATCTGCGACCTCGACCTCCCGTCCCGTCCGATGATCCTTCCACGGATTCGCTCAATTTTCGAATCACTGCCGGCAAACTCGTTAAGTTCAATGATTTCAAGGTAGAGGTCCGGATCATCAAGAAGAATTGATGCCCGTTCAGGTGAAAATCCCCGTGCAATTGCTTTTACCGTTTCTACAGCCTGGACAAACCCGTCAGCATCTTCACCCTCAATCACAACGAGGCCTTCCTCGCTGTCAACCTGGATCCGGGTCTTTGTTTTTTCTTCAATATCCCGCTTTGTCTGTCCCTTCTTCCCGATAAGAACGCCAATGCGTTCCTGGGTTATTCGCGTTTCCTGTTGCATAAATCTTCTATCTCTCTTCTCATTGTGGTGAAGTTCCACATAATTCTTCTAGTAATCCAGGTACATCCCTGACAGTGCACCGTTCGGAAAAAAACCTGTTTAATTGTTCAAGATCCCGCTTTAAAAAACCGGGAGCATTCAGGTGGTCCAGGGTAACTGCCTGGCCCATATCAATGAGATACGGGTGTCCTTCTCCATACAGAATATTGTATTCGGAAAGGTCTCCATGGACAAGTTTTGCAGTCTTCCAGAGGTTTTTTACCACCTCGATTAACTCGTCGTAAACCCTCTGAAAATTATCAGGTTCAGCCAGCCGGAGTTGTGGAAATGCCCTGCTCTCATCTCCGAGATATTCCATGACCAGAACATTCCGGTCAAACACCAGTGGTTCAGGGACTCTGATTCCTGCTTCTTTTGCCCTTTTAAGGTTTGAATACTCTTTCCGCGTCCAGGCAAAGATTACATCTCTCCGGCTTTTCCCGATGTTTATAAACCTCCGGTCACCGGCGATGTAGTCCAGCATTTTTTTAAAATTGGCAGTTCTTGTGAGGTATATCTTCACCGCCACGGGAGTTCCATTCCGGTCGGCAAGATAGACATTTGCCTCCTTTCCGGTGGATATCGGACCTCCCATTGCACTGATCCAGCCCTTTGTGAGGAGCTTATAAAGTCCAAGGAGGGTGTATTCATCAAATACATCATCCCTCACTTTTAACTGGTCCAGGCCCTTGATTTTTGTCCTGAGTTCATCGACCTGTTTGTCAAATTTATCTGTGTGTCGATCTCTCACGGATTCACCTGGGTTATTTTAGATATTCACGGACCGGTGCAAGAATTGTTACAAGACCCTCTGCAACAGCAGCTTTCAGGTCGGCCGGATGGATCTCTCCTTTTGCATATGCCTGTTCCATCTCCTCGTATGATCCAAAAGAACGGTTACCTCCGAACTTTTCCGGACGCTCAACGGTCACGGTTTCAAGCCGTGGGAAGATATGATGCTGCAAGACCTGAAGGACCGGATTATCCTCAAGTTCAGGCGGGCAAAATGCTTTTTTCATCTTTTTTCTGATATCATCCTCTGACTCTGCGACGGAGATATAATTCCCCTGAGAGGATGACATCTTCTTTCCGTCAAGTCCATGGAGAATAGGCACATGAATGCAGACCGGAGATGGATAATTTTTCGCCGGAAGGTATTCCCGTGCCAGCATGTGGATCTTCCGCTGGTCAATTCCACCGAGTGCTGCATCAACACCAAGGAGTGCAATGTCAGCCATCTGCATAATAGGATAGACCATCTGAGAGACTGTCGGGTTATCCATCTGTCTGCCTACTTCGTCCATGCTCCGCTTGGCCCGGTTCAGGGTAATCGCCTGGGAGAGTTCGTGTACCAGAAGCTGATATTCGGGGGAGAGCTGGAAGCTGGATCCCAGAACATATTTGACATCAGTAAGGCCCAGACCTTCAAAACAACGGCGGTTATACTCTGCCAGTTTTCGAACCTCCTCCATGGTCCCTTTCCGGTTCAGAAAAGCATGGAGGTCAGCAAGAAGAACAGTTACTTCAAAACCTGCTTCTTTCAGGTCGATCAGTTTATTGATGGTAACAAGATGCCCAAGATGGATCTCTCCACTTGGTTCGTATCCTGCGTACACCTTTTTGACCGGACGGTCAAGGATGGAACGCAGTTCCTCGTCAGTAACAACCTCGACCGTGTTCCGTATTACACGGGCGTATGTATCCATTCTCAAGAGGTTTGTGCTATACCGTGATAATAGGATGAGTGGTTAGAGGGCAGTAAACTGCAAAGCCTCATTCGTCATCCTTATGGATGTCTCCGGGTCTTTTACTTCACCCATCATCGCGCGGATTGCATCCACGTTCTCGATGACAACATCTGCTTCCTGGTGAATGGCCTGGAAGAAGAAGAGCTCTTTTCCAACCATATTGACTGAAGCTTCAAAAACCCCGTTTTCCCAGAGGTCAGACCTGGGTCTCCCCATATCCATAACATATTCTTTTAGTTCTGCAGTGCTCTTGATGGCAGTCTTTGGCTGTATTAGTCCGATACGATTATGTTTTCTCATGATTGCAAGTATTTCATCACGGGACGCATCTTTTTTCAGCTCCATGGTGATGGCATGCATATGCATCTGTGTCGTAGGCACAATCATGGCCATAGTGACGATATTGATATGAGGAAGTACTGTGTTTAAATCCGGCCCATGGTGGCTGGGGATGGTGGGCGGGTCGAGGACTACAGCATCTATCGGGCCTTTCTTCACAACATGGGGATCTGCGCCCCGCCTGACCATGACTGCTCTAACTTTTACAACTCCAAAAGCATCATCTACCACCTTAATTACCCGGCAGAGACCGGTGGTGTTGCAGGAGACAACCCTGACAAACTGCCTTCCGATAGCGTCTTTGTAATTTGCATGTGCATTAAAAGAAAATCCGGCAACTTCATGGTCTTCTCCCCCCTGCCAGATGGCTTTGACTCCTGCTTTTTCATAGAGTTTCTTGTTCGTTTCTCCCACCCCTCCGGGAGTCCCGTCCACAATTACATCTGCCTTTTTCAGCATCTCTTCCACTGAACCGGCCACGGGAATTCCTGCCTTTTCGAATGCGTCCTTTTTACTGAGATCTGCAATATAAATCGGGTATCCTCTCTGGACTGCAATCAGGGCTTCAGATGAAGGTTTTGTTTTGGAGACACCGATAATCTCCATGTCTTTTTGAGCTGCCACAGCATCTGCAACCCGCTTTCCAATGGTTCCATATCCGTTCACTGCAACTTTAATCATCATAGGACCTCTGTTTAAAAGTGGCTGTGTGGAGGTATCTGATCCCTGTATAATTATACTATTCCCTTCCCTGGAAGGATCTCCCGGGATAGTATGGTACAAGGATCTGCTTCGGTCTTGTATTGTCCTGATATTTCATTCAGTGATGCGAGCAGGTTTTTATGCGGGTTGTCAGGGAAGTAAAAAAGATGACTTTTACATGAACAATCAGATGAACCAAAATGAGGGATTTCTTCTCCTTCTATTCCCGCTGCAACAACGCATTCGAGCCTTTTGTCAGTAATAATACAGTACACGTTTTTCACAGAGCATAGTGGGGAAAGGAGGAGGTAATCGATATGCCATCTGGGGTTTTTGTCTTTGTTCCTGTTTAGATTGAGATGTCTTTGTACCCTGGCAAACCCTCCGGTTCCAAGAGCCGATCCGACATAAGCGTGCCATCCCTGCCGGATAAAAACTGAACCAAGAGAGCCGGCCTTAATAGTACAGGCCTTCGTCTCTATGAGGAGTACATATACGCCCTTATCCATAAGTGGAATGAATCAGGGTCGCCGCAGCCCTGATGAAACGTTCTCCATTTTCCCGTGTCGGAATACCATGACCAGGATAAAGTCCCCCGACTTTCAGGGTGGTCAGTTTTTCAAGCGATTGTGCCAGGGTGCTTTTGCTCCCACCGGGAAAATCGTATCTGCCGAATGCTCCATCTGAAAAGACCGTGTCACCTGATATCAGGTCTCTAGATTCTGCATCATACAGACAGATGCTTCCGGGGGTGTGCCCGGGTGTGTGGATTATTTTATACCCCTCAATGATATCTCCGTCCTGAAGGATAATATCTGGAATAATTCCGGGAGAATGAGCACCAAAATGCATTGAAAGACTTAAGTTGTCATTCCGGAGTCCTTCTGCATCTGCTTCATGTATGCATACCTTTGCACCTGTCATCTTCTGAATTACCGGAAGATATGCAATATGGTCAAAATGGCAATGAGTCAGGATGATATGGGTGATTGAGTCCCGATGCGCCTCAATAGCCATGGGTGTCACTCCCGCATCAACGAGGACTGTTTCCCGTGCAACATAGGCATTTGCGTACATACCCCCTCCAGGGATGAATTTCACAGCCATGTGACTATCATATTCCCTTGCATACAACATGTAAGATATGGTGAATACCCGGGATTACCTACCTGACCAGTCAGTCCTTCGTACCATTGCTCAAACAGAATCAATCGAGGAAGACCGGTTATTGCGATTGATAGAGCAGGGAAGGGTGGTAATTCCTCATAATACAATCAGGGAGCATCCACCTCTTGCAATTGGTGAAGCAACAAAGGTTAAAGTAAATGTCAATGTGGGGACCTCGCAGGATCTCTGCAGCCCTGATCTGGAGCGTGAAAAGGCACAATCGGCACTATCAGAAGGCGCTCACACCTTAATGGATCTCTCTACGGGAGGGGATCTGACAGCAATCCGCCGGATGATATTGTCATTTCCTGTTCCGGTCGGAACGGTCCCGGTGTATGAAGCAGTCCGGAGAGCAGGCAATGCAGTAGATGTGGATGCTGACCTCCTTTTCCGGGTTATCAGGGATCAGTGTAAGGAGGGAGTAGATTTTCTTACCCTTCATTGTGGGGTGAACCAGGAAGTATTCTCTTCGCTTTGCGAAGATCCCCGAAGGATGGGCGTTGTGTCAAGGGGAGGAGCCTTTCATGTCGCAATGATGGCGGCAAGAGAAGAAGATAATCCCCTTTGGACTGAGTTTGATTATCTTTGTGAAATTCTCTCTGAATATGGGGTTGTTGCAAGCCTGGGAGATGGCATGCGGCCTGGTTGTTATGAAGACGCAGTACGGGAAGCAAAGACCGTCGAATATCTAAACCTCGGTCGTCTTGCCAGAAGATCACATGATTTAGGTGTTCCCCGGATGATAGAAGGTCCGGGTCATATGCCCCTCGAACAGATTGGGTACAATGTCAGGATGATAAAGGAACTGACCAGAAATGCTCCCCTCTACCTGCTCGGCCCCCTGGTTACCGACATCGCTGCCGGATATGACCATGTTGCCGGAGCTATCGGCGGGGCTATTGCCTGTAAATACGGGGCAAATTTCCTCTGTATGGTCTCACCCAGTGAGCACCTTGCCCTGCCACGGGTACATGACATTGCTGAGGGTACTCGGGCTGCGGTACTTGCAGCACATGTTGGTGACCTGCTATCTGGAAGACCTGATGCATGTAACCGGGAGAGGTTAATGGGAGAGGCACGCCAGAAACTGGATTGGGAAAAACAATTCAGTCTCGCATTATTTCCAAAAACTGCACGTGAAATCCATGGTCGGGATCCGGAGAATGAGACCTGCTCGATGTGTGGGGATCTTTGTGCGGTGAAAATGGTACGGGATCTCTTTAAATCTCCTGATGTTTCTGATAGTGAGAAATACTGATAAATAAGTGATACCCATTGATACATTGCAGACGCAGTATAGTCCTGAATAGTAATGGAACGCTTCCTGCTGGTGGCAGGCTACTTAGTTGCTATGTCCGGCATCATGACACACAGAAAAACAATGTATCTTTGTTGTCATCTGCGTTATGCACCGGTATTGTGAGATCCATATGGAAGGAAAGAGACTGTACGTCGGTAATCTGACGTATTCCATAAAAGAAGACCAGCTCAGGGACCTGTTCTCTGCGTATGGTGAAGTTGTCAGCGTAAAAATCATCGAGCAGAAAGGGTTTGGATTTGTGGAAATGGCCACCAGCGAAGAAGCACAAGCAGCGATGGATGCCCTTAACCAGACCGTCTTCGAAGGAAGAACAATGAGAATTGATGAAGCCAGACCTATGCAGCCACGACGGGAATTTGACCGTGGTGGATCCGGAGGTGGCGGGTACAACCGTGGCGGTGGATACGGCGGAGGCCGTAGATACTAATTCTCATTTTCAAGGTTTAGATTATCGTAACAACTTTTTTGTATGGTCTTCCAAAGGTGGTTGAGACACCCTGCCCCATCCGGATTGCCTGGTATTGCAGTTCATATGTTCCTGGTTCATCTGGTGTCTGTATCGGGAAACTTATGGTACAGGATTTTTTTGAGGGTACATCTGAAGGAACAGGCATCCACTCCGGTCCCCAAATAGCCGCATCTTTGTAAGCCTTAATTCCGATAGCATGCATCTGGAGCCAGTCATCAGATCCGTCATTGACCATTATTAGTCCGGCCTCATACCTGGTGTTAGTTTTCATCTCGGCAGGAATTGTATCTCCTGAAATGGCAGCATGAATTCCGGTAATTATTGACATAGGAGTGGAAACTGGTTCAGGGGTTATAGCCGGCATTACTTCCGGAATATCCTGAATAACTTTGTTATCGGGAGAAAAACCAGTTCCTGATGGAATAAGAGGGTAATAATCTGTCAGATCCTTATCCGTAATAAAGGGAGAATCACCGATTCCGTCCAAATTCTCATCACTTATCTGGTGGGATTTATAAACCGGTGTTCCTGCCTGGGACCAGAGATTTCCTCCGGTAACTGGTCCGTTTATTATATTGGTCTGGTTTATCAAAGTCGTGTTCAGGATTACGTCTTTGCTATTTAAACTTTCAATATTTTGATAATTATCAAGAATATTGTTCCATATCCGGACTTCGGATACATTTTCCAGGACAATCCCAGCTTTGGTGTTCCCCTCTATTTTACATCCGGAAATTTCTCCCCCGGAGGTTTCTTGAATGGTAATTCCTGATACTGAATTGTTTGTTATCACAAGATCCTTTATCTCAGGAGAACCTCCGGATACTATGAGTCCTTTTTCATTATTCCTGATATCTGATTGGAAAATTGCCGGTTTACCAGAATCATATACTCCAATTCCGTTTCTGCATCCGGTTACCCGCACATTGGTAAACTTTACATCCCTGTTTGAGAAACTTTCATGAATATTATCCTCAATCGTTCTGCTTCCCCAGGGAAATTCTGATGAATCTGCACCCTCGACATAGATACCTGTTACCTCATCTTCAATATTACAGTTCAGAACCCGTACACCAGTTACCGGATTTCCTTCGCTATCTGTTCGGCTTATCCAAATACCCACCACAGGTTCTCCCGTTTTTGCAGGACTGATGTATCTATCCTGTCCATCAAGAATTACTGATGAAGAGGTGATGATTACCCCGACCGGGTAAGAATGAGTGACATTTTCTTCAAGGGTATACCGTCCGGGTTCATTGATGAATACATAATCGCCGGTATACGGCCCCTGTTCAGGAGGGAACACAATATTTGCTGCAGAACCCTGAATCAGGAATACCACTAAAAAAATAAAAATTATCCCTTTCATGATGAAACAAATTCTCATATCTTCTCCCTGCCTGAGTTGTCTCATGAAAGGTGGTTGCCCAATGGTTTATGGCTTGTGTGTTATACAAAACCTGATCATTCGGGTGTTTCCATAACCGTCCGGATTCCTTCCTGAACAAGAATAACGTCAATATAATCTCCTTCAGGTCGCGCATGATGTTTGATGACCCGGATCCTGCGGACATTATCATTCCTTTCAATTCTCAGTATCACTTTACAAAGATGGTTCAGACTTGTCCCGCCAAGAGGAGCGAATTCACCCCGGTTTAAATCCATGTAGACCTGGTTCGAGATTAAAACCGGAATATCATATCTTTTTGCATATCCAAGCAGAACAACCATCTGCCGGTTAAACCGCTGCATGGTTTCCTGCATATGATCCAACTCTGTTCTGTAAAGTCCGGTTGCTGAATCAAGTAAAATAATTCCTGGATGAGTTTCCTGGATGAGTTTTTCAGATTCATGGATCATCAGGGCCTGCTGGTCAAGGTCTACAGGCTCGAATAAGTAGAGGTTCTCAGCAAGTGACTCAGCATTGTCTCCTGCTATCTGGCTGAACCGGTCGACAGAGAAACTCTCCGTGTCAATGTAAATTACCGGTTCTCCTCTCTTTAACGCAGATACTGCAGCAAGAAGGCATATCGTTGATTTTCCTGTCCCTGGTTCGCCATATACCTGGGTAATCATCTTCCTTGGAAAACCATTCCCCACCAGTACATCAAGATCATCATTACCGGAGAGAACACCAGTCCTCATCATTCCTGATCACCATTCTGGACATAATTTTTACCTGCTTCTTCTGCAAGATGGAGGATATCACGAACAGGAATCCGATGTTTTTTTGCATATGTCTCTGCAAAATCAAACTCTGGTTTGACCAGGTAACAACAGCCCCCAAGATATCCGAATTTTATTGGAAAAGAAATGGTGTTTCCATTAATTGTAACCGGGATCTCACGAATCTCCCGGTCAGCAATGAACCGGTGCACTGCCGGAGTGACTCTCACTCCGAGAGTTCCAAGTTCTTTTGCCATAATTTCTGCCAGATCTCCGGAAAGATGAGAAGGTGTTATCACCCGGATCAGAAAACCTGGCCTTCCCTTTTTCATTAACAGGGGGATGGCTACAGCATCACGCGCTCCTTTATCCATAATGTCGGTAATAAAGGATCCTAAAATTTCTCCGGGTACATCGTCCACGTTCGTTTCGAGAATATCAATAGTATCTTTATGAAATCCTGAACATTCCATGAGAAGTGACCGGAGAACATTCGGCGATCTGGGATCGTCACGACTTCCTGCTCCATAGCCTGTTGCCAGAATTTTTCCCACTGGAAGGGCAGTCACTCCCTCTTCACAAAACTCAGCAAGTAATGCAGCTCCGGTGGGGGTCAGTTGCTCACCCTCCTGCTCTCCTGATTTGACCAGCAGGTTCGTTTTGGCAATAATGGCTGCTGTCGCCGGAGCAGGAACCGGAATAATTCCATGAGTGCAACTGATTGTTCCAAATCCTAACGCAACCGGCAGGGAGATCACGTTCTCTGGTGCAAGCAGATGCAGGGCCATACAGGACCCGATAACGTCAGCAATGGCATCATCAGCGCCCACTTCGTGAAAATGAACATGATGATCTCCATGAACTGACTCTTCAGCAGCTGCAATCCGGAAAAAAATCCTTTCCGCACTCTCAATTACCTGGTGTGGAGCATCAGCTCCCCGGACAATTTCAAGAACCTCATCGAGCGTTCTATGGGCTGGCCCGGCCAGGGTATGGATTTTTAGTGCAGAAATCCCGCATCTGCTAACCGTTTCTATCCGTGGTGTCCGGACTACAGAACTCATTGCCTGTATTACCGGCATTTCGGGTGCTCCAAGGCTGAGCAGGGAACCACAGATCATATCCCCTGCAGCGCCGTGAAAAGGGTCAAATGCGAGAAGACGCATGGTTCCTATACTTTTAAGTCCCGGCGTATATGATGGTTAGGTAATGGAATTGTATCTCAGGGTAGACAGTGCTTATCCCGGAGACCAGGGAGGAGGCAAAGCCCGCCTGGATCCGGAAACCATGCTGCAGCTGCGGCTTTCTCCAGGTGACATCATCCGGATATCCGGAAGAGACACAACGGTTGCAAAAGTCTGGCGTGCCCAGCTGGCAGACTGGAATCAGCAGAAGGTACGAATTGATAATTTCACCCGGATGAATGCAAATGTCTCTATTGGTGATACGGTAAAAATCACCAGGGTTGAAGATACCATGGCAGCCGGGACGGTGGTCCTTGCCCCTCCTGAAGACCTTCCGAAGAATATTCCGATGGCTGACTCTTCAGTCATCCTTCAGAACCTGATTGACTTTCCTGTTTCAATGGGAGATTCAGTTCCGATACCCATCGGGATGCCGTTTGTACAGCCACAGATGGTAGCATACAAGGTTATTGAGTTGGATCCTCCCGAAGCGGTCATCATCACCCAGCAGACGGAGATTATTATCTCCGATAAACCAATCAGCGGATTTGAGGGAATCAGTCAGATAACCTATGAGGATATCGGTGGTCTCCGTGATGAACTGCAGCGCCTCAGGGAAACCATCGAACTTCCCATGCGCCACCCTGAACTATTCAGACACCTTGGGATTGAACCGCCGAAAGGTGTTCTCCTCTTTGGCCCGCCGGGCACCGGAAAAACTCTGATTGCAAAAGCAGTAGCGAATGAATCAGGTGCACATTTTATTCCTATCGCCGGCCCTGAAGTAATTTCTAAGTATTATGGGGAGAGCGAGCAGCGTCTTCGTGAAGTTTTCGAAGAAGCAGCGGAAAATGCCCCGGCTATCATCTTCATAGACGAACTTGATTCAATAACACCGAAACGTGAGGAAGTGACCGGTGAAGTTGAACGGCGTGTGGTTGCCCAGCTGCTGACAATGATGGATGGTCTTGAGGAACGCGGTCAGGTTGTAGTTATCGGTGCAACGAACCGGCTGGATGCCATTGACCCGGCTCTCAGGCGTCCGGGAAGATTTGATCGGGAGATAGAGATAGGCGTTCCGTCGAATCCTGATCGGGTGGAAATTCTAAAAATCCATACCAGGGGAATGCCTCTCTTTGATGATGTCAGACTTGAAGAGCTGGCAGAGCGGACCCATGGTTACACGGGTGCTGACATTGCAGCACTCTCCCGTGAGGCAGCAATCAGAGCTCTCCGGAGATATCTTCCTCAAATCAACCTTGATGAAGATGAGATTCCTGAAGAAATACTGAATACTATGGTGGTCACCGCCAAGGATTTCAGGCAGGCTCTCCGGGAGATTACTCCGTCAGGGATGCGTGAGGTCATGCTTGAAGTATCAAACATCAGATGGCATGATGTAGGCGGTCTTTCAGATCCGATTGAAGAGATAAGGGAGGCAGTAGAATATCCGCTTACGAAAAGAGAGCGGTATGATGACTTAGGGATTCATTCTCCCCGTGGTGTCCTTTTATACGGCCCTCCGGGAACCGGAAAAACCTTGCTTGCAAAGGCGGTTGCAAATGAATCTGGAGCAAATTTCATTGCAGTACGAGGGCCCCAGCTGCTGTCAAAGTGGGTAGGTGAATCAGAGCGGGCAGTCCGGGAGATATTTAAAAAAGCACGCCAGGTTTCACCGGCTATCATCTTTTTTGATGAACTTGATGCTCTTACCCCGGCAAGAGGGACAGCAGGTGACAGCCATACCATGGAAAGTGTTCTCAACCAGTTCCTGACTGAAATGGATGGTCTTGTTGATCTCAGGGATGTTGTCGTGATGGGAGCTACGAACAGGCCTGACATCGTGGATCCTGCACTGCTTCGTTCCGGCAGGTTTGATCGGCTTATCTATATCGGAGAGCCTGGTTTAAATGACCGGGAAGAAATCCTGAAGATCCATGCCAGGCTAATTCCAATTGAAGGCTCAGTGCTTGAATCACTGGTTGACCTGACCCAGAACTTTACAGAAGAGGATTTTGAGATTCTTGCCGGTTCCCTGACCCAGGAAGTTCATGTATCCGGGCCTGAACTTGAGGAGCGGATACGGGCAATCTCCCCGTCACAGGGAATTTTGTCCAGACTGGCCAGGAGAAAGATGCTGGTTGAAGTCTTTGAAAAACTCAGAATTACCATCGATGATCCGGTAATTCACCGATTGTTCAATGATATTTCCCAGAGAACTGAAGGGTATGTTGGAGCTGATCTTGAAGGTCTCTGTCGTGAAGCCGGAATTTTTGCCATGCGGGAGCAGCTCCATTACATAAGAAAAGAACATTTTGAGCGTGCTCTTGAAAAAGTGCATCCTACGATGAACTCCCGGCTTAAAGAAGCATATGATAGGGTGAAAGTTCACTTCAAAGGTGGAATCCCAAAGCAGGCAGAGCCTCCTGAGTACCAGTAATCAGAACAACCCCTTTTTTTCGAAGACATATTGTAACATGTTATGGCTCCTTGGCACATACATGTACAGATTAGTACAGGAGTGACGATTCCGGTTTATGTTTAATATTGCCACCTTTCTTGACACCTGCATGATGAGAGACTCCACTAAAACGGCCTTAATCCATCCAAAATCCGGCCGGAGTTATAGTTTTACTGATTTATACAGGATGGGCGGTTCACTTGCTGCCAGCCTTCCCGGAATGGGCCTTGCTCCGGGAGACCGGGTTGTCATCTATCTTGACAGTTCACCTGAATATCTCATCAGTTATTTTGCAATATGGCGTGCTGGAATGGTGGTAGTCCCGACAAATATTGTGTACCGGAGTGAAGAACTGGCCTATGTAATCCGGGATTCAGGAGCAAAACTGCTCATCAGTTCAGTGTCTACCCGGAATATCACCGATTGCATGCATGACCTGTGTCCCTGTCTTGATAATATCATCGAGGTTGGAGGGGAAGGCAGGGTTTCCTGGGAACATCTTACATCAGTCTGTGCCCCTCTCCGTCCGGTTCCAAAAAAATCAGAGGACATCTGTCAGATTCAGTATACCTCCGGAACCACTGGCTCTCCGAAAGGGGCAATGCTTACTCACGGAGGCTGGATTGCGGCATTGCAGGCCGAAGCAGAAGCACTTGACCTGGTCAGTTCTGATATATACCTTGGGATTTATCCGATGGCCCATGTTGGTATTTCCTGGGGTCTTTCGGTCCTCCGGAGTGGTGGCACCTATGTTATCATGGAACGGTACCACCCGGATGAATACATAAAACTTACCGAGGATTACGGGATTACCATCCTTGCCGGAATGCCTCCGGTAATTCATGCCCTGAGTGAGACAGCTGCCGGAACTGAACGTTCATTTTCCACGGTTCGCCGCATCATCAGTGGTGGTGGTCCGATGCACTCTCCAACCTGGAAAAAATTTAACGAACGGTTCCATATTCCGGTCATCAATGCATACGGTCTATCCGAGACAATTGTTCTTGGTACGGGTACGGTTATCCGACCGGAGGATTACCCGACTGCTGATGAATATAACAGTGTTGGAAAACCCATCGGGTATACCGAGGTAAAGGTTGTTGATATCTCTGACCCGGCGAAGGAACTATTGTCTCCGGAAGCTGGAGAGATTGCACTCCGTGGGCCGGCTGTAGCGTTAGGATACTGGAACCGTCCTGAAGAGACCAGGGAAGTGTTCCTGGAAGACGGATGGTTTTTAACCGGAGATATCGGGTTTATTGATTCCCGTGGTATGCTGGTAATTACTGACCGGAAAAAGGATATGATAATCATGTCCGGATGGAAGGTATACCCGACTGAAGTTGAAACGGTTCTTATCCGTCACCCGAAAATAGCCGATATTGCAATCTTTGGTTGTCCGGATGAAGAAAAGGGTGAGATCCCGGCTGCTGCTGTTGTCCTCCGGAATAAAGAAGAGTCATTAACTCTTGAGGAGTTGGCATCCTGGTCCCGTGAGTACCTTGCCGGATACAAAATCCCGAGAAAACTTATCCTGATGGATCAGTTACCCCGGGTTGCCGGGTGGAAACTTCTCAGAAGAGAACTCAGGGAACTGTCGTGTTAGAACTCTTAGGCAGGGTGAGGGGCTGTTTCGGACTTAAAACCCCTTGTGATTCCTGTGCCGGGTTGTCACGGATATTGAGAATGTCATTAAAACTGACAACGATGCCGGAATCACCGATCATGTAGGTCTGATTGGCATATGATGCGTTTTTTCCGGCCATTGACTGCATTATCAGGTAATTTTCAAGAAGTGAACTCTCCTGCCTGACCGGTGTATGAATTCCCATGAGAAAATTTGCACTGATTGAGAGGAACAGTCCGCAAAAAAGGAGAGCAATAAGGAGTATTACCCGGTTATTCTGCATTTTTTTCACTTCAGAAGGATGAGATTTCCCATTCCTCTTCTTCTTTTCTCTATAAGCCCCATGCTCTCCAGCATATCCAGTGATCTGCTGACATTGGACTTTGAAAGCTGGGTCTTTTCAACGATATCACTCTGGGGAATGATTCCATCAGCATCAAGGATGGTCTGATAGATGAGCTGCTGATCTTCTTTTAATGTAGGAAGAACAGTCTCCCATTTTCTTTTCCGCTCTTCAAGAGGTGACAATGCCGGAGTATTTTCCTGCACCGGATAGTGGGAAGGGGGAGTCGGAGAAGTCAAAGCAGGGTGTATCTGTTCGTATAACAGGAGATAGAGTCCGCTTGCACATATGATTAGTGACGCTGCGATGAGTACGATGACATCGGTTGAGGTATATACGTCTCCTATCTGCTCGGTCTGAATGATATAATCCTCTCCGGTGTACCATATTACAAGAGGAGTCGGGTTCATCAGTTTAAGTCCGAGGATAAATACTGATGAAATGAAAATTACTATCGCGAAGAGTTCTTTCCCATTCATTGAAGAGATACCAAATGCCATCTGGGGTACCTTAACTGTGTGTTTTCCAAGTCCTTCATTATTTTCCTGTATCCAGTTCTTTTCGAACCTCAGAAACAGCAGCAGTAAGACGGGTCAATTTTGCGTAAGCGCTTTCAGGTGTATGCATTCTGAGTCCACAGTCGGGATCAGGTAGTATCCGTTCCGGACCAAGGATATCAATTCCTTTCCACAATCGTTTTACTACTTCATCCTGTGATTCCAGAACAGGCGAAGATGAATCAACAATGCCGTATCCGATATACTTGTCTTTCAGGTCTTTTCCAGAGAAAGAAGACAGGTTATCCGGGTTTTGAGTGCCTTCAAAGTCCAGAATCCGGATGGGAAGATCAAGAAGATCGTCCAGGATATGGGCAATGTTTCCACAGGCATGCAAGCAGACCGGTATGGATACTGACTCTGCAATCATCCTGATGGCTTCTTTTCCGGTCTCGAGTGATGCTGCACCGGTAGAGAATATTGGTTCATCTATCTGGAGCATGACAGCTCCGGTCTTCGTAAGTCCCCGGGCTTCTACCATAAGAGCTGATGCAATGTCAGGGATGAGTTCATCCCTGTTTCGGTATTGTTTTGTGCTGATGTGAAGCCCATGAGCAAGGGTTGAAGGACCGGTGATAATTGCCTTCACGTAAGGGTGCTGACTCACTGCGTACAGGGTATCATGGATGGTAATTGCCTGGTCCGGAGGCATCACTTTTCCGATTACATCATTACCCCTGACCCCGGGAAGCTTAGACGCAAAGACTCCTATCATGTCTCCCCTGACCTGTCCGTCAGAGATGATAGTAATTCCTGCTTTTTTCTGGCTTTCAACCGCTGTGATAACCGCTCCGTGCAATGGATCAAAAAGACTTTTCAGGCTTCGCTGAGGCTGTGCCGGGAAGCTTCCGACAACCGTTGTCGGCAGAACTGTGTCAGGAATAAATGACTGCATGGTTAAGGTACTACCCGGTGACGGTCACGGGGGAACAGGACTGCTTCACGGACATTGGGAAGACCGAGCATTGTCGTTACCATCCTTTCTGCTCCAAGTCCCCAGCCTGCATGTGGTGGCATACCAAACCGGAACGGGTTTAGATAGAACTCAAAGTTCTCAGGATTTAATCCTTTCTTTGCAATCTGATCAACCAGGAGATCGTACTGGTGGACACGTTGTGCTCCGGAAGAGAGTTCCATTCTCGGGTGCATCATGTCAAAAGCCTTGCAGATTTCCGGATCATTTTCATAGGGCATGGCATAATACGGCCTGATGGATGACGGCCAGTCAACAATGAAATACATCCGTCCCATCTCTTCTCCAATTGCCTTTTCTGCTGCTGTTCCGATATCGTCACCATAAGTGATATCTTCCTCGCACTTTGACGCTGCGATTTCGATCGCTTCAGCATAGGGCAGGCGGGGAAATCCTTTTTCAGGAACTGCAAATGTGTCAAGATCCATATCGGCTATTGCATCACTGCAAGTTTTATCAACGAACTGGTAGATGTCCCTGACCAGGTCTTCCAGAATCTGCATCACACCGATATGGTCGGTAAAGGATACTTCGATATCTATTGAAGTTGCCTCATTGAGATGTTTCGTGGTGTTATGTTCTTCTGCACGGAATATTGGGCCTATTTCGTAGACCTTTTCAAATCCGGCAGCCATCATCATCTGTTTATAGAGCTGAGGGCTCTGATTGAGGAAGGCTTCCTTTTCAAAGTACGCGATTGGAAAGAGCTCAGTACCTCCTTCTGTTGCTGCAGCGACAATTTTTGAGGTATTTATCTCGATAAACCCGTTATCAAAGAAGAAGTTTCGGGTTGCATGCTGAACTGCATTCCGAATCTTAAATATTGCTGATACACGCGGTCTGCGTGCATCCAGGAACCGGTTATCAAGCCTCGTATCCAGTTCTGCCGGGACTTTTTCTGCTACATCGAGAGGAAGGGGGCTTGCAGAAAGACTGACTATTTCGATAAGGTCAGGAATCAACTCTCTGCCTCCCGGAGCTTTTCCTTCTGGTTTTATTATCCCCCGAACCCTGACAACCGACTCACGGGAAATGGCACGGATTGTTTCAGCGATCTCAGGTGCTACTTTCTTTTTTGGAATTGTTACCTGGAGAATCCCGGTCCTGTCCCTGATTAAGAGAAAGGCAAGTCCGCCAAGGTCACGGATTTCATGGGCCCATCCGATAACTTCGGCTGATGGTGTATCCGGAGTAATGGTATTGATTGAAACTCGCATATTATACCCTTACTTAATGAGCGGGGACGCTGAAAACCCTTTGTGGAGATGGTCGTACCATCAGGTTTAATAGGGCTGTCCGGAGACAGTACCCTATAATCATGAGTAAACAGCCAGATACAACATCAGTAAAGGATTTGGAATTATATACAAAAACCCGGTCAACCCTGATTACCGGAACACTCCTCCCGGATAAAAGGAAGGTAGATATCTGGTATGATGAGACCGGAACAATCCGGGAAATCGGTCCTGATATCAGTCATGCACACAAGGGTGATGCAGATATTATTATTGACGGGTCAGGAACGCTTGCAATACCCGGCTTATATAATACTCATACGCATGCAGCGATGACCCTGCTCCGGGGGTATGCCGATGATATGCATCTGCAGCAATGGTTGTCAGAAAAAATCTGGCCGCTCGAAGCGCATTTAACCGGAGATCATGTCTACTGGGGTACAAAACTTGCCTGTCTGGAAATGATCCGATCCGGAACCGTGGCAATGAATGATATGTATTTTTTTATGAAGGATACCGCACGGGCAGTGGAAGAGGCAGGAATACGCGCAGTTCTCTGTCATGGAATCATCACGTTTGGAGATGAGGCAAAATTAGAACAGGAGATGAAAGCCACGGAAGATCTGGTCAGACATATCCGCTCACAAAATAATCCACTCATCAGACCTGCAATCGGACCCCATGCTCCCTATACAGTCCCTCCCCAGCATCTGGAAGTCTGTGCGGAATACAGCCGGAATGAAGATATTATCCTCCATACTCACCTTGCAGAAACAAAACAGGAGGTTGATGATTGTCAGAAAACCAATGGCATGTCACCTGCCGCACTTCTGGATAAAACCGGCTGTCTTTCTTCACGAACGGTTGCAGCCCACGGATGCTGGCTTACTGAAGATGACTGCAGGCTTCTTGGAGAACGGGGTGCTCATATTGCTCACAATCCGGTCAGTAATATGAAACTGGCAACAGGTCGGGCCATGCCGTACCACCACTTATCAGAAAAGAAGGTAAATGTCAGTCTCGGAACTGACGGATGCTCTTCGAACAACAACCTTGACATGTTTGAAGAGATGAAGACCGCTGCAATATGCCAGAAGTTTTTCTGGAATTCTGATACCCTATTACCTGCAGGAGAAGTGCTTTCCATGGCAACATCATCAGGAGCAAGGGCTCTTGGGTATAGCGCCGGAGAAATTAAGCCCGGACTTTCTGCAGATATATGTCTGCTCTCTCTTAACCACCCGTCCATGGTCCCTCTGCACAATCCGGTATCAAATGTCGCGTATTCAGCACTTGGATGTACTGTTCAAACAGTAATTTGTAATGGAAAAATTCTGATGTACGAGGGTTATATCCCACAGGAACAGGAGATTATTACCGGAGCCTCTAGTAGCGCAACAGATCTTCTGGATCGTGCAGCCCGGCAATGATAAGGTAGATTATTGTATAGGTTAATATCACTGTATGCGGTCTATTCGTGGCATTACAGCCATTATTTTTTGTTTTGTATTCCTTTGTATTGCCTCTCTGACAGGCGCTGAGGAAACAGATTACTCAGAGTATACTGATCTTTCTTCGGTGAGTGAGGATTGGGGTGAGCAGGAATACGGGATGAGTGATAATTTTGATCTTGAGGATCTTCTTGGTGAAGAACTGATATCAAATATCATCCAGTTCCTTTTAAGGCTCTTTCTCTCATTATTCAGCGGATCAATGTACTGATATAAGGGAGAGAATCTCTCTCATTAGATCCTCTGCAATTTTTGGTGATTTCATGAGCGTGTCATAGTGAAGTGCATCCGGAACAATAATGGAATCTCGTATGTCCTGGATAAAATGGTCAATTAGGTCGCCGTAAATCTCCCTCACCCCTCTTGAATCAGCAGAATAACCCGTTCTCTGCATGAGTCCGGCAGCAGGACCGGATACCGGACTATCACCAATAAACGGACTGATTGCGATGACTTTTTTCTTTTTGAGTTCTTCCCTTACTCCGGTGCAGGAAAGTATGGGGAGAATACTTGTTACCGGATTACTCGGTCCGATGATAACCGCATCAGCTTTATGAATTGCATCCAGTACTTCCGAAGTTGCCAAAGGAGGCGTTGGTGGTTTATGAATTATCTCTAAAATTTCACATGTTCCCCGGTGTTTAACCCAATATTCCTGAAAGTGCATCTCCCCGTCTGAAGTTCTGATATACGTCGTCCACGGAACATTAGACATCGGGAGAATATTTCCTTTCGCCTCAAAAAAACCGCATAGGTTTTTTGTGATATCTGTCAGGGTCATTCCTTTTTCCAGGAGTTCAGCTCGTAAAATGTGCACCGCACGATCCTTATCTCCAATTGAGATATAGTAGTCCGGATACGCCCTCATGAGAATCTCGTTGGTGATAAACGTGTCACTTTTTAACCCCCACCAGGTATCGGTATTCAGAATACCTGCAAACAGGTACATGACCGTATCCACATCAGGGGAGATATGACCCCCCTGGTACCAGATATCCTCGCCGGTATTTACGATAACAGAAATATCAGCATCATCAAGAATATTTCGTGCTCCCTGTAATAATTTCGGAGTCCCTGTTCCGCCGGATAGAAACGTGATCATCCTTTTCTATGTTACCTTCCTGATCATAACTCATGCGGGGACCGAAGTGAAGTCAATTAAGGATCCGGTCCATGGGTATATCCAGGTTGATTCTTCTTTTCTTCCTCTTCTGGATACACCACAGGTGCAGCGTCTTCGGTATATCAGGCAGCTGGGTTTTTCTTTTCTGGTTTATCCTGGCGCACATCATACCCGGTTTGAGCACTCACTTGGAACCATGCACCTTGCGAATGCCCTGGCACAACGTCTGGAAATCTCCAGAGAAGACGAGAGGCATGTAACAGCAGCAGGTCTTTTGCATGATATCGGTCATGGGCCGTTTTCTCATGCTATCGAGGGATTATCTGTAGAGTTTCTTGGAAGAGAACACACTGATATTCTGGATTGTCTGAAAGGAGATTTTCTAGCCGAAGCCCTTTCGGCTGCTGACCTTGATCCGGACAGTATTTACCAGTTAATCAATGGAACCCATCCGTGCTCCGGAATCATTCATGGAGATCTTGATGTTGACCGGATGGACTACCTGCTCCGTGATGCACATTACACCGGTGTTCCCTATGGTACCGTGGATGCAATGCGGCTTATTCGGGCCATGCGACTATCTGACTCCAGAATTATTCTGGAAGAGTCCGGAGTCCAGGCAGCTGAGTCACTTCTGATAGCCAGAACTCTCATGCGTCCGGCGGTGTACTATCATCATGTGAGCAGGATTGCCGAGAAGATGTTTACGATGGCGGTTTACCAGTTCATCAAATCTTCTCCTCATACGCTCCTTCCGGCTATGATACAAGCAGATGACGGGGGCTGTATGCAACAGTTGCTTCATGCTGAGGATCCTTTTGTTGCATCACTTGCACAGGATTTGTATAAACGTCACCTCTATAAGCGGGCAGTATACATTGGAAAAGACAATGTCCGGGAAGCTCACCGGCTTACCTCAGAATCATTTCTTCATGAGCGTACCCTTGCAGAAAAAGTTGCAGAAGAAGCAGGTGTAGATCCTGAACAGGTTCTGGTTGATATTCCCGCTTTTCCCCGTGATATCTGGATGGAAGTAGAAGTCCAGGACAGGAACTCCCTGTATCCCCTTGAGGAAGTATCTCCTCTTGTCACGACTTTGAATGAAACCCGGCGGAGTCAATGGAGACTTGGGGTCTATGCTCCTGAAGGCCTTACTGATGTAGTATCAGAAGCTGCACGTTCTGTGCTGAGTATTAAGCCCTTTACAAAACAGGAACGACTAATTTAAAAAAAAGTGTTATGCAGCGTTTGCTGCCAGTACTCCGTCTGAGGTCATGTATAACCAATATCCACGGTAGGGGTACATCAGGGTTGCATCATTGCTGCCCTTGATTATCATCGGATCATACTGCTGGGCTGGTGCATTAAATCCTGCACAGTTTACCCACTTATCCTGAACGGAGAGGAGAGTAAACTTCGCCTCAATCGGAGTTTTTCCGGTAAATCCGATGCCATTCCATCCTTTCTTGAGGTAGGCTGTCGGAGGAGTCTGGACAGGGTTTTTATCATATTTCAGTGGGACCGATGAGGTTCCCTGTGAATAAATCCAGAATCCTTCGAGCGGTTTAACCGGAGTTGTCGGATCCATTACATACCACAGGTGTTCGCCGGTATTGTACTGGAACATGCTGTGCCCTGCTGAGTCCACGCAATTAAAGATTGAAGCGGTATCAAATCCGGGAGCCAGTTTTTTCGGGACTGATATGAAGTTCCATCCTCCTGAAATCGGAATATTATCATCATACGGTGTTGCCACGGTGATGAATTCAGACTTTGATATGGTGTCTGATCCGTATTTACTGGATGCAGTAAGAGTGACGGTATATTTTCCCTCTTTTGTGTAGGTATGCACCGGATTTGCCACCATATCTGTGGAGCCGTCACCAAAGTTCCAGTTCCACATGGTCGGGTTTCCTGTTGAGAGATCCGTAAAGGTTACGGTAAGAGGTGCTTCCCCTGTTCTTGGGACTGCATTAAAGTCAGCTTTTACCGGCGGGCAACTTTCAACAGTAATGAAATTCTGTTTGGTTACCGTTCCGGTTGCACCGAACTGGTTTGAAGCTGTCAGGGTAACGGTGTATGTTCCCGGAACTGTGTAGGTATGCTTCGGGTTTCCCCAGCTGTATGGTGGCGGACATTTTCCACCTTTACATTCCGTTTGAACTTCAGAATCATTTTCAGATGCCGGAACAATGTTTCCGTCTCCGAAATCCCAGTTCCACATGGTTGGTGAGTCTGAAGACATATCTGTGAACTGAACGGTAAGCGGGGCACATCCGGATTTTGGATTACCATCAAAGTCTGCTATGATGGCTTTTGCTGAAACGGTAATGTATGCCTGTTTAGTTTCAGTATCTGTTGTCCCATACTGGTTTGAAACAGTCAGGGTAACGGTGTATGTTCCCGGATACCGGTATGTGTGTTTTGGATTTGCGACATTGTTTTGTGGTGGTGGACATGTTCCTCCTACACAATTCGTATCAACATCGGATTCATTTTCAGAAGCCGGAATAATATTTCCATCCCCGAAATCCCAGTTCCACATGGTTGGGTTTCCTGTTGAGAGATCTGTAAACTGAACGGTCAGTGGAGCATATCCGGTTGTTGGTGTTCCGATGAAATCAGCATCAATGGATGCATCGTTTACCGTAACTAACTGGGTCTTCGTGACGGTATCTGAAGTATACTGGTTTGAAGCGGTAAGAGTTACGGAATAGGTACCTGGAACTGTATACAAATGGGTCGGATTTGCCACCATGTCAGTAGATCCGTCACCAAAGTCCCATGCCCACATGGTTGGATTTCCTGTGGAAAGATCGGTAAACCGGACGGAAAGCGGGGCATTCCCTACTCTTGGGTCCGCAGAGAAATCTGCAACGATTGCCTTTGGTGAAACGGTCACAAATTCAGTTTTTGTAACGGTATCCGATGTATACTGGTTTGATGCCGTCAGTGTAACTGCATATGTTCCGGGATACCGGTAAGTGTGTCTTGGATTTGCTAAATTATTCTGTGGTGGCGGACATATTCCTCCATGACAATCCATGTCAACTTCGGATTCATTTTCAGACGCTGGAATAATATTTCCATCCCCGAAATCCCAGTTCCACATGGTCGGATTTCCAATTGAGAGGTCTGTAAACTGAACAGTCAGCGGAGCTTCACCAGTTCTTGGGTCTGCGGAGAAATCTGCAACGATTGCCTTTGGCGAAACGGTCACAAATTCAGTTTTTGTAACGGTATCCGATGTATACTGGTTTGATGCCGTCAGTGTAACTGCATATGTTCCGGGATACCGGTAAGTGTGTCTTGGATTTGCCACATTATTCTGTGGTGGCGGACATATTCCTCCATGACAATCCATGTCAACTTCGGATTCATTTTCAGACGCTGGAATAATATTTCCATCCCCGAAATCCCAGTTCCACATGGTCGGATTTCCAATTGAGAGGTCTGTAAACTGAACGGTCAGTGGAGCTTCACCTGTTCTTGGAACGGCAGAGAAATCTGCAACGATTGCCTTTGGTGAAACGGTTACGTATTCAGTTTTTGTAACGGTATCCGACGTATACTGGTTTGATGCCGTCAGTGTAACTGCATATGTTCCGGGATACCTGTAGGTGTGTCTTGGATTTGCCACATTATTCTGTGGTGGCGGACACTTTCCTCCATGACAGTCCATGCCAACTTCGGATTCGTTTTCAGACGCCGGAATTATGTTTCCATCTCCGAAATCCCAGTTCCACATGGTCGGGTTTCCGGTAGAGAGGTCTGTAAACTGAACGGTCAGCGGAGCTTCCCCAGTTCTTGGTTCAGCTAAGAAATCAGCTTTGATTGCCTTTGGAGTAACTCTTATCGTTGTTTCACTGATTCCAGATTCACAAGTCTGACTGGAAGCTGTCAGGCGAACCTGATAAGTTCCCGGACTCGTGTACGTATGAACCGGATTTGCTACCATATCGGTGGTTCCATCCCCAAAGTCCCACGCCCACATGGTTGGCCCTCCGGTTGAAAGATCAGTAAACCTCACGGTTAAGGGAACTTCACCTGATGAAGGTTCAGCGTTAAACCGTGCTTCGATGACACAGGTTCCTTCTACAATGATGTACTTTTCTTTCACCTTTGTACTGGTCCCTGCTGTCGGGCTGCTGACTGTTAATGTTACCGTGTATTTTCCCGGTTTCTGATACACATGAGTCGGGTTCTGTTCATATGCTGTACCGCCATCTCCAAAGTCCCATTTCCACTCCTTTACAGCACCTTTTGAACAGTCAGTAAACTGGACAAGGAGAGGAGCTTTTCCATAGGTCGGGTTTGCGAGGAAGTCTGCAACCAAAGCATTCTTGTCCCTCACAATGATGTATTCCTGCCTGATCTTTGTGCTACTCGCTCCGCTAATGCTGGTAGCAGTCAGGGTCACGGTATAAATACCTGGTTCCTCGTAGATATGAACCGGGTTTGCAGGCCCTGCTTCAGTAGTACCGTCTCCAAAGTCCCAAGTCCACATTGCCGGATATCCGGTTGATGAATCAAGGAACTGGACCTTCAGAGGAGCAACTCCGTCAGTCGGGCTCCCGATAAAATCAGCAATAATACAAGCGCCGCCAGGACCATCGCAAATGGCCTCCCCGGCACCGTTTGTTACAGCCTGCTCTAATCCTCCTGCAGATACTACACCCGATGCCGCAAGGATGAGCATGAGGAATAGAGCCAGCGTATACACTATTTTTGTCATTCTTCCCACCACCAGTTATTGCGAAATGTGTTCCAGACACACCTCTGCAAATCGTAAGTTACCTCATGTCGACTTAATGATATCCATCTGTTTTCTACATCTTTTTGCATCCCATAATCCCCCCATTTCTACACCAAAAAAAAATTATGCTGAAATAGCAGCCAGTGTCCCTACATCAGACATAAACAGCCAGTACCCGTTGAATGGGTAGAGTCGTGCATCGTCATTTCGACCCTTAATAATCATCTCATCATACTGCTGTTTTTCTTCACTAAAGCCAAGACAGTTGATCCACTTATCCTGCACCGAAAGAAGCGTGAATTTAGCTTCAAGTGATTCAAGACCTGTAAATCCAATCGCATTCCAACCTTTCCGGAGTTCTTTTGTCGGAGGTGTTGTGAGCGGATCAGTATCATAGGTTAAAGGCACAGAATTTGCAGTCCGTGAATAAATCCATACAGCATCGAGCGGTTTTAGCTGGCTGGATGCACTAAGGGTCATCCATTGTCCGGTTCCTGCATCGTACTGGAAAATGCTGTGTCCATCAACCTGTATATGGCTGAAAATTGCTGCAGTGTCTTTTCCAGGTGCAAGTTTCTTTGGAACAGAGACAAAGTTCCATCCTGGATAAATCGGTATTGAATCAGATGGTATTGGACTACTGCCAACGGAAATATAACCTGATTTTGTTTCAGTGTCAGATCCGAACTGGTTTGATGCAGTAAGAGTGACTGTGTATGTTCCATCTTTTACATAGGTGTGTCTTGGATTTGCAATGTTAATGCAGTCCCCGTTAACACATGAAGCATTTGCATCAGCCGGAATGATTCCCCCGTCTCCGAAGTTCCAGTACCACATGGTCGGGTTTCCGGTTGATAGGTCGGTGAACTGCACAGCGAGTGGCACTGCTCCACTCTTTGGTGATGCCGTAAAGTCAGCATTGATGGTCGGGGTTACCTGTCCGACGGTAATGAATGCCTGCTTGGTTTCGGTATCAGATCCGTAACTGTTTGATGCAGTAAGAGTAACGGTGTATGTTCCCTCTTTTGCATAGGTGTGTCTTGGATTTGCAATGTTAATGCAGTCCCCGTCTACACATGATGCATTTGCATCAGCCGGAATGATTCCCCCGTCTCCGAAATTCCAGTACCACATGGTTGGATTTCCGGTTGAGAGGTCGGTAAACTGCACGGTGAGTGGTGCTACTCCACTCCTTGGTGCTGCTGTGAAGTCTGCGTTTATGGTAGGAGTTACCTGTCCGACTGTAATAAACGCCTGTTTAGTTTCGGTATCAGATCCGAACTGGCTTGATGCAGTAAGAGTAACAGTGTATGTCCCCTCTTTTGCATAGGTGTGTCTTGGATTTGCAATATTAATGCAGTCCCCGTCTACACATGATGCATTTGCATCAGCCGGAATGATGCCTCCATCCCCGAAGTCCCAGTTCCACATAGTTGGGTTTCCGGTTGAGAGGTCGGTAAACTGCACGGTCAGCGGAGCTGGTCCGCTCCTTGGTGAAGCAGTGAAATCTGCGTTGATAAATTGTGGGGAAGAGGAGAAATAAAGGTCTTTCCTGAGAATTCTCTCTCCTCCACGGGTGATTACCTGGTTTGTTCCTGCCTGCAGGGTGCCCATCCAGAATGATATGGTCTTTCCTGCATCAGCTTCAGTGACCGGAACTATCAGGCGGGGATCATCAGGATTCTGACCTGGAGCTCCATATGATCCTGAATACCGGGTTACATAGGTTGTTACGGTCTTACCATCGATTTTCGCTTCGATTACTGTACCGATTGGGGCAGATTGTCCTTCAATCTGCACATACCCATAAAATTCGTATGGGTTCATCGGTGGAATTGTGGTAATGGTAAGATCCTGCTGGAACCTTCCTCCACTGGTTATCTGGAAAGTCTGGTCAGCGGTGTATTCACCCTCCATGAAGGTGACATGTTTTCCTACATCGTTCACGGTAATTGGAACAGTCAGGGCCGGATCGGTATCATACTGGCCACCGTACTGACCACTCTGGGTTATTTCGTATGAACCCCTGACAACCCCGTCAATGACCGCTTTCAGAACGGTTCCTTTTGCTGCAGGCTGACCGTCAATACTAACCGCTCCATAGAAATACAGGTTACCGAGGGGCTGGGCATATACAAAGTTGAGTGGCTGTTCCAGCATGGAACCGTCTCCAGTGACGGTAATTGATGGTGAACCCTGAATGCCTTCACTCCAGAATGTAATCTGTCTTCCAATGTCTGCCTGGAGGATATCTACCGTGAGCTGGTCAGCCATACTGCCTTCTCCACCATAGTATCCTTCCTGGGTGGTAGTTATCGAGTCTTTTGTCACCCCATCAATTTTTGCAATGATGTTTGTCCCGATTGGTGCCGGCAGGTAATTGAACGTAACCGGTCCATAGAACTGATATGGAGTAAATGGTGTTGTAGGTTCCAGAGTATACAGGAAGATATCCCAGTTTCCAAACCGGTCATCCTGCCATACAATCTTGTCAACACTGATATCCGGACGAATCTGATTTCCAGGGCCTACGCAGACTGCATAGGTCTTCGGGATAGAAAGATCGACCATGTAGATATCGCTATTCTGTTCCTGGTCATATCTTGTCCATACTATCTTGGATCCTGAAACTGCGGGTTCAACATCATCATAATCATCAAAGGTCACGGCGGTAGTCATGTCCTTTTTGATGTTATACATGAAGATATCCCATTTGCCGTTCCGGTTATCTTCCCAGACTACGTAATCTTCAGAAATCCGGGGGTTCTGCTGAATATTGATATCACGGGTTACCTGAATGGTCTTTTGAGTATCGTAATTGTAGAGATAAATATTCCAGTCATTATTGTTGTCATCAAGCTGCTGATAGACAATCCATTCCCCTTCAATGTCCGGGTTGGCTTTATCTTTGTCATTTGCATTGATGTAAGCCGGAGTTCCGGTTGATCCAATTTTGGTAAAAGCGATATCTCTGATATCATCGTTTCCAAAATCTTCGTAAACGACCATGTCATGTGAGATTGCAGGCCTGAATTTATTCGTTGTATCTACACAAACCGGATCTTCCTTATGCATCTCAATGTTGTAGTAGTAGATATCCGAATTTCCATGCCGGTTATCGTCCCAGACTATTATTCCATCCGAAACGTCCGGGTTGTTCTGGTCGCTTAAAATATTGGCAACCATCCCTCTGTTTCCAGATTTCATGTCATAGAACCAGACCTTGCCCTGGCCCTCATACTGGGTCCATGTGATATACTGTCCATCTACCCGGGGATCCCAGTCATACACCGAATCAAAACACATCTGTTCTTCAATACCCGGTGCCTGTGCTATCAGTTCTTCTGCTGAAAAACTTACAACCGGTTCGAAATCCACTCCCTCATCATCTGCCAGACAAGGCACCAGCAGCAGGAGGAGAAGAACCGCCATTGATTGTATTGCGAATCTCATCTCTTTTCAACCTCCGTAATTCCCGTTTATATCCCAATTGCAGCGAGATCTCCATCCTCGTTCATGTAGATCCAATATCCGTACCCCGGATACAGGGAGTTTGTATTGCTTTCCGGTACGTTCATTATCGTACCCTGATACCGCTGAATTGAAGAATCAAATCCAATAATGTAAATCCACTGGTCTTTTACTGAGAGCAGGGCGTTATTTGCCGGAACTGTATTCAGGCTGGTAACTCCGAAAGTGTTCCATCCCTTTACAAGTTTTCTTGTCGGTGGAATCTGTAAGGCATCCTGGGCAAAGTAGAGGTATACTGCATCTTTCTTGGTTGAATAAATCCAGACTGCATCGAGTGGATTGATAACAGTGCCTGCACTCACCGTGTTCCAGGTCTTGCTTCTTGGATTATATGTGAAAATGCTGTGACCTCCGACATCCACATGCCCGAACAGTGATTTTGCGGTATTCTGGCCGTCTACAAGCATTTTTGGAACAGAAATAAAGTTCCAACCCTGGTTCAGACTGACCTGGGCTTCAGGCGGACTTACAATACCTGCGGTTATCATGTTCTGCTTGACTGATGTCTTTGTCTGTCCGTTCCAGAGTGTTGTCATCAGGCCGACTGAATACACACCGTTCTTTGTATAGACATGTGTCGGGCTTCTTTCAGTGGAAGTAGTTCCATCACCAAAGTCCCAGTACCATGACTTTGGATTACCTGATGATTTATCTGTGAACTTGACAGTTAATGGAGTATTTCCCTGTGTCGGGATTGCGGAGAAATCAGCTGAACCTGATGATTTGGAATTGAAATTGATATTTTTCTGAACCTTCATTCCGCTGACAACAAGCTGGCTCTGGTCTCCCTCAGCTCCTGAAGCAGTCTGGAATTTGATGGTTTTTCCAATATCTGCATTGGTTACCGGAACATCAAGGTACGGTCCGTAATCAGATCCATATGAACCTGAAGAAAGGGTGGATATCTGTCCTCTGATCTGGTTATCAATCAGAGCATAGATGGTGGTCCCTGCAGGTAACGGGGATCCGTCCTGGCTGGCCCTGCCCCAGAATGAATATTTTGTCTGGGCGGAAACGGTAAAGGTAAGATCAAGTTTCTTTTGAATTGCTGCACTTTCTGTGGAGACATCTGCAGATGCGATGATGATATCTCCCTGCTTTGTTGAAAGTGTCACCTGCTGTCCGGCAGTATATGTTGCTCCGTTCCACTGGGCAGTAAAGGAGAGATATTTCCCATTGTCGCTCTGGTATACGGGAACATTCAGGTTGCTGTATTGTCCGGCACTTGTTATGGTGACCTGTCCCCTGACCTGGTTGTCAACGAGTGCAGAAATTACGGTTCCA
This sequence comes from Methanospirillum stamsii, assembly GCF_003173335.1. Taxonomy (GTDB): domain Archaea; phylum Halobacteriota; class Methanomicrobia; order Methanomicrobiales; family Methanospirillaceae; genus Methanospirillum; species Methanospirillum stamsii. Next base: position 54,636 of record NZ_QGMZ01000038.1, read on the forward strand.
GCACTTGCATACTGTCCGTCAAGTAATGCAGTACCACTAAAGATGTATGTTGTCTGAACTGGGTTTGTTCCAAAGGTCAGATCAAACCATCCGCCTATCTGCTGACCGACGGTGATTGTCTGTGCTGCCTGGAGGTATGAGCCACCAGAATTTATGGTAAATATGATGGTTTTTCCAACATCATTCTGATTTACCGGAATATTTAGATTTGAATAGGAACCGGTACTGGTTACGGTTACCTGTCCTCTTACCTGCGAGTCAATGGATGCCGAAATAATTGTTCCGACAGGAGCCTGCAGATTATTTACCAGAACATTTCCAGAGAGGGTGTAGGTCTGAATTGGAGTGGAATAGGGAGCACTCAGGTCAAGTTTTGCAACTCCTCCTGTTCCAACGGTTACCACCTGGTCAGCCTGGTATTCATTCAGTTTAAATGAAATTGTTTTTCCTGCATCTGCTGAACTAATCGGAATTTCAAGATATGGGCCATATGAAGAACCATATTGTCCTGATTGCTGGACGGTATATGTTCCTCTGACAATCCCATCAATTAATGCGGTAATTTTTGTTCCTACCGGAGCTGCAGATCCACCAAGCAGGGCAGATCCATAGAGCTGATATTTACCTGCTGAACTCTGGGAAGAGAAGGTGTAGAGGAAAATATTTGCAGTTCCTGTACGATAATCCTGCCATACAAGATAATTTCCGTAAATTGACGGGTTCTTCTGATCTCCCTGGTTTGTGGTAATCTGGTAGATTTTTCCGGTGATAAGGTCGATGAGGAAGATGTCGGCATTACCGTACCGGTATTCTTCCCAGACAACCAGTGGACCGGAGACATCCGGATTTACTGCCTTGAATTTTGCATCTGTTATCTGATATTCCTGGAATGTATCAAGTGTCATTGCGAAGACATCAGAAATACCGTTACGGTCATCCTCCCAGACGATTATCTTTCCACTGATACGTGGATTTCTCTGGTTATTCGGATCGTTTGTCAGCTGGTACTCCTTTTCTGCAACGATATCATACAGATAGATGTCGGCATTGCCGTTTCTCCAGTCTTCCCAAATGATGTAATTTCCTGATATGTCCGGGTTTTTCTGTTCGGCGAGATCCTTGGTTACATAATCGCTGGTACCTGAATTCAGGTCTGCCATATAAATATCAGCATTCCCTTTTCTCCAGTCTACCCAGGCAATATACCGTCCGGAAATTACCGGCTGGTTCTGGTTTGAAGTTGAAGATGAAATTGTTGCAGCTGTATCTGTCTGCAGGTCATATCCGGCAATATTGGTAATAGGATTAGATGTCGGTCCGGCCTGTTCATATACCACGATTCTTCCAGAAATGTCAGGATTACTCTGCTGAAGTTTTCCTGGATAGACCGGATACAGACTCGCAGACTCAATGTCATAAAGTCCGACAGCTGAAACCCCGGCGCTCCACTCCTCAAAAACCACTCTTCCATCACAAACCCGTGGATTTACATGATTGAGGTTACCGAACGTGATCTGCTTCTCAGATCCCCCACATGACTCTGAGGAGAAATCAAATATTGAGGTATCAACAGTAACCACATTGGAAACTGTATACTCATCCGGATTTTGTGAAACCGCCAGGATTTCAATACCGCTGCCTGTACTTTGCGGGGTGGTGAACGTGATGTCCCCCGCCTGAATTTCCTCTTCTGATACCCCTGACGGAGTAAACACAATCTCCTCTGCAGTGACCGCACCACATAGAAGAATGAGCAGAATAATTGGCACATATTTCCATATCTTCATCATTACGCCTCCCATCCGCAGGTCCTCCTGGTAGAATCAGGTGAACCGTTCACATGATATATGTGCTAATCTGTACGCTTAGCTCTATTAAATACTATCATTTCCAATCAAGGCTTCGAATATCGTCCTGACCGGAAAACAGGGCATAATTTTCATATTAATGGTTTACCTCAATATATTGGATCCGATAAATCCTTAGCGCGCTGTATTTGTTATGCCCTGTCATAATTATCTTCTATGCGCGAAAAATGATCCCTCTTATCCCCTTCTCATGCAGATGAAATACTCATATTGATGTAGAGAAAGATACCTGCAGGAGTATGTGGAGAGAATGTTCAATCTCTCCTGTGTGAAAACTGCAGAATGAGGAACATTCAGGAGTAATATATGAGTCCAAAGATTGTCGTTGGGATTTCCGGTGCCTCGGGTATGCTGTATGCAAAGCGGCTTTTATTTTACCTATCAGGAAAAGCTGAAGTCCATGTCATCATTACCCCTGTTGCTCAGGATATTGCTCGGCATGAAGGAGTAATATTTGATGAGCCGGATCTTATTCTTCACTCGCCGGATAATCTCGCATCCCCTGTAGCAAGCGGTTCTTTTCGTCATGATGGTATGGTCATTGCTCCCTGCAGTATGAAAACCCTGTCATCAGTATCCCACGGATTTACCCCAAATCTATTGACAAGAGCTGCTGATGTAACTCTCAAAGAGCGAAGACCGTGTATTCTTCTCTTGAGAGAAAATCCTCTTTCCCGGATTCACATGGAAAATATGCTAAAGGCACATGATGCCGGTGCCCTGATCATGACCGCAAGTCCTCCATTTTATCACCGTCCGAATGATATCACGGAACTTGTTGACGCAGTGGTTGCCCGGATACTTGATCACCTGAATATTGAACACACGATAGGCGGCAGATGGAGTGGTTTTACATGAGAACATTTATTGAACAAATGAGAGCGAGGGGTCTTGTAACTGACATACATGAACCTGTTTCATCACGATTTGAAGCACCAAAAATTGCCTTTAACACAGATAAACTGGTGTTTTTTCACAATCTTGACGGTAAGAAAGCGGTTATGAATCTTGTTGCAAGCAGGGAAGCGATTTCTGTAGCTCTTGATGTAACTCCGGATTCACTTGTTCCAACACTTGCAAAATGCCGGTATGACGGTAAAGTAAAGGATGCCGGAACACTTCCTCTTCGTCCGGTAAACCTTGATGAAATACCCATCATGGAAAATTATCCGGGGGAAGCAGGGAGGTACCTCAATTCAGGAGTTGTCTTTTCCAGGTACGATGGAGTTGAGAATGCATCTGTTCACCGGATGCTTAAATGCGGAAAAGACCGTCTTGTTGCACGACTGGTTGAAGGCCGACATACTCATACCCTGCATAAAAGAGCACTCGCAAATGGCGAGCGACTTCCGGTTGCCGTTGTTATCGGTATGCACCCGCTGGTGCTCTTTGCAAGCTGTAGCAGGGTTCCGGAGAATATGGAACTTTTGTACGCTGCAGAATTGCTCGGGGGTGAGATTCCTGTGTATACCCTTCCGAACGGAGTCCGGGTTCCGGAGGCAGAGATTATCCTTGAAGGGTATATCGGCACTGAAACCTCCGTTGAAGGTCCATACGTTGACATCACCCGGACCTATGATCCGGAGCGTATCCAGCCGGTCATAGAACTTACCGGGATGTATACAAAACCTGATTTTATCTACCATGGTCTTGTGAATGCCGGAGATGAGCACAAAGTACTCATGGGTTCTCCCTACGAGCCCCTTATTTACCGTTCTGTTGCCGGAGTGACCGGAGTTACGGATGTGGTTCTGACAAAAGGTGGATGCGGATACCTTCATGGTGTGGTCCAGATAAAAAAACGGACTGAAGGTGATGGAAAAAATGCTATCATGGCAGCATTTGCAGCACACACTTCTCTAAAGCATGTTGTTATCGTAGATACTGATATTAACCCGGCAAATCCTTCCGATGTAGAATTTGCCATCGCAACCAGGGTCCGGGCTGACCGGGATACCCTGATTATTCCCGGAGTCAGGGGTTCTTCTCTTGATCCTTCCCGGATCGGGGACGGTCTCAATGTGAAAATGGGTATTGATGCAACCATGGAACTTGGAAAAGAGACTGAATTTGTCCGTGCAGTTTGGGAGGACTGTTAATGTATCTGACTCCTGAAGAAGAGGCCATTTTAAATGGTGAAGAAGGAGAGACAAGGCAGCAGCTCATGGAGATCCTTGTCGGGGTCGGGAAGGTATTCGGTGCAGATGAAATGGTTCCTGTCAGGAGTGCACAGGTTTCAGGTGCCTCTTACAAGACAATCGGAGAATGGGGTCTTGAATGGCTTAGGGGACTACATGCAAGGGCGAGTGTCCCTGCGGTGTTAAATCCGGTGGGAATGGATAGGATCCGATGGGAAGAGATGAAAATTGAGCCGGAGTTTGCCAAAAAACAACTGGAAGTTATTCGTTCATATGAGGCACTTGGCATCAGGCTTGAATGTACCTGCACTCCTTATTACCTGTATATCACCGAATATGGGGATCATCTCGCCTGGTCTGAATCGTCGGCAGTAAGTTATGCAAATTCGGTCATCGGGGCTAGAACAAACCGTGAGGGCGGACCTTCAGCCCTTGCAGCTGCAATTATTGGTAAAACACCAAAATATGGTCTTCACCTGGTAGAAAACCGAAACCCGCAGCTCCATATCAGGGTCCTTGATGAACCGGATAATCCTGATGCATCATGGTACGGGGCTCTCGGATTTCTTGCGGGAAAGATATCAGGGAACCGGATACCCCTGTTCTCTGGGATTCGTCCAGGACGTGACCAGCTTAAAAACCTCGGGGCTGCGATGGCAGCTACCGGAGCAGTTGCTCTCTATCATGTGCAGGGAATCACTCCCGAGGCCAGGGTCTTCAATTATGCATCTGCGGGACTTGAAGAATTTGTCATCGAGGCAAAAGAAGTTGAAAAGTTATTCATCAATGAAATCCCCGATGCTGTAGCAATTGGTTGTCCGCACTGCTCTCCTGAAGAACTGGATTATATAGCCGGGCTTTTGGAGGGTTGCATGGTAAAAAGACCATTATACATCTTTTCTTCACGTGATGTCATAAATAGACAATCTGATAGCGTTCGGAAAATTGAACAATCCGGCGCCAGGGTATATGCTGATACCTGTATGGTGGTATCGCCAGCTCTTGAACGGTATGGAAAAATTATGGTAAATAGTGGAAAGGCTCTTTCATATGTTCCTACGATGTGCGGGGCCGGGGCGGTAATCGGAACTACCAAAGCGTGTATTGATGCAGCCTGTACTCCCTGATCATCTTCCTTTTTTATTGACAGGATAGTTTAACGTAGTAGTATCCTGATACTGAGAAGCAGCTGATGCCTGAACCCGGTGAGTCATATTACGAAGTTCTGAACGTAAAAAGAGATGCATCTCCTGAAGATATCACGGCATCTTACCGAAAACTGGCAAAGGTTCTACACCCTGATGTGTGTGGCAGCCCTGAAGCTGAAGAACTTTTTAAGGTAGTAAACGAAGCATACCAGGTTTTAAAAGATCCAAAAAAAAGGGAAGCATATGATCTCTCCCTCCTTGAGGCTGATGAGTCAGATTATGGGAGATATTACACTGGCGACAGGAGATATCGCGATCCCAGAACCTGGTATTATTCACACATCCATCAGTCATATCGTCCTCCAAAAGATCCGTATGGGACCGGATATACGAAAAGCGAGGTAAAAAAATCTAACATTCCCCGGATTTTACAGGTTGTCCTTTTTTATGTCACCCTTTTTATGGCCATCATCATTCTTGTCCAGCTCTTTGTAATGCCGTGGATGGGCGGTCTTACAGCCAGGGATGCCAGGAGTATGTTTGAAGAAGGAAACCGGTGGATGAATGAAGAGGAATATCAGAAGGCTATCGAGAGTTTCGGGAATGCAGTCGAGAAACTCCCTGGCTTTGCTGAAGGATGGCGTGCTAAAGGGCTTGCGGAACTAAAAAAGGCGGATGAACTTGCTGAAAGGGGAATGAATTCTCAGGCAGAGTTATATTACCGTTCTGCGGAAAAGTCCCTGGAAACAGCATATCCATCATTCCAGGAAGATATCCCGCTTCTTTTAGGACTTTCATATTCACTTCAGGCTCTTGACAAACCTGAAGAAGCGGTATATTATCTGAAAAAGGCACAGGATGTGGAGCCGGAAAATTCTGAAATCAGGATTAACCTGGATAAGGCAATCCGTAGGAATGTAATGCAGTAATCTTCCTTTTGAATATTAATCGTTGTAAATCTGAATAATCAATATTATGGCTGATATTTCACCCCGAATGCAGAGTTATTATGACCGGCTCAATTCCGGTCTGGCACAGGTCATGGAGACTGCACAGGCATGCCGGAAAACCGGAATAGATCCTGAAACCACCGTGGAAATTCCCATCGCAAATGATCTAGCAGACCGGGTTGAGGCGCAGGTGGGGATTAAGGGAGTAGCCCAGATGATCCGTGAACTGGAGGCGGTCATGTCCAGAGAGGAAGCCAGTCTGCACATTGGTGACTATTTTGCCGAACGAAAGTATGGAGAAACCAATAATGAGGAGATCCTGGACCATGCTATCCGGACAGCCATGGCACTGCTCACTGAAGGTGTCGTTTCTGCTCCGATAGAAGGAATTGCCAAGGTTGCTGTAAAGAAAAACGACGATGGGACTGATTACCTTGCAATTTATTATGCCGGTCCTATTCGGAGTGCAGGAGGAACGGCTCAGGCACTCTCGGTTCTTGTCGGTGATTATGTCCGGAGAATCCTTGGCCTCTCCCGGTATATGCCGAGAGAGGAAGAGATTGAACGGTATCTCGAGGAGATTAGGCAGTACAATTCCATCATGAGTCTACAGTATCTCCCGTCTGAATACGAGATACGTCTTATTATTAGCAACTGTCCGGTCTGCATTGATGGTGAGCCCACTGAAAAAGAAGAGGTATCAGGACACCGGAACCTCGAACGGGTTGAGACCAATACTGTCCGGGGTGGGATGGCCCTTGTTATTGCCGAAGGTCTAGCCCTGAAAGCTCCAAAAGTGCTGAAAAATGTCAAAAAGATGAAGATGGACGGGTGGGACTGGCTCGAGGAGATGATCCAGCATACCGCCGGAGGCTCTTCATCTGAAGAAAAAGAGGTTGGAATTCATCCTAAGGATAAGTTCCTCAGGGATCTCATCGGGGGAAGACCGGTCTTTTCATACCCGATGAGGGAAGGGGGTTTCAGGCTGGTATACGGGCGGTCACGAAACACCGGTCTTGCAGCAGCTGGTCTCCATCCTGCAACTCTTCATATCCTCGGGGATTTTCTTGCTGTCGGAACCCAGATGAAGATTGAGCGTCCGGGAAAAGCTGCAGGAATCTCACCGGTTGACAGTATCCAGGGACCAACGGTCAGACTCATCAATGGAGATGTGGTCAGGGTTCGTGATGCAAAACAGGCCAGGGAATTATCCCCCCAAGTGAGTTACATCATTGATGTTGGTGAGATTCTCATCAGTTATGGAGAATTCATGGAGAATAACCATGTTCTTGTTCCTTCTGCATACTGTCAGTCATGGTGGCGGCTTGAAGGCGGCACAACCTCCCCTGCTGATGAAAATGAGGCCATTGCCCAGTGTGAAGCAGGACTCTATCTTCATCCTGAATTCCTGTATCTCTGGGATGACCTTTCATGTACGAAGGTAAGAGAACTGGCTGATTTTATCCATGAAAATGGTAGCATTCAGGATGAAGTGCTCATTCTCCCGTATGATGCCCGGATTAAAGAACTCCTTGAACAGGTTTTGTGTGAGCACCAGGTCAGGGATGAGAAGATTAGGATCAAGCCTTTTCGAATATTTATCCGCTGCCTTGGTCTTGATGACACTCTTTCCTTAATTTCTGTCTGGGAGGGTGAACTCCCTGAAAACTCCCTTGACCTGGCGATCTTTCTTTCCGGTATGAAGATGAGATCAAAGGCAGGAACCCGGATTGGGGGCCGGATGGGAAGACCGGGAAAGTCTAAGCCCCGTGAAATGAAACCGGCACCTCATCTTCTCTTTCCGGTCGGAGAAGCAGGTGGTTCAAGACGCTCGGTGCAGGAAGCTGGAAAAACCACGTACAAGGCAAATACCGACGGAGGGTACCTCCAACTTGAGATGGGAGTCAGAAGATGTCCTTCATGCGGCACAGAAGGGTATACAAACGTATGCATCTGCGGGACTCACACAATTCCGGTTCTTTCCTGTCCCCGGTGTAATATTGAAGTTCAGGGCCTTATCTGCCCACAATGTGGGATGGAACCGGTTTCAGTACGGGAATATACCGTAAACATAAAACAACTCTTTCAGAAGGCGGTTTCTGATCTTGGTATCCGGGAACGGGATCTCGAACTCGTAAAAGGAGTAAAAGGTCTTGTTTCCAGAAATAAACCGGTTGAACCGATTGAGAAAGGAGTTCTCAGATCACTCCATAAACTCTTTGTTTTTAAAGATGGCACCATCCGGTTTGATATCATTGACATGCCTCTGACTCATTTCAGACCACGGGAAGTGGGGGTTAGTGTTGAGCGGCTGAGGGAACTTTGGTATGAAAAGGATATTTATGGAGTTCCCCTGGAAAATCCAGACCAGATCCTGGAGCTTCCACCCCAGGATATCCTGGTTCCTGAGGGTTGTGCGGATTACCTCTTTTCATGCACGAAATACCTGGATGACCTTCTTGAAAAGGTATATGGTCAGCCTCCGTTTTATCGCCTGGAAAAAAGAACCGATCTTGTTGGCCATCTGGTTATCGGTCTTGCTCCGCATACCAGTGCAGGTGTTCTGGCACGTATTGTAGGATTTTCAAAGGCAAATGTCGGATATGGCCATCCGTTCTTTCATGCTGCAAAACGAAGGAACTGTTTTCACGGTGACACTCTCATCGAGGTATACGAGGACGGAATCCTAAAAGAAATTCCGATAAAGCGTTTCGTCCTGGAACACCTGGATCTTTCACAGGCAGGAGTGGACTCTATCGGGACATTTTATGCTGACCCTGTTCGTCCTGCCCATGTCAGAAGTGTTGACACCGGAGGTATTCCGCATCTGCGGAAGGTTACATCGGTATCAGTACACAAGGCTCCTGCAAATCTTATCAGGTTTGAAACCGGACGGGGAAAGACGCTTGATGTTACACCAGACCATGCCATGCTGGTCTGGGATATTACCTACCTTCGTAAGATAAGAGCTCTTGAGCTCTCCGTCGGTGACGCAGTTCCGGTTTTTGAAGGAGGAGTGATAATCAGTGATAGGATTATTTCCATTGATTATATTCCCTGCCCTGACGAGCGGGTATACTGTCTCACGGTTGACCAGGACCATAATGTTCTGGCAAACGGAATCTTCACCGGACAGTGTGATGGTGATGAAGACTGTGTCATGCTGCTTCTTGACGGCCTGCTGAACTTTTCTCGTTCTTTTCTTCCGGTGACCAGGGGCGGTTCCATGGATGCACCACTGGTCCTGACCAGCCGGATTGATCCGAATGAGATTGATAAAGAGAGCCATAACCTGGATGTGTGTGCAACGTATCCTCTGGAACTCTATGAGACTGCACTCCGGTATGGCAATGCAAAGGATGTCGAGGCTCTTATCGACCGGGTGGAACGCCGTCTTGGAACTTCAGCACAGATAGAAGGATTCTTTTTCACTCATGATACATCAGACATCTCAGCCGGACCACTTGAGACGATGTATACTCAGCTTCAGTCAATGCTTGATAAACTGGACTGTGAACTTTCCCTGGCAAAGAAGATCCGGGCGGTTGATGAGCATGATGTAGCTGAGCGTGTCCTGAAAACGCATTTTATCCGGGACTTGCAGGGTAATCTCTCTGCATTTTCCAAGCAGAAATTCAGATGCACAAAGTGTAACACCAGTTACCGAAGGATGCCTCTTGCCGGAAAATGCAAATGTGGGGGGAACATTATCCCAACCGTCCACGAGGGATCGGTAAAAAAATACCTGCAGATGTCAAAACAGATCTGTGAAGAGTATCATATCTCCGAGTACACCCGTCAGCGGATAGAAGTAATTGACATGAATATTGAGTCAACGTTTGGTGAAGAAAAAGTTGAACAGATGGGTCTTGCGGATTTCATGTAAGGTTTTTTATTCAAACCGGAATCCGCCCTTTGGCACCCTGAGTACAAATCTGGCACCAGACCCATATTCACCGGTTTCAGTGATTGAAATTCCGGTTATAGACAGGATCTCTTTTACCAGGATGAGACCGATTCCGGTTTTTCCTTCCAGCATTGATGAAAAGATCTCGTCTTTATGTTCAGGTGAAATGCCGATCCCGTTATCTTCATAGATAAGAAGCAGGTCATCACCATCATGTTCAGTTCTTATTCTGACCGTGGTGACATTACCTCCATGAACCTGTGAGTTTTCAACCAGGTGCTGGAATACTTTTTCCAGAAATGGATCAGCATAGATAGAGAGATTGTCTACCATTATCTCCCGGGTTATTCCGCTCATGCTGATGTGAGAGATGGCATAAATGAACGCCTCCTCCACGTTCTGCCAGATGGCCGGTTTCATTCCGAGATCCTGGTAATTCTTCATAAAGAGCACCAGACGGTCAATAGATCTGACTGCGTTTTTACTTCGTTCCAAAAAGGTATCTGCTTCTGTGCCCCTGATAATCTCTGAAACAAAGTCCAGATATCCCCGGAGAATGAAAAGCTGGTTGTTCATGGTGGTCCGGGTGATATAATTGAAGAGATTTATCTTCTCAGTTGCTTTATGAAGTGCTTTCTGGTCCCGGATTCGTTCGGTTATATCCCGTATCGCAGCAACGAACACCTGTCTGTCATGCCACATAAAGTATCTTCCGACAATCTCAACCGGAAAAGTACTTTTATCTTTTTTCACATGATTTCTGACAGGTATGGAGAATAATTCACCTGATGTTCTCCGGATAATCTCTTCTTTTGCAGAATCAATACAAAAGTCAGAAAATTTCATGGAGAGTAGTTCATCATGGGTATACCCGTGGATTTCCGAAGCAGCAGTATTTGCTTCAAGAATTTCCCTGCTCTCGTCATCAATGAGAAAGATTGCTTCCTGGCCGAGTTCAAACAGGCTGTAATACTTCTGTCTGCTCTCTTCTATCGCTTGTTTTGCAGCTTTCTGTTCTGAAATGTCCACTGAAAGTCCGATAACTCCAATAATTTCTCCATGTTCTCCGGTGACAGCAACCTTGCGGGTTGAGTGAGAGACACGGATACCAGGTCTTACCTCAACCTCCTCTTCAGCAATGAAGAGAGGTTCATTTGAATTAATAACAGCCTGATCATTTTTCATGTACTCTTGTGCAAGTTCAGGAGGAAAGAGATCCAGGTCTGTTTTCCCGATAAAGTCCTGGAGAGGGACTCCTGCCGTGTCAAGGAGTTGTTGGTTTGCTATCTGGTATTTTCCCTGTTTGTCTTTGAAGAAAACATAGCCCGGAAGTGTGTTAATAAAAACATTCATGAGTTTTTCGGTCTTTCTTCGCTGGTGCATCAGGTATAACAGCATCACCAGAGAACCGCTGAGAATGATGATGATGATTACTGCGGATACTAATTCCCGATAATACATCTCAATGATATCCGGCTTCCTGTTGATGAGTGTACTATCCGGCGGAAGGTTTTCCTCGGGAATATTAAACCGTTTCAACACTTGTGCATCAAAGACATAACTCGTCGAATCGTTGAGATTTACCGGGATATTATCTGCAGGAGTTCCATTGAGTATTTGCAGAACCATTCTTGCAGCAAGTACTCCCTGATACTTTGCTGACAGAATACTACCGCCGATAGTCCCTTTCCCACTGTTGAAATCATAGAGGTTGAATACCGGGACTGGACTGACTTCTGCCAGTTTTTCAGCAAAACTGCTGATATCTGAAACTTTTCCTTCAGCATCGCGTGACCAGTTTCCGATAAGGATCAGTGAATAAGGAGGCAGGTTTTTCATCTGGTCATAGAGTTCTTCAGTGGAAATGTTTCCTACATCGTGGTAGGTGATATCTGAAGGTACTTTTTTTGTTGCTTCGTGAATTGTCCGGCTGATTTCCCTCCCGCTCTCGGTATCCTCATTTACAATCCAAATATCCCGGGTTTCCGGAAACATGGAGATCATCGCCTTTAGTGTTGCCTCAGGGTTTATTGAGGTGACAATTCCGGTGACATTTCTATAGGTGTAGGGATGGAGCTCTTCATATCCGTTCAGCCCGGTAAATATAATCGGAACATCCGGGAACAGAGAATCACGTCTTTTTAAAATAAAATCAAGTGCTGCATCGTCTGAAATAACAATGACACGAACCTGCTGATCGCCATATTTATAAAAAAGGAGTCGTTCCTGAAGGGCTAGTGATTCATTTGTCTGGTAGTATTTCCAGTCCAGATATTCGATGGCTATTCTCCCTTTTGTTCCGGGATCACCCATGGTTTCAAGGAATCCATTGGTGATATCACTGCTCCAGAGGTATGTGGGATGGTACGAGTGAATAAATAAGATAACCGGAGTTTTGTTGGTTTGTTCAGCACCTGTTATGATATTTCCGGACAGAATGGCCAGGAAAAATACGCATATGAGAGAAATATTGTATAATGACCCGTATCTGCCCATATATAATGGAATATTACTTCTTGGTTAGAAGTAACTTTTGTTCCGGAGAGAGATTTTACTGATGTCTGCATCCGGATGTTGCCTGTTTAAATGATGAAAGCTTCGGTATTATCTCATTTAATAAGATTTCTGCGAGATGTCTGGGGCTATTGAGGAACCTAGAAATAGGATCCAATCAAAACTGTATATGTCAGCTTGGTGTGGATTTTCTTCCATACCTTCTCTTCTTCTTTGTGTGCGGGGATAGCCAAGTGGTCAAAGGCGAACGCCTCAAGAGCGTTTCTCGTAGGAGTTCAAGGGTTCGACTCCCTTTCCCCGCATATAAATAGTAAATTCGGTTCGTCGTCAACTTTTTAATAATCCAGGGAAGGATTCAATTAGAGTTTTCTCAACAGATGCTGGTTTATCTCCTGGATGGAAGTCGGTAGGTACCTAACCTGCATGAAACAACGAAGAGTCTTCTGATTCTAGAAATTCATAATAACCGGTAGAATTCGATTCAATGACGAAAAAAAAGGAGTTAGGGAATCACCGGGGTGCCGTAATTCTGGATTTTCTCCTGCATTTCAAGACTTAATGGTTTGACCAGTTCTGCATTATATGAACCACTCGGCAAGTACGGGAGCGTACTATTGAATATCTCCATCGCTGCAACTCCGTACGAGCGTGATTGTGCTGCAATCGTTCCCTCTTTCACTGCAGGATCAACGTTGGTGGTAAATATCGAGATCGTATTGTCGCTGTTTCTGACAATGTCAAATGTCCGGAACTGCTGAGGGAAGTCTCGCAATGATGAGGTCTCCACCTCCCAGAAACCAAGTTCCGGGTGATCGGGATCTGGTGATACCTGGGGAGTGATGGTATTGAAATGGCGATGCCCTGCTATCCACAGGATAAGATTCGGGTATTCATGGAGTTTGTCAAGGAGCTGCTGCTCAGATATCTCAGCTACCGAGCTCCATGCCATATATTCATCAAGCGACGAACCACTGCCCTCCACTCCGACCGGTATGTGTGCAGCAATGATCATGAGTTTTCCATCTGCCTGACCCTGATCTAATTCACTGACCAGCCAGTCAAACTGCTTTTGATCAAGGGAACCATGCCCGTATCCCCCAGCATCAGCATCGGTTGCAGGCTGTGTGTCGTCGAGAACAATGACTTTGATCGGCATATCAGGCGTCGGTTCGAAGGAATAGTAAGCGATTCCAGCTTCAGCATCAGACCGGTTAAATCCGTGGCCCATCGGATGAGAAGTAGTATTGAAAAATTCACCCATCCATTCAGATACCGAGAGAACCCGCCGGTCCGGATCTGCAGCCAGCACTTTCGGAGGTGTTCTGAAGTCGGAAACATTTCCTACGCCGATGATTTCTCCATATACCGTCCGTCCATCGATAGACCCCATATAAAGCCCACGGCTCTTAATACCGCTGGGATCGGTGAAAATATTTCCCATGTTGAGGATATATTCCCCGGTATAGTTCGTTTTCAGGTAATCATCAGGCGGATTCGTCCCTATCCAGTTATGATCGTGATTTCCCAGAACCTGATACCATGGAATTGATGTATTCAGCCCTGCTGCTTTGTATTCATCCTGATAATCATTGAGAGGGCCGGGAACCGGATCATCCTTCACTCCGGAATCAGGGTTGATCGTCTTCCCGTCGAGAACATCGATATACCACCGGATTTCATTATATTGCTCATTGTTTGCTGCATCACCGAGACTGATCCCGAAATCAAAGGGTTCTTCCTTGTGAAGAGCGTTTATCGTCTGAACGGCAGCATCGAGAACCTGAGTAGTAGAGAGCATCACCGGTGAATACCCTGAAGACTCACCACCCATATAGCCATAATAAATCGCCTGGGCCGGGGTTTCTTCGTCTATTATATGAATGTCCGTCATGTCAAAGAAACGCAGAAGTTTTCCAGAATTAGTGCCCGTAGTGTTGTTATATAACGGTGATAAAAGGTCAAGCCTTTTTTCATACCCGAGTCCATCACCATACTCCCAGTTCCCATATCCATTATTTGAATAGAGAGAAACCTCATACGGAAGAATAGCAGGTGATGTTGAAGGCACGGCAACAGGAAGAACAGTACGGTCAAGGGTAGTTACTACCTTGGAATCTATTGGATAGGCTCCCACTGCCACAGTTATTAGTAATACTGCAATGAGTATTCCAATTGTAAATCCAGGTTTCACAAATCTATAAGGCACATTCATTACTTACATCTATGTTTTCCTTTGTAATTTATTCGATATCACGGTCAGGAAGGAAGACCGGTGTAAATCGTTAATTGATATGAGATTTCACAAGGAACCCAGTTCCATCAGTCATGAAGGATGACCAATAAGGTACCATCTATGCCATGTTTCTGATCACATGGCTCCCGGTCTGCCTTGACTGCAGCTAAACCGGAGATGATCTGAAGCTTGCCCATTTATACGGTGATCTCCATGACCCGGGCACTCTGACTCTGTTCTGCCCGTTTATTGAGAACAGCGAGGCATCCCTGATATTGACGAGGTTTTCCTCTACGGTCTCATCCTCGGAATGACCACCGGGAAGGCCCGGGCAACTGACAATAAAACGCCATCTTCGGTCTCTTCTTCGATGATAATTTTTCAATTCATACGAAAATAATGAAGGGTTGAGACTTAATTGGTTCCGCATACCAGGGGCTTTGCGATCAGTTTATGTGGGTGTGTGGTGGCATTATCATGCGAAACAAGCGATGTCGATCATCTCGCTAATGTGTCTTTATTTTGTTTAAATACCCACATAACGATCGCTTTGAACCTTTGGCCAAAGTTTCCTTTCCCCACATGAATATTTTCTTATCCTGGTAAAAATCTGATAATCTAGATTTATTTCATTCTATTCTGGAAAATGAATGTATTTCTGACCCAAAAAAGGAGGCTAAATCTTGTTTTCTTATCGGTTCGGAAAGCCTCGATCACCGTCTCACCCACCATATGAATAGGGAAGAATCTCCTGGCACCATAGCGGCCTTCTATATGTCACACATTTGCAAGTAATTTTGCGTTTTGGGTTCAATTTTCTGCCGGTTTATCCGAGCCTGAATTAAGGAGATAAATTCCGGCAAATTGAAGGTTGAATTAAAAATAAGGCTCATCTTATTCAATTCAGGTTCCATTCTACTCCCTGAGTATAAAGGTCCGGGGAATAATTCCTAAATATCGATAAAATGGATTTAATTCTGGTTTTGATATCTTTACGGTAAAAGGGGATCTGCATTTACAATTGTCATCAGATTATGAATGAAATCATGAGGGCATACCAAAGTCCGGTTGCTATTATCCTGGAACAGACTAGTATCATGAAAGGAGGGTTTTGCTCAATTTACGATATATTTCTCTGATTGATGATAGTACTCTGAAACCCTTTTCCGTGATAATATAATCCCCACGCTCATGTCGTTGGATGATCATTCCCGCTTCCTGCAACTTTTTGATATGAAACAGGAGATTTCCTCCGCGAAGTTTTGTCAGGTGCGAGAGATCAGAGAATGTTCTGGTTTCAGAGGATACTGCCTGAAGAATCTGAAACCGGATAGGACTTGCAATTGGTTCTACAATCTCTGACACTATCTTTTCATCCGGGTAATCAGTGACCGGAACCGGACAATCCTGTCCATGCAGGATCCCAAGAGATTGCATCAGGTCAATCTGCTTTTCAAACAGTCGATTGACTTCCTGGAAACAGGTGTCACATTTTTCGTATGGGCCCTTCTTTCTCATCTCTTTCAATTGAGTTTTATAGTCCTCTACGATCTCGTCAGTTATTTTTCCTTCTTTGATATGATTTGATGTGGCAGTGAGGAAATCAAGGAAGATCTTGAAACAGGTATCATGCATGACACAGTCATGAATCATCCGGGATGAGAGACAATCATGAGCCTGTTCAATATGGTTTTTTGAAATGAGGGCTGCGTATTCATTTTTCAGCCCGGATACTATTGACTGGATGTGAACCTGGTTTGTCCGTTCAATAAACCGATGTAATTCACCTCGCATCTGTTGCATTTCATCCATGAGAGAATCAAGGGTAGGGGATTTATCTGCAGTTTTTTCCATGAAAAATACTGAACAGGTATTGAGTGGATGATAATATAACTCTTTGAGTTAGAGGAATGCACCTGCTTACAAAAAGGTTATTGTAATGACGCTCAAGTATATTTATTCAACCGATGATGATCCTATAGGTGAGATGAATGCCCACATGGAAATGTACCGGAACTCAAGTAACTAAAGAAAAAGCTGAGGAATCAATTTCTCATCTGAAGAATGCCTGCTTTGGATGCAGTACTCATAGTAACGATTGTTCGATTGCAAAAGCCGTTGGAGATATTACTTCAATGATCAAGGAGAGTGAATGATCCATGTCATCAGTAAAAGAACAAATCCATGCCCAGATAACCGGAGCCCTGGCCGGAGTAACTTTCCCCATTGACACACCGGAACAATTAATTAATGCTTTTCCTGCCGGTGCAGATACCACCTGCCAGGCAGGGGATCTGAAAATGACTGCCGGAGAGGCCGGAAAACTTCTGAAATCAGTTGATTTTCCGTTTCAGAGTGCAAAACAGGTCGCAGACATAATTGTGGATCGTGCCGGCCTGTAGAATTTCCCAATTTCTTTCTTATTTTTTCGTTCGATTATCCGGGATTCATACTGGTTTTACCCGATATGACTCCAATCTAGTATTTCACCTTTTTGGATTGTTTTCCCAATCCTGATGAATGTGAGCTGAGTTGATGGTTTTTCCTTTATCCAGTTCTTTCCTTTTGTTATCGAGATTCATTTCCCCATAACATGGATGATGACCTGTTGTACGGGAAATTCATTGCTATATGCAAGTCCTTTTGCTCTTATTACTTAGTTGAAGTTCATATTAGCCTGCAGACAGGAGAGGCGGATGGGGAAATTATGTGTCCAGGGCAGGGTAGAAAATCTATGATCATGTTCTTCATGAAGATGGTGATCGGTATTCTCTCCGGCAGAAGGCTGAACAGAATTTCCGGCACGGGATAGTGGATATCACCAGGATGACGAAGATCACGTATCCGACCAGAAGGCCTAGGTCTGTGATACTGAGGCTTGCCTCATATTCAAACCCGGAGAACAGGATACAGGTCTGCGAGACGCGGTTTACGGGAGATAGGCATCGGTCCGGGAGCTGATCCGCGATGAGCCAAGTTATTACCTGCCATTTCCGGATAGAGAATCAAACGGGCTTCGCCCGGTGGGTTGGGTGGGTGATACCGTTAGAGGGGGTGTTGAAGGGACATCTCTATCCCTCGATAGTCCGGGCCCCTGACTTATTACGGTCCGGAAGTTCGGGGAATGTGTCCGGCGTACCGGTCCCTGTGCCCGGAATCCTGCCTGCTGTGCCGGAAGCGTGATAGAGGGTTCTATGGCTGAAGGAAGCGAATCCGGGCAAAGGCAACAAACCGGGTGATGAGTCACCGGAGCAGCCAGGCGGAGTCTACCGGGAGAACCGGGAGTTTATCCTGAAAAGACGGAAGGAGGTCCCCGGCTATGGGGGATAATCCCTCTCCTTTCATCGTCCGGGAGATTCCGTGGAATCAGTACGAGTACTGCGGGAGGATGATCGTCAGGGATGGTCACCTGGTGATATTCATCGACGGGACTGGGAGGTTCGAGGTCCCGGTTCCGAAGGTGCAGTACGTTCTGATGGGTCTCGGGCCGGTCCGGGTGAAGGGTCTGCATGGACCGGCAGGGAAGATGAGGTTGTCAGAGACCGGGAAGGGGATTTGGATAAGGATTCAGGGAAGTGAGTATGTGACCCCGGTAGAACGGGTGAGGAAGGTGATCAGCGGGGAGCACCGGAAGGCAGCGGTTTTTAGGTGGTGAGAGAAGTTCCATTATTGAAGATAAAAATAAAATTAACATTTATTTTTTGAATAAGTGTCCATCATTCAATGTTAATAGGCATAGAATCAACATAACTAAATAATCTTATGTAATCAATATTCTCAAAATCATCGATCATTTGATTACTTTTAATTTTTTCCAGATTTAATTGATAAAATGTTATCAATTCGTTAGAGTATCCATTATTTGGATACTTTAATTGATATTCTTTCAATAAATCAATATTCTTTTGTATCAATTGAATTATTTTTTCCCTAGCTTTAATCTTCATTATATTAAATCGATTTTCCAATTTGACTAAATTTTCATCCGTTTCATCAGGTTTTAAAAGAATTATCTTATTTATTTCGCTAAATATTTGGAACTCATTGCAAAATTGAAATAATTGTGAATAAATTTCATATTCTGGTATTGTATATTCATTGTTTATGGTTACGAATTTTTTATAATAGTTTGTAATCTTAAATGATAGCATATATTTCCAAAATTCACGATTATTTTCAATTAATAATGGTAAAATTTTAGGAACATTGGCGATATAGACTTTAAATCCAAACTCTGTAAATATACCCTTGTGATAAAGAGGAATCAAATATACATATTGAATTTTAGAGTAGTCTGACATTTTTTTGAAAATTTCTAATAACTCTAACTCCGTATGACAAGGATCATTGACAGAATATGCAATAATAATGCTTTTAAAAGGAAATTCAATTATCAGGTCTTTAGGATAAAAAACCTGGATTCCGCTTTCATTGACCGATTTAAGTAGGCCTTTAATTTCTTGGATTATTTCTTTTCTTTCTGCTTTCTCTTTTTGCTCTAAATATTTTAAAACACTCTTTTTTTGCCCGTGGTTATTTATTTGATACCCTAATAAGAGTCGGAAATTGTGAAAACTTTGGATTTCATCTTGTACAATTAAATAATCATTGAAATAGTCAGGTTTTTCTGAATAAACAAGTTCAAAAAAATTGTGCATTTGAAATAAATTTGCTTCAGCATCTTGAAAATTATGGAATCCTAATCTTATATTTTGTTTAGAATTAATCCCATAATATTGAAAAAGGAAATTTCTATATGAAGAGATGTATGAATTCATTTTCTCATTGTTTTGTAATTTCTCTTTAATTCGGTCAGAGAAATTTATACCAATCCTCTCCCATCTATCAATATCTATTAAAGGAGTATTTTTTAATTGAGTTAATAGATTTTCTAATAATTCTTTTATTGAATCGGGTACTAAATCTTGATTAAATTGAAATTTACGAATCAGTATGTTTGAAATTTCATTATTGAATTGAATAATAGTTCTCCTTAAAGTAGACCAACTCTTAATATATTCGAAATAAGTATCAGGATAGAATTCTCCTTCTACAATCTGGGTCCAAATAACATTGAATTCTTTATCAGAAGGGTACGGAAAATTCGTTGCTGGAATATTTTTTTCAGTTTCATCATAACTGATAAAATAATTCAAAGAGGATATCCATGATCCTTTAGAGTGATAATTTGTACAAAATGGTATAGCAGAGCGAAAGTGGTTTAATCGGTTCATAGTTTGTGTATGGTTATCATCAAAAGAGTCTGTATTTACAAAAAATTTAATGAATAATTGAAAGTCTTCGATTTTTAATTCAATGCAATTGTCAATGGCGGCTTAGTTTTCCCCAATCTCGGCGGGATCAAATTCCCCAGTTAGGGCGG
>NZ_QGMZ01000039.1 GCF_003173335.1 Methanospirillum stamsii
TTATTTATATTAAATAGAAAAAGTAGGATTTCTTAGTGAATCACCTGATTTTTGGACACTGTCAACTTGTGTAACATCAATAAACATAATCACAACACGATCAATTTCAGAACTGGCATTTAAAACAGGAATATATGTAGATTCCAGAATCCGGATATCAGATCCAAATTTTACAACGATTTTTCCTTTGCCAGGTTTTTTGGTAATTTTGACATCTTTGAATGTATCACCGGTTTTCGATATTATTGAAAAATCATGAATCTGCATATTTAGAAGTTTTTCTTCATTCATCTGGCTGATTTGTTTGAACGCATGATTAACATGAATTAATTTTCCTTCACTATCTGTTGTCAGTATTCCTGCAGGGTTTTCCCGAACAAGAGATCCTGCTTCATTAATTTTTTCAATCAAAGAGGTTTGATCAGAAATTAGGGTAAATATTAATTGAACCTCCTTTTTTTGAGTCAATACAGGGATATATGTACTTTGAAGATATCGGATACCATTTTTTGTTCGTATCACCATTTTTCCATTCACTGGTTTTAAGAGACGAATTGCATCTTCAATAGTCTCTCCCTCTGACTTAATGAGTGGGATATCATTATAGTGCATAGAACAGAGTTCCTGCCTGGTATATCCGGTAATTGTGATCACCGCAGGATTGACATCAACAATTTTCCCATTTTTATCCAGTGAAAAAATTCCGGATGAGGATTCTCTGATAAGAGAGGTGGTCTCCTCAATTTGATCATGAATGTCACTGGTATCTACGACTGATGCCATTAAGCAGGGAATTCCATCATACATTATATGGTTTAGTGTCACTTTCGCTGGAAACACATAATTATTTAATTTTTTATGAAACCAGGAAAAGGAAACAGTTTTTCCAGAAAATGCTTCAGAAATCTTTTCCATTGAAACTTCTTTTGATGTTCTTCCATCCTGTTGTAATATTGGTGAAAGTATTGAGGGGGGTTGTCCGATTATGTCATCAGGTGACTGTGCACAGAATAATTGAAAAGTCTTCCTGTTACAATCGATGAATGTCCCATTCGGACCCACGATTTGTATTGCAACGGGGGCATTATCTATGATCTCCCGCAATGTTGTCGAATCCGCCGTAATTACTCCGGTATTATCTAAATTATTTCCACCGGGAAATTTATTATCCATCCCTGGTTTTTGAGAACTTTGAGTGGAATAATACCCAGATAAATCAAAGCCAGTTTTTGTCACACCATCATTCATACTGCACCATAGCCAGATTTCGGAATTCTAAAAAAATATCAATTCAGCATTATCCCGGATTTCCAATAACGATTCCATATATATTATCAGATAGATACACAATATAGATTGATTATATATAGAGATATGATTTAAAATGAAAATCATATTCTCATTAATAAAAAGATATAGCAATTCGAAACGAAATAACCGGAACATGAAAAAAATTGAAGCATTTGTCAGAGTAGAGAAAATCACTGATGTAAGGAATGCAATGAAAGCTATGGGTCATGGATCCATGATTAATTATGATATCTGGTATCGGGGCACATCTAAAGAAGTAAACCAGTATAATGTTCAATCATTGTACGATTTTATGCCCAAAATAAAGGTAGAGATGGTTGTGGATGATGAAATTGTCAATGAAATTATTGATATCATCTGTGAGAGTGCCTTTACCGGAAACATCGGAGATGGAAAAATATTCATAATTCCGGTTGAAGAAGCAATACGAATTCAGACAAGAGAGAATGGAGATATGATCCTGTAAATCTCCCGGATTCAAACCGACTTTTTTTTATCTACTTTTATCGTGACAACCCATATCTCCTACTCAGTAATATCCTCAAGTGATCTTCCAGTAGTTTCAATCCTGCACATAACAGTCACCATAAGAGCAATAAGAACCAGAATCAGCATTACCAGAAGTGTTACGGTTATGCCATACATCTCTTTTAACACAGGAACGAGGATTATTCCAAGTGCTGCACCGGATTTTGCTATACCTGCGGCAAACCCATGAGCGGTTGCACGGATATGTGTAGGAAATAATTCAGCTGGAAGAATGAAGGTTGTTGCATTGGGGCCCATGTTCATAAGAAGATTATATACCGCAAACCCGGTAAAAAGTAAAAAAATCAAGGATGAACCGTACATAGAACCAATAATGAGTAGACACAGACCTGCTGCCATTCCTGCAAAACCATAGATTTGTAATTTCATCCTTCCTAGTCGTTCGATCAGGATGATATTAAGAATAAAACCTATAATCAGAAAAATATCAAGAAATGCTGTTCCCTCTGTTGCCAGAATATCATCTGCGATGAAATTCGTACCATCTCCTTCAAATGCCATTGCTGCGAGAAGGATTGGAGTAAATAATCCGATACCATAAAAAACAACATCCATTAAAAACCATGGAACAGTAACAAGTAATGTTTTTTTTCTCATGCTCTTCGAAAAAAGAGTGGAATATGGTATATGAGAAGGTTCAGATGTTTCAAACGGAGACTTTTGTAATAATCTGAACTGTGAAATACAATCTTTAAGAGTTTGTGGAAGATCATGTAGTGTTCTACAGATGATTCTAACAGCCTGACCGGATTCACCTCTTTTAATGTGCCAACGGGCACTTTCAGGAATATCCCTTCTTGCCACAAGAATAAAGGTTGCAGGTATTGCACCGACAAGTAACATAAATCGCCATGAAAGTTCATCAGGATAGATGTATAAAATTGCAAGACCAATTGCAGCAGCAAGAAATATTCCAACAGCCTGGAACGAGAATGCTCCGATGAGCATCCGCCCCCGTATCTTTTTTGGCATGAATTCAGATACATATGATGCACAAATGGGATAATCAGCCCCAACTCCGATACCTAATAAAAATCTGAAAAGTATTAAAGATTCTATGCTCCAGGCCATGCCACACAAAATTGCTGCTATAATGAAAAGTCCCAGATCAAGTAGGAATATTTTCTTCCTACCATATTTATCGGTAAGATGTCCGCCAATAACTGAACCGGCAATGGCTCCGATGGTTGCAGCAGCTCCGATTAATCCCGCCTGAATGGGAGTAGCACCGAAATAATAAATAATCAAGGGTAAAGCTACAGAAAGAACAAAAAGATCAAACCCATCCAGAAGAATGCCCATCGATGATAACGCCCAGATTTTTTGGTGTTTTTTTGTAAAACAGGCATCATCAAGAAGACAGGTAAGAGTAGATGATTCTATCTTCTCAGTATGTGAAATATCCATCAATATTCTTCATGTTTTTTCGACTATATTAAACATGAATAGATTTTATGGAGATATCAATAGAGGCTTTAGCTCAATAAAATAACTGTTTGAAAAGAGTATTTGTTTCACTCGATTGAAAGAGATTTTGTAGAGAGTCTTTTTGTTTTTTTTAAACAAGTGTTATCAACGCTTCTGAATTATCGAACAGAGAGTACATAATTCTCTATATTTTCTAGAGAAAATCCTTATTTTACCTCATTGAATAAAGCACTATCAATTGCCTGCGGAATTATTACACCGGATTCACTGAACTTTATATAACGGTCGATTCCACGAGAAGAGACATGAATGATTTTTCAGGCAATATGAAAATAGACTTTCTAATTTAGTCTTTATCTGAAAACCAGGAGGAACTATGAACGATATGGATTATTGCCTGTCAAGGATTACAAGCCAAAAACAACAACTCATCCAGGGAATAAATGCGGCAGAAACTGCTCTTGGACATATCACATTAATTAACGCAGCCAAATTGTATGCACAAAAAAGTGATTTAGAAAAACTCCCTTTTACTGATTCCCTTAGACCGGAAATAATCCGGAACAATAAGTCATTTATTGAATGTTCTTCATGTAATGATTCCGGAATCATCACTATACCAGGGATATTCAGAATCATAGACATAATCAAAGAACAGACTGACATCATTACAAATTCTGTTGAATTATCTTTTTCATTACTGGATTATTCGAAAAGAACTGATATACAATCGATTCAAAAACAGTTAACTAACATTTTTTTAGTCATTAGAAATCCTGATTGCATTACTGATAACTCTGCCCTGGAATATTTACAGGATTCTGATTCTGATAACACAACTACTCTCCCTGGTTGTATCAGAAAATTACATCATAACCTGTTGGAAATGAATAGGAAATTATCTCCGAAAACAGAATTTGGAGCTTATTGCTACATCCTTGAGCCATCGGACAGGTATCTTGTCCGTTCATTTATGCAAGGTATTGGAGAAGTAAAAAATAATGATATCATGAATGATTTTCCAGTAACATTGGCAATTAGAGATAAAGACATCCTGATCATCGGATATTTTTCACATAAATACACTGGCAATTTATTCAGAATTGAAATGCGTGGATTATCAATCACGGTAACAATTTCCGGACTATACACTCAGCTTCTGACTTCTGTTACCGGGATATTTGCGCCCTTGAATTTGGTTTGGCGATACCATTTTTCTGCTGGAAAAAAATCAAACGAAATGAACGTGATGTCTCCTCCGGTTAAAGGCTCTTATCATGCCAGATCCCTGGATGACGCAATGCAATTCCTCTCTGAAGTAGGGTATCACATTAACAGATATGCTCAGGATTTTTCTCAATGTGGAAAAATCACAGGATAATTGAGAATAAATACAAATAAAAAATACATGGCAACCTATAGATTCTCTATACCGTACCATTATCAGCATTTACACTAACCAAGTCAGTATGACAACTGGATTAGAAAAAAACCGAAAGAGTTTTCGAAATAAAGGAGAAGGACAATCCTATCATCTTTGTCCTAAATGTTTCCCATACGTAGACATATATTGTGATATATGTGAGGGGCATGGAGAATATCTTCTACCTGATGCTGAGATGAACACATAATTCTTTTAGCTAACGCCCGTTATTGATTTGGCGTAATTATACCTTCACAAGCCCTAACTGCATCAGAAATTGTTTTCAGAGTCATTTCATTATCGAGAACATGTCCTTTTTTCTCACTTACCCCTTCAATGGTAGCAATGATATTCATCTCATGATCACGTGCCCAATGTCTCATGGTATCGATGGTATGACCGGTTCCATATTCTGCACATGCGGCTACAAATATCACATTTTTTCCCTTGAGCATTTTTTTATGCCAGAGAGAATAGGTTCTATCAAACAAGGCTTTTATCTGGGCACTCACGTCAGAGAAATATACCGGAGATCCGATGATGATTAAATCACTCTGGAGCATCTTCAATGCCACTTTTCCAAAGTCATCCTGAATGATACAATTGTCTTTTTTAGTACACTTCTGGCAGGCGCTGCATGGGTACACATTCATCTCTGCGATGTTAAAAAATTTGTATTTAAAATCCTGGATGTTTAGCGACTCAAATTGCTTTTGAAACTCTTTTAGAATCTTTTCAGTATTGCCATGCTTTCTCTGGCTACCACAAATACTTACAATCTTCATTTTTCTCTTTTCTCCTGGAATGATTCCGCTTAAAATCCCATTATATCTCTGCATTTTATAAGGTTAAAAACCAGTATTAATCATCCTGCAATTTTTTCCCACACTGGCAACAATACCTGGCATCTACCGGGTTTTGATAATTACATGGCCAGCACAAACCCGGAATAGGTGGATTCAGTTTTTCAACCAGTATGGCAATAATGGCTTCAGACATTGAATTGCATTCATGTTCTGTAACATAATCCTCCAGTGAATTCTTTAATTCCGCGGGCATCCTGATGGAAACACTCGCATGACTTTTTGCTTTGGCTTTAGGCATGTAATACAATATTGAATACAGAATGTAATAAAACCATCATTACATATTGAACTCGGATATGTTTTCTCATTGTCCTGAATTTTTACTCCATTCCAGAATAATCAGGGAAGAGAAAATATAATGATCTATGGAATCTCCATAGAAAAAAGATAACCAAGGTGAAGCACCCAATACAGATCATGCCAGCCGGTTTATTTAACCAAGGGGGCGCAATTGAACAGATAGAGATCCTATCTTTTCCTGATCCACCTCCAGACTATGAATAGCAGGTTACATAACAACTATGCCAGCCGGTATGTGGGTTCCCAATGGAACATAAAGTACCGGTAAATGACAAAACCCCTTTTAAATTCTCGACTCTTATTCCATTTACTATCCTGCCAGTATAATAACCCTGAGTATTTATTAGCATCCAGTCAGAAAAGAGACAGGTGTAAAGACTCTGATGATGAGAATAATTATAGGAGTAACTTTTCAGGAAATGGTTGAACAACAAATATAATAACAACTTTTTTAAATTAAAATGACAATTTCCATTTCATTTGAGGATTATCATGCGAATATCCACCTGGTGTATCAGACTTGTGATTCTATTATTTCTGGTGGCATGTTGTCAGGCAGCAGACATTGAGGAATTAGTTCCTTCCCACAACGAGATAGAATCATTATTTGAACCATATTCATTGTCTCCTTTTGGAGAACCCATCATTTCTGATGATTTTTTGGATGTTGGGTATACATATTTTCAGTCAAAAAGTTACAATCCACCAAGAGAGAAGGTAAGAATTTTTTTCCGGATTACCGTAAATGAATTCGATCCTGACAATCATGAAGGTGAAGTTGATCAGATGAACCGGATTATCAAGGAATCATTTGGAGATCCGGAATCAGGATATGGAAAAAAAGAATTTATTGACATTGGTGAAATAGGATATTATCAGGAAGTATACGATCAATACGCCGGAGGTCAGCCAATTGGATGTGAAATTGAATACATTACCGGCAATTATAAAATTTGGTGCGTATACAACAGGAAAGTCGATCCGGAGGGTTATGATAAAAATTTTGAAGACCCGCATGAATACATCCAGAGATGTATTCAGATTCTAAAAGCACCGGAAGGAAGAACCGAGGAACCAAGTCCCGGTATTGAAACCTCATCAATTCTTTTCCCGGAATTATCCATCGATAAAAAAGAATACAGTCCCGGTTCTCCCTTTTCACTTACGATACAAGTTACAGACGAGAATGGAGAAAAAATTGCGGATGTAAATGGGTTGCTCATTTTTTCATCCGGCACTGATATCATCATTCCTGAAATTTCATTCACTACAGATTCTTCAGGAATATCAGAAGTCAATGGAACCTGGCCGAATAATATTCATGATAAAGTGTGGGTGCGGGTTGAAGTTGAAAAACCAGGATATAAGGGAGGAAGCAATGAAATATTTCTAATTTTAGAGGAGAATAATAAAACCGATCTTTCAATTGATGAATCAAAAACAAAAACCGAAGTAGATAGCGAAATTTCAGAGTTTATTACTGTTCGTCTATTACTATTACCAATTAAACGGGATACAGGTTCAATACTCATTGGAGTATTTGAGAAAGAAACAAATGGTTTTTATGAACGATGGCACCCTGAAAAAACACGGTTTTGTATTTTAAAAATAAAAATGCCAGATGAAAGAGGCATAGAACAGATAAATGAGATAAGAGTGGAAATAGAACCTGCTGGTGAGTTTACGATAAAAAACCTTAATGATTATGTTGATGATACAGAGTTACTATTTGGTGCCTTACAAGCAGGAAAGTGGGATTTTATGGTTCTGAATTAGATATAATTAGAATTTTCCATTTTTTTACGAGAGATTTTCCGGAGATTATCATATCAGGAAAATTTCACAATCAATTGTTGAAACTAAAAATCGCTGCCTTTCAGATAATCCAAATAAAAAAAAGAAAAAAATTTAGAATAAAAAAAAATTTTGGATTAGGATCCTGCATCATATAATTGTGAGTAATATCTCGCAATAGCAATTGAAATGTAGGGTGCAAGAATGAGTTCAAGAAGTATACCAATTACCGGAATCATTCCTAATATCATATAGATAACAAACAGGATGATCATGAGAACGATAAGAGCGAGGATATACTGAACCCAGCCAATCCGACCAATTGTTGCAGTTATTTCACCAAATGCAAAGGCTTCTCCCATACTATCCATTCTCGCAAACCGGACCATTCCAATGATACCAAATAAGGAGAAGATAAAAGCAACAATCATGAAAACCAGTAATGAAAGACCAAATGATGCAAATAACAATCCCATATATGCCACAGGATCAGAAACATTCATCCCAAGCATCGTAAGGCTGCCAAATCCTCCACTTAAAGAGAACACCACAATTCCAATAATAATTGGTATGATCATGTAGACAATATTGATGATTATCATCTTGATTCCATCAATTAGCATGCCAACATATTCACCAGGTTCAGGTGCCGGAGTAACGCCCTTCATAACTCTGAGAGAATATCCCATAATCAGAGGAAAGATAATAGAACAGATAATGAGAATTATCCATCTCATCCATTTACCAATTAATCCTTCATTTGCATATCCAAATGAATCACTTACATATTCTCCAATGCCCATAATGTCACCTTCCTAAATAGGAACAAATGTTCTGTCTTTGTATATATAAATTCCGTGTGAAAAATATATACTTAATGACAATTATCAGGATAAAACCGGATATGACCAGAATGAATAAGTGATGAAACAACGGAAAAAAAGAATACAGAAATATTTCAGATTAAAAATCGGTCATGATTCTGAACTGATCAATCTCTTCCTTATTAAGCTGCTCAAGGAATTCTTCTGCAGCATGCCGGACATCTTTGCTTGCCGTTATTGCTCTTCCGACAACAAGAATATCTGCTCCGGTCTTCAGAGCCTCTTTAACAACAGGAACACGGATACCACCAGCAGTTGCAACAAGCAGTTTTCCACCTGCAGCTTTCTTGATGTCACCTATGTTACCCCATGCATGGGAGGTATGTTCTGCATCAATTGCACGGTGAAGTTCAACAATATCAGGCTTTACCTTCAGTCCTGCAATAAGTCCGACCGGATCTTCAACATTGAGCATATCGATAACAGAATATATTCCAGTCTTTCTTGCCTCAACAATTGCTTTCTCAATGGTGGAGGACGGGGCAAGACCAGACATCACAACTGCATCTGCAGAAGAATCTGCTGCCATACGTGCCTCAAGATTTCCGGTATCAAGGATCTTCATGTCAGCGACAATGAAGGCATTTGGCTTTATTGCACGAATCTCACTGATAACCTGCAGACCAAACTTCTTAATAAGCGGGGTTCCTGCTTCAATGATCAGATGGTCATTCTCAGGGAGGGATGAGAGAACTGCTCTGAGTTTACCCATGTCAACAATGTCGAGTGCAACCTGAAGATATGGCGGATCCCAGAGGCGCGGAACCTTAAAGCCCATTACTGCATGAGCTGCGCGATCTTTTTCATTAATAAGGGTCTTCTCATCGGGGAATTGTTCAAATGCACGGGAAATTGCAAGTTTGGTAGCCCCATAATTGTACCGGTAAATCCGGTTGTAATCTTTTGCTGACGGATGCAGGAACGCACTTGCCAGAATGCAAATTTCATTTATGTCAGATTTACCAAAAGCCCCTTCCTCAACCGAATCGGCAACAGCTTTTGCAATTGCTGCCTGAACCGGACCGAACATCTGGTTAACCTGTCCCTCATGCTTTAAGGTAACTTTAGGAATAACCACAGTCGCTGGTTTGGTAAGCAGATTCGGACGTATTACAGCCAGAAGAGGAGTATGTCCGGCTGAAAGATTTGAGAGGGCATTCGCAAATGCCATCCCGACCGGACCGTTTTTATCACCGACGATCAGGTCAACATGAGCCAGTTCAGCACCTTCGCCGATCAGAGCTTCGCCTATCAGATACATAAGATAACCTTCCCGTATATCTCAGCGACCACAGTATAAATCAACCATGGAAGAAAAAGTCCTATGACATAAATGGCTTTTTAAAAGAGGTGGGGTCGGTGAGATTTGAACTCACGATCGACGGGTCTCTCCGATATGCATCAGTGCTCCAACGGGTCATCACCAAATCAGCAGACCCATTTGTCATCATCTACACCGGAATGCAAAGACCGCTGGAGCCCGTCGCCATGCCGGACTAGGCCACGACCCCTGTGCTCATATAGGTAGTCTGAAAGCTGATTTAAACATTATGATCATCAGTAGCGACAGATAAATTCTCTTAGCGTCTACCTGTGAGAATAATGGAATCAAAGGCCACCCCCGAACTGAGTTATGCCTGTGGCACTGCCGACTTTCCTCTGCTGGGACAATCGATTGGTGAAATGCTCAATGAAATTGCAGACAGGTATCCTGAAAATGAAGCGCTTGTATCCCCACAGCAGGATATCAGATTAACCTATAATCAGTTTCGGGATGAGGTGGATAAGGTTGCCCGCGGCCTCATGGCCCTTGATGTCAACAAAGGAGATCGTGTCGGCATTTGGGCTATGAATTATGCGGAATGGATTATAGTCCAGTTTGCTACTGCAAAAATCGGCGCGATAATGGTCAATATCAACCCCTCGTACCGGACCTTTGAACTGGAATATTGTCTGAAACAATCCGAGATCAAACTACTCATTCTTCAGGGGAGGTTTAAAACATCAGATTATGTCGGGATGTTCTATGAAACCTGTCCGGAAGCATACGAATCAAGACCCGGACGCATCTTATCTGAAAAATTTCCGTTCCTGAAAACGGTAGTTTTTATGGGGGATATCCCATACAATGGCATGTTTCAGTGGGATGAATTGCTGAAAAAAGCAGAACGAATCAGTCAGGATGAACTCATTGAACGGGAAAAATCTCTTGATTTTGATGATGCGATAAATATCCAGTATACTTCCGGAACAACCGGGTATCCAAAAGGTGTCGTACTCACCCATCACGGAGTTTTAAACAACGGATATATTATCGGAGAAGGAATGGGTTTTACTGAAAAAGACAGATTGTGTATCCCTGTTCCGTTTTATCATTGTTTTGGCATGGTTCTTTCAAATATGGCATGTTTGTCTCATGGATCTACCATGATAATCCCGGGCCCGGCTTTTGATCCGGGTGAGGTGCTCCGGACCATCGAAGCAGAACGCTGCACCGCAGTCCATGGTGTGCCAACGATGTTTATCGCAGAACTCAGACACCCCGATTTTTCAAAATTTGATCTTCGATCTCTACGAACCGGGATTATGGCAGGTTCCCCTTGTCCCATCGAGACGATGAAGGAAGTTGCAACAAAGATGCATATGTCCGAGATAGTCATTGTCTATGGCCAGACAGAACTCTCACCTGGTGTGACCATGACAACAACCCATGATCCCCTGGACAAGCGGGTTACAACCGTTGGACGAGTCTTTCCCCATACTGAAATCAAGATCATTGATCCGGAAACCAAAAAGATAGTTCCACGGGGTGAAATCGGAGAGATCTGTGCGAGAGGATACATGACCATGCGGTGTTATTATAACAACCCGACTGCTACCAGGCAGGCAAAAGACGAACATGGATGGGTTCATACCGGAGACCTTGGATCATTCGATCCTGAAGAATTCGTTCATATTGAGGGCAGACTCAAAGACATGGTCATCCGAGGCGGTGAAAATATTTATCCACGTGAAATCGAGGAATTTTTACACCAGCATCCAAAAATCGCAGACGTATATGTAATCGGAGTTCCGGATGAGAAATATGGCGAGGAACTCATGGCATGGATAAAATTAGAAGAGGGGGCATCCCTGACCGAAGAAGAGATTCAGAACTATGCTGACGGCAAGATTGCACGATATAAA
The DNA here is from genome assembly GCF_003173335.1 of Methanospirillum stamsii. Lineage (GTDB taxonomy): Archaea > Halobacteriota > Methanomicrobia > Methanomicrobiales > Methanospirillaceae > Methanospirillum > Methanospirillum stamsii. The sequence continues at coordinate 11,742 of NZ_QGMZ01000039.1, forward strand.
ATACCAAAATATTACGCCTTTGTGGATACTTTCCCAATCACCGTGTCAGGAAAGATCCAGAAATTCAAGATGAAAGAAATGGGTATTGAAATGCTGGGTCTTCAGGATGTAGCGAAAATTAAAACGGCATAACTATTAAAGCCATTTTTTTTGTTTAAAGTACTCATATTCATATGTCCAGTCATCCTTTCGAAAAGTAACAAGTTCTTTCATTCTTTGAAGCATTGCTTCGTGTTCCTTTTGCTGATCAGGAAAAGAAGTTTTTAAGGCAATAGCATCAGCCAGGTCCATCCCAAGTTTATAAGAACTCTGAACTGCATGTTTGAATGTTTCATCACCTTCTGAAAGGTTTGCACCAACTCTGCCAACCACAGATGCCCCCATAATAAATAGAGAATGATTAAGATAGTCAGCAACCTCCTGTGAACCAGAACCCCCGGCGGTAGAGACAGCTGCAGAATATTTCCCAAGTAACCGCTGACAATGAACTGTATCGGCCATCCTGTCAAGGAGTGTTTTCATTTTCGCCGTCACATTATTGATATAATTGGGACTGCCAAGGATTATACCGTCTGATTCAAGTATAATTTCATAGATATCAGGGAATTCATCCATAAGAACACAGGTTCCTGTCTTATAACATGAATCACAGGCCGTGCAATATTCAATCTCGAAATCATAGAGATTCAGGTGGACAGTCTCACTTTTTTTTTCTTTTGCTCCTTTCAACGCCGCTGACAGGAGAAGATCTGTATTACTATTCTTCCTCGGACTGCTGTTGATACCAACAACCTTCATATAATTCATAAATGCCGTAAAAAAAGATAAAAGAATGGATCAAAATCAATCAGGGTTTTATCTTTCCAAGTAAATTATCAATAACCTCCGGACTCTTTTCTTTTAATCCCCATCCAAAGAACAGTATTATTGAGCCACCTATTCCAAGACTGATTCCCCATGATAGCGGGACAATAAAAGCATATATTATATCCAGATTCAGATTTAACTGTGTTAATGCCAGCACAACGATAACAAAATACAGAAAGATTCGCAGAAAAGCAATCACAGGTCTGATAAGTTCTATCTCTGCACTCTCCCCAATTTTGGCCATAAAATCCGCAAAATAATCAACCAGTAATAATCCAACAAACAGAATCAGAATAAATGCAATAATATGCGGGATATATGCCAGGATTCCAGTTAAGATTCCCTGTAAAGATTCGATCTGTAAAGTGTCAGCAGCTGACATGATAGCAAGCAGATAAACGATTATCCGAACTAAGTAATCTGTTGCAACAGATAGAGAACATTCTGATTCTGACAATGCTTTACCAATTGTTGTAGCTTCAAAACCTTTTTCTAATCCGGATTTACTGACAATCATAGAACCCAGTTTACCTAAAAGTCTTCCAGCTATCCAGCCCACTAACAGGATTATCAGAGCTGCAATAACAAAGGGGAAAACATCGGCAATAGTAGTTATTGTCGCATTCAGGGGATTTGCCACCATAGTTACAATATCAGTCATAATTGCCACCAAGTAGGGATAGGTAAAATCATTATATATAGTTAATGTGGAGTTTATCCGAACTATACCCAACTTCGATCATCCACAAAGATCATAAATCCATGTTACTGTGTAACAAGGGTTATTCACTGTCCCTGCCAACCATTATGTCATAAACATCCTCTTGGATGTTCAGGATATCTTGTTATGTTCTGGGATGAGGCAATAGAGACGATAAAACCGGCAGAATTACGAATTCTTCAGGAAAAACGTCTGCGAGAAACAATAACCCGATGTATGAAGGTTGGTTTTTATCAGGAGATGTTCCGAAGAGAAGGAATAAATCCATCAGACATTCGTACTCTGGATGACCTGAAAAAAATACCATTTACACGGAAAAGTGATCTCAGGGAAGGATACCCGTTTGGATTCATGGCAGTACCTCTTCAAGAGGTAGTCCGGATTCACACAACATCAGGAACCACCGGAAAACCTACTGTTGTGGGTTATACTAAAGGAGATATTGAGAACTGGTCCGGTCTTATTGCCCGTAATCTTACCATGATAGGGCTTACTAATCAGGATGTATTCCAGAATATGGTCAATATGGGGATGTTTACCGGAGGGCTGGGTTTCCATTATGGATCAGAAAAGGCAGGAATTACCACATTGCCTGCCGGAACGGGAAATACCAAGCGTCAGATTGAGATGATCCACGACTTTGGTGTAACAGCAATCCACTGTACACCCAGTTATGGTCTGCATCTTGCTGAAGCTGCCACAGAAATGAAAATGGATCTCTCATCACTCAGGATAGGAATATTCGGAGCTGAACCCTGGTCTGAAAAGACAAGAAATGAATTGCAGAAAAAACTTGGTGTTGAAGCTTTTGACAGTTATGGGATGAGTGAACTGTACGGACCAGGAGTAGCATTTGAATGTCCGGAGCATAAAGGACTACACATCTGGCACGATTCATATCTTGTGGAGATCATTGATCCTGTGTCCGGGAAAACCTTAGGTCCTGGAGAGCGTGGTGAACTGGTTGTGACTCCACTCGTAAAAGAAGCAATGCCACTTCTGCGTTACCGGACAGGAGATATTACCATGATCATGGAAGACGCGTGTCCATGTGGAAGAGGTCCAAAACTGGCACGGTTTACCGGAAGAAGCGATGACATGCTTGTAATCAGAGGTATTAATGTGTTCCCAAGCCAGATTGAACATGTTCTGCTTGCAATACCCGAAGTAGGCAATCACTATATGGTTTATGTTGACCGGATAAACCATATGGATGAGATGACGATTGAAGTTGAGGTCTCCCGTGATAATTTCCATGGAGAACTTGCTGATTTAAAGAAAGTACAGAATAAGGTGATAAAATCACTTCGGGATGTACTGGAACTTAGAACCACCGTCCACCTGGTGGAACCTGGAACACTACCACGGTTTGAAGGAAAAGCAAAACGAGTTGTTGACAGGCGGGGTGCAGACTGATGCGATGTTGGGATCCGAGAATTGAGGAGATGCCAAAAGAAGAACTTCAAAAACTTCAGTTCAAACTCTTAAAGACCCTCATTTATAAAGTATACAGTTTTTCTCCGTTTTATCATAAGCGCATGAAAGAGGCGGCAGTTCATCCGGATGATATTACCTGTCTTTCAGACATAAAGCGCCTTCCTTTCATGTTTAAAAAAGACCTTCGGGACACATACCCTGATGGGATGATCATGAGTGAACAGGAAGAACTGGTCAGATATCATGTATCATCAGGAACTACCGGAAAACCCACGGTTGTAGGATATACAAAAAATGATATCTATAACTGGTCTGAATCACTTGCACGTGGCCTGACTTCAGCAGGTATCGGACGCGGTGATGTCATGCAGGTGAGTTACGGATACGGGCTTTTTACCGGGGGACTTGGTCTTCATTATGGAGCTGAACGTATTGGAGCAACGGTTCTTCCAACATCGGTGGGAAATACAGAGAGACAGATAGAACTTATGCAGGACCTCCGGGTAACGGCAATTGCCTGTACACCTTCATACCTTCTGCACATGGGTGAAGTCGCAGACAAAATGGGTGTTTCTATTAAGAATAATACTCTTCTTCGTAAAGCCATTGTCGGAGCAGAACCCTGGAGTGAACAGATGCGCATAAGAATTAGGGACTGGCTCGGGGTTGATGCATATGATGTGTATGGGACAAGTGAACTTTCCGGACCGCTTTTTTGTGAATGCGAATATCAACAGGGATTTCACGTATGGAGTGACCTGATTTATCCTGAAATACTGGATCCAGATACACAAGAGCCCCTTCCACCCGGCAAACGTGGAGAACTCGTAGTTACAATGCTCCAAAAAGATGGTCTTCCGATCATCAGATATCGAACAGGAGATATTACCACTATTAGAGAAGAACCATGCCCTTGTGGGAGAACTCATCCAAGGCTTGAACGTCTTTCCGGAAGAGTAGATGATATGCTTATCATCAGAGGTATCAATGTTTTTCCAAGCCAGATTGAACATGCATTGCTTGGAATACCCGATGTTGGTGAGCACTTTATGATCGAAATCGACCGGAAAGGTGCCCTGGATGAAATGCTTATCAAAGTTGAACTTGCCAAGGAAGCATTTTCAGATAAGATTGCTGATCTCATACATACAAAGAAAAATGTGGAGAAGACACTTAAAAATGCGTTAAATGTGCAGGTTTCTGTTGAACTGACCGAACCTGGAACACTTCCACGGTTTGAAGGTAAAGCAAAACGTGTTATTGATCGGAGATTGATATAAATGAATTGTGAACAGTATATGATCCGCCAGATTTCTCTTTTTTCAGAGAATAAACCTGGAAGACTTGCTGCATTAGCAAAAGCCTGCCAAGAAGAGAACGTGAACATACTGGCATTCTCAATTGCAGAGGCAGATGGTTTCGGAGTTATCAGGGTTCTTGTAGATAAGCCTGATGTTGCGTTTTCAAGACTGACTGCACTGGGTTTTAATGTTGCATTTACTCATGTGATCGCAGTGCTGATGCGAGATGAACCTGGGGGTTTGTTCGAAATTGCCTCAAAACTCAGTGATGCGGGAATCAATATAGATTATTCATATGCATTTTCCGGCAAAAACAAAGCGATCCTTATTTTACGGGTAGACAAGGTTGAAGAGGCTATAAAACTTCTGCTTTCACATTCCTTCACCCTTATCGCTACCGACTCAATCCAATAAACTTTCTCCCTTTTTTCGCCATACCAAAACAATACCTTTATTGATTTGTGAGAAGATTTCCCTTCAGTGAAAATTATGACTATACCGAAGCGGGTGCTGATTGTAATTGCACCGGAAAAATTCCGTGATGAAGAGTTATCTGAACCGATAAAATATCTGGAAAAAGCAGGAATTGACTATGATATCGTGTCAACCAGGACCGGACTTGCGATAGGGATGCTGGGTGGAAAGATCCTTGTTGAAAAGACAATTCGGGATATTGGAGTATCGGGTGTTTCGGGTTATGCAGGCATCATTATTATCGGTGGAGGAGGTTCTCCGGACTATCTCTGGGATGATAAAAACCTCCATGAGATAATCAGAGAATTTGACAGCCAGAAAAAGACGATATCTGCCATATGTCTTTCTTCAGTAGTCCTCGCAGAAGCCGGAATTGTAACCAAAAAACAAATGACCGTCTGGAATGACGATACTGCCATTGCCAGAATTAAGAAAGGGGGAGGTATCTATAAAGCAGAACCTATTGTCGTCGACGGGAGAATTATCACAGCAAATGGGCCTCCAGCAGCTGCAGGTTTTGGTGAAAAAATTGTTAAATCAATTATGGCACAGTAATAAACTCTCCTTTTTTGTTTAAGAACAAACCAGAGAGTATTAAATAAAATAAAAGAAAAGGGTATTGAGGGTTTAATCCCTGAATGCAATGTGAACGGTCATCTTATCAGCACCGAAGAATTCCCGGCAGAATTCTGCGGTAAGCTGTGGTGCATATTCCTTGCATGAAAAGATATCAATGTATGCAGCATTGGTCTCATTTGCAAAGTGTGCACCGATAAGGGAAGTCTCAATCAGTTGAGTCATAGAATATCCAGCTACTCTCTCACATGGCCCGAAGTGAATGATCTGTGGTTCTCCGAACCGCTTCATGTTAATCAGGTCACAGAGTTGGATGACAAATTCTCTGATCTTCCCTGCATCTCTGATGGTTTCCGGGTTACAGTTTTTCAGGTCAACACTGGCATACAGTCCCCAGGCATTCCTAACTTTAAACTCTTCCATAATCTCCTGATCTGATTTTGCAGGAGCGGTTGCAATTCCTTCTCTGGTTGGAACAAGTGTGTCAATCATCATGTATCACCATTTGACTCAATCACGTGTATCCCTGAGGATTTAAGGTTTACCCTTGTCAAAAGTGCCCAAATAGATAAATCGTCATTATTGGACTTTGATTTTCATTTTAGACCCTATTTTCACGATTTAATCTAAAAATCTCGATTTATGCTTGAAATCTAATTTCTGACAAAAATATGAAATTTTATCTCGAAGGATAATAGAAATAAATCATTTCTAATGGTTTTTAGAGGTAGCGCGGCAATACAAAGAGTTTTAATCATAGCAATTTCAATAAAACAAAAAAATTGGTGCTCTTTTGTGAATTAAACGCAAGAATTTTCTTTTTTTTTGTGAAAAAAATACGGAATATTCGGGCAATTTCGGTTCTCAATTGTTAAATAAGATTGATCAGGAGGGTAAAAATTAATTCGCGCGATTCGATCCTGAAGGTGCCGCATAAAAAAAGTAAAAAAGAGAGCAGATCATGATTGAGTACTGCTGTATAAAAACCAGACAGTAATCATGAACTGCTTATTTTCTTGACAGGAAAAAGGGCAACAATAGTACCACTGCAATTATCAGCCAGAACTGGGCAAACAGAAAGAGAAGATGCTCCTGCTTTTCATCATAATATCGCAATTCAACAGAACGGACATTATTCCATGACACCGTTGTTGAGTTGTTACTCCATGTAGTCACCAGACCAGACGGCTGCATCGATGTGAGGAGAGGATTCCCAATCCGGTACGGATGTGGGAGCAAGACAGTTGCATTAGCAGGCTCAGTAAACAGGAACTGTATTGTTTTTGCAGTAATCGGTGCGTCATACCTGATAGTGTAGTTACCAGGTGGAAAGGTGAGCACCCCCCGATCTGGTTTTATTGATAACTCACTGGAATCATTACGAACACTTACATTTTGTACATCCAGAGGAATCCGTTCCCCTACCATTCCGGGTTGTATCAGATCATACCGTTCGGTATTATTAACCAGAACAATTGCGCTATATCTCTCTCCGTCATCATGAACCGTTGCCGAAAGATTGATTCCGGCAACAGGCATCATCATCAGAATCAGAGATGCAATGCAGCAAGTAATGATTCGAGTGTAGCGTCGCATTCGATTGGAGGAGCACATTGTTTAATAACCGTTTCCGGGTCTTTGAGGAGATGACCGGTAACAACACATACGATACGTTCATTACGGTCAATTTCTCCAGATTCGATGAGTTTCTTTACTCCAGCAACTGAAGCGGCAGAGGCAGGTTCTACCCCGATACCCTCTTTTTGTGCAAGATCTCGTTGCATGGCAAGAATTTCTTCATCTGTGACTGAATCTGCTGTTCCTTTACTCATACGAATCGCTTTTAGAACTTTTTCAGCATTTACAGGAGCACCAATCCGTATTGCAGTGGCGATGGTTTCAGGATTTAAATCTGGAACAACTTCAGGAAGGTCTCCTTTTATTGCCTTTACAACAGGCTGCGACCCATCAGCCTGGATACCAGTCATCATAGGTATCCTGTCAACAAATCCAAGTTCCTGCAGTTCTAAAAGTCCTTTATATACTGCAGAAATATTTCCGGCATTTCCAACCGGCAGGACCATTCGATCAGGGACTTCCCCATTCAATTGATCAATTGTTTCAAATCCAATGGTCTTTTGTCCTTCAAGCCGGTATGGATTAACCGAATTGAGAAGATATATTCCCTTCTTTTCACACAGATCCCGGACCATCTCAAGTGCACGGTCAAAATTACCACGAATAGAAATTACCCGTGCACCATGCATCAGGGCCTGGGCTACTTTACCAAGTGCAACCTTTCCTGATGGAAGAAGAACAACAACTGGAATACCCGCTTTTGCACCATAAGCTGAAAGAGAAGCAGAAGTATTTCCAGTACTGGCACAAGCAACCGATGACATCCCAAGTTGCATGGCCATAGAAACCCCAACCGTCATACCCCGGTCTTTAAAGGATCCTGTCGGATTCATACCTTCATGTTTGGCATATAATTCTTTGACTCCCAGTTCTTCCCCAATACGCTGGAGATGATAAAGGGGAGTACCACCCTCATGAAGAGTAACCGGAGATCCAGATACCGGAAGAAGTTCACGATATCTCCATACCGAGATAGGTTTTGAAAGCCAGTCCTTTCTGGTAATATTGATATTGGCAAGGTCATACCTGACCTCAAGAAGGTGGCCACACCTGCTGCAGGTATACATAACAGCATCAGATGGATAAGTTGCCCCACAACCGATGCATACGAGATCAAACATAGAAAGTAAGGTTAGTTCGTATTCTTACTTCATGTTGTGGGATGAAATATTCAATTCGATAAAATGAAAAAAATCAATTTGAGCCGGAAAACACTTCACGAATCTGAACAAGACGCTGTTCCTGGAATTTGACATTTGTTTCCATACTTTTTATAGCAACATTAATGTCATCAGAAAATTTCATCGAAGGATCTGATAAATCATACGTAGATGAAAGGAGTTTTAAAAGCCGTTTCGTAATTTCAGTACTTTTGACCAACCGGCCATACTCATTAATGAGCGCTTCATCAAATCCTCCCTCTTTAGCCCGGACCATATCATCTACAATCTGCTTACGGCGGTTGATAACACCCTCAATGGCTGCATAGAGCTCCGAATGTGTAACCGGCTTTAAGATATAGTCCTCAATGTACATCCCATATTCCTGCGCTTCCTGAGGAGTCAGTTGTTTTGCGGTGAGCATCATAACGGGGATATCTTTTGTCGAGAAATTTTGTTTAATTGCAACAAGAGTCTCCCATCCATCCATCGGTTCCATCATGATGTCAAGAAGGATTAAATCCGGAGTGACTGTTTTTAAAAGATCAATACCTTCAGGACCACTGTTTGCAGAATAAACAGCATACCCCCCTCTCTCCAGCATCGTCACAAAGATGTCTACAATAAAAGGACTGTCATCAATCACCATTATCGTTGACATCAGAAAGTTCCCCCCACATCTTCCGCAATTTCTCTGAGCAGATCAGTCATATGCTTTAAATCCTGTGCTGGATCGATTAATGCTGCCAGGAGGATCTTTTCCCCTGCCCCCATGATAATTAAGACCCCGTCAGCAGAATGAATCGTTACCATTTCAGGTGACTGAATCTTAACAATGACTGCTGCAGACTCGGCTGAAGCAAGGAGTGTTGCACACATCGCTGCAAACCATGCTTCATTAAAATCACCAACTGCACACCGTCCAAGCATTATTCCATCACGGGATACGAGTGCACACAGTTTGACCCCTTCAATTACCCTGATATTCTCAATTATCCCTGCAATCTTTTCCTTAAGCATATCCCGCTCCCATTACCTGATGATAATACGATATTGTCCCAGACCTATATTATTTCATGGTTTGATACTCATCCATATCAGAGAACTTTTCTTGAGAGATCAAATTCATCTGCGTTTACCAGTTTATCTGTTGTTTCGAGAGTACAAACCATCTGTTTTCTCCCATATTTCCCGACTCATATGGGTAAGTACATATGGCAAAGCTGATAATCTAGTATGGAATTGGGGCCATAGGGTAGCCTGGCATCCTAGGAGACTGGGGGTCTTCTGACTCGAGTTCGAATCTCGATGGCCCCATTACCTTTTTTCGGGTGATGAAATGAAACATGACCCACGTTGTTTTGAATGTCTTTTTTCAAGAGTCGACTTGGAGATTAAACTTGCAGAAACAGAAACCAGGAAAAAAGAAGAGATATATGACCACGCAAAAGAAATAATCAGATTTTTAGAGTCCACACCATGGACACATCCGATGATTGCATCTGCTCTTCATAGGGCGATGTACCAGCGCCTGGGAGTGTCTGATCCCTTTTATGCGCTCAAGCAGGCGTCGGAAGAGGTTTCACTTACAATAATAGACACAGTCCTATCAGATCTCACAAATTTCAGAGAATTTGTTCTCGCAAGTGTTATCGGCAATATGTTTGATTACGGTGTTAAAGGACATGAAGTCAGTGATGATTTTGTCTCTTTTTTTAATACTGAATTTGCATCCGGACTTGCAATTGATGATACAGAAAGAATACTCCCCCTTTGTAACGATGTCGTCTATTTTACGGACAACTGTGGTGAAATAGTCTTCGATCGTGCACTCATAAAATGGTTAAAAGATCAGGGCAGTAAAGTGACCCTGGTAGTTCGCGAAAAACCTATTTTAAATGATGCAACTATCGAAGATGCAAAAAGAATCAATCTCGATTCTATTGCAGATACCATCCTTACTACCGGTGCGGGAGTCGAACTGGGTATCAGATTTGACCTTATGCCGGATGAAGTCATGAAGGCAATCGACACTTGTTCCATCATTATTTCAAAGGGTATGGCTAATTATGAAAGTCTCCGGGAAGAAAACGGACTTGTCCCTGTTGCATACCTCCTCTGTGCAAAGTGTGAACCAATAGCCGAAGAACTTGGAGTAAACAGAGGAGATAAAATCGCATTATTACGAAATCACTGAGGTTAACAGATACACACCTTTTTCTTTCATCCTGACCAGATTAGCATATGGTTTTTGAAAATTTATCATATGGCTGGATTATTATTCTTTTTGGCGCGATATTTTTCGTCCTTGAAGTTTTTTCACCAGGTTTTTTTTTCCTTGTACCGGGAACAGTCCTTTTGATAATTGGCGTGCTGGTAATTTTAGGAGTTGACATTTTCAACTCGACATATGGAATTGTTCTGGGGATTGTCATTGCTTTTCTTGCGGCAATTGTTACAGTATTTCTGTATAGCCGCCTTACACCCGGAGATGAAAAACCCCTTACAATCAGTATGGATTCACTGGTTGGCAAAACAGGAACTGTATTAAACCCCACGGATGAAAAAACCCTTTCTGGAAAAGTCAGAATTGAAGGTCAGATTTTCAGTGCTAAATCTGTTTCCGGGATAATTCCTGAAGGGTCAAAGGTAAAAGTTATTGCCTCTCAAGGTGTGCATATTGTAGTAGAGGAGGAATAAATGGCATTCTTTGAAACACTTGTAACTCTATTTCTGGTCATAATTATCCTGATTATCTTTGCCAGAGGTGTAATTATTGTCCAGCCCTATGAACAGGGCCTTCAAATACGACTTGGCCGATATATCGGCAGGATGAATCCGGGTTTTCGATGGGTCATTCCCCTGATAACACAGGTTGTAAAACTGGACCTCAGAACTCTTGTCATGGATGTTCCAAGCCAGGAAGTAATTACCAAGGACAATTCACCCACCAATGTTGATGCAATCGTGTATATCAGGGTTATCGATCCGGAAAAGGCCTTTTTTGAGGTTGCCAATTACCGGATGGCAACAGTGGCCCTTGCACAGACAACCCTTCGTGGAATCATCGGTGATATGGAACTTGATGAGGTCCTTTATAACCGTGAGAGCATCAATACAAAACTTCGTGATATTCTGGACCGTGAAACGGACCAGTGGGGAGTAAAAGTTGAGCGGGTTGAGATAAAGGAAGTTGATCCGGTAGGCACTGTCAAGCAGGCCATGACTGAACAGACCGCTGCCGAACGTGAACGAAGAGCTGCAATTCTTCGTGCTGATGGTGAAAAACGCTCCGCCATTCTGAAAGCAGAAGGTCTTAAAAAGAGTATGATTCTGGAGGCAGAGGGAGAGCGTCAGAGTAAAATCCTAAAGGCTGAAGGAGAGAGGATGTCTCAAATCCTTCGGTCGCAGGGAGAATCGCAAGGACTGCGTATCCTCGCACTCGGTTCCAGATCCCTTGACAAACGGGCGATCACAGTTCTTTCCTTTGATGCATTAAAAACCATGGCACAAGGTCAGGCAACGAAAATTATCTTTCCGTTTGAAATTTCAAGTCTTATTAAACAGGGGGCAAAATACCTTGGCGCAACTGAATCAATGGATGATAACGAGGCATATGACATTACCTTAGATGAATCCATACTTGGAGACATCCCTACTGCTGAAAGAATCAGTGAAGTTGTTAAATCAATTGAAGAAGAAACCAGGGCAATCATGAAAGAAGAGGTAATGGTTGATAAAGGAAAGAATATATCAGACCTGGATGAAAAAAAACTAGTATCTGAATAAATTAGAACAAAAATAAAATGCTAAAAAGGGCTTAAAATCCAGGTGGGATGATGGGGGATAATTTAAAAGTCTTGTATGTTGACGATGAAGCACTGTTAAAAATGGCATTTGTGGAAACGCTTAAACAACAGGGTTTCAATGCCAGGGGTGCATTGAGTGGACAGGAAGCTCTGGACCTGATTCATGAAGAAATACCGGATATTATCATCCTTGATGTCATGATGAAACCCATGGACGGATGGGAAACACTCATGCATATAAAAGAATTTGAACCAAGTGCCCAGATCCCCATCATTATGCAGACCGGCAAAAGCCTGACAATTAAGGATGTATTACGTTATGGCGATCTCATTGATGATTATCTCATTAAACCGGTTCGTCTTCCTGACTTGATTCGTTCAATTGACGGTGTTGGACAACGAAGCAATCAGATATCCCAGGAAAAAACACAAGCATTACAAAAAGGTGCAGATCCTTTAGTTGTGAATGAATATGGAGATTTGATTAAAAAAGTCCAGGTTGAAGAACGTCTTATTGAAATCCTTGGCAGAATTTATCCGATTCAAAAAAACGGAACCATTGAAACAGATCTTGAAATTCCTGAATTACATGAATTTGTTCATCGATATGAAAAAGATAAAGAACGATATAAGGAACTAAAGACATTGATTTTTTCTTTTAGTTCATGACTATTTTATTTCCTTTAATTTTTTCTTAAATGCTGTTGCAACAGTTTCCAATACAGTAATCCGGGCATAGTATTTGTTATTAGCGGGAATAACATTCCAGGGTGCATCAGCGGTTGTTGTTCTGCGGATCATGGCATTAACTGCTGCATTGTATTGATTCCATTTTTCCCTGTTCCTCCAGTCTTCCGGAGTAATCTTCCAGTTTTTCTCAGGATTATTTTCCCGTTCGTTAAATCGTTGAAGTTGCTCATCCTTATCAATATGAAGCCAGAATTTTATCAGAATTGTCCCATCACTTGTTAGTTCTTCCTCCATGACATTAATCTCATGATATGCCCGTTGCCATTCTGATTCAGTACAAAAACCTTCAACCCGTTCTACCAGAACACGACCATACCAGCTTCTGTCAAAAATTACAATATGCCCCCTTCTTGGAAAGCGTGTGTAAAACCTCCAAAGGTAATGATGCATATTTTCCCAATCATTGGGAGGGCCAATCGGCTCAACAACGTATCCTCTGGGATTAAACGCTTCAGCAAGCCGGATAATACAACCACCTTTACCTGCAGCATCCCATCCTTCAAAAACAATAACCACCGGGATATTTTTTCTATAGATGTCCATTTGAAGAGAATGCAGCGTCTCTTTGAGTTTTTGAAGAATAGGTCTGTACTCATTCCGGGTGTAATTTCTTGACAGATCAGCTCTTTGAAGGAGCGTACTCTCTTCATGCCCGGCCATACTTTTAATCTGAAATGTCTGAGTACTCTCTATCTGTCCTCCTTCCTTCTCTTTTAGCCAGCATTCAACGACTGAATTAAATGTCTGCAGAATTCTGAAATGAGCATATTTCATCTGTTCTGCTTCTACAATGGTCCAGGGAGATGCAGGCATATCAGTTTTCATGAGCATCCGATCAATCATCGTGGAATCGCGACCAACGATGTAAATACCCTCTTTCCTCCGTAAATACCTGGCCTGCATGGTAAAGGGATCATTTTTGATCGCTTCAAGTCTTTTTTTCTGCTCATTTTTGCTAACATGCAGGAAAAATTTTAAAATCAGATTTCCATCACTGATAAGTTGTGCTTCAAAATTGTTGATATCCTCAATACATGAATTCGGAATTTCATCCATTTTTTCGGATTCATACCTTTCGACAATGGTTGCAGTATACCAGCTTCTGTCAAAAATCGCAGTCTGACCATATGATGGAAGTCTTGACCAGAAACGCCAGAGAAGATCATGATCCCGTTCAATATCATTCGGCTCAGCAATAGGATGTATTCGTGTACCTCTTGGATCAAGAACAGGCTGGAGGAGATTGATTAGTTCTGTAATACCTGAACCCCTCCAGCCCTCCATAACAATAATGACAGACTTCCCTCTTTTTCTAACCTCACGCTGTAATTCAGCAGCCCTTGATTCTAGAGGTTCTATCATTGATGAATATTCTCCTTTTGGAACCTTTCCGGAGAGGTCAAAGGCATCAAGCATGTTATCTGTGATTAGCCGAAATCTGATATTATTGTATTGGCGATAAAGGTTCAAGTCCGCATGAAGAGTATATGCAGTCGTCAATCATATGGCATTGTGATCCTAAATACTATGAGAAATGTCCAGATCATATATCCAGAATCAATTATCATATTTTTCTGAAGAACTGAGCCTTCTAAAGAACTGGAATGAGAGTGAACTGGCTGCAATTTTCAGGGATGTGGGATTTTCATGCCTCCTGTGTGGAAGATGCTGCACTACAGATTTTAATGGCCACGTCTTTCTACTGGATAAAGACGCTGCCTGGGTAAAAGCCCACAATCCGGAATATCTTCTCCCAGCTCCTGAATTTGAACTTATTGATGATGATGGCGTTTTTTATGTTTCAGGATATACATTAAAAGCTAGAGAAAACGGAACCTGCCCCTATCTCAACCATGAACGTTGTACAATATACGAAAACCGCTTTTCTATCTGCAGGATTTATCCATACATGCTTCATCGGGAACCAGATCGGAAAAAACAATTGAAATTCAGACAGATTAGCGGGCTCAATGAACATGGCGAATATAACCAGATGATATCAGATGAAGAATTACTGAAAGCAGCAAAGGAGACAATAGCCTATGAATCAGAATGGCTTTCCCAGATGATCGATTTTTTTTCCGCTGCACAGTCATTATTCATAAATAAGGGATTTTCCCATGTACGAAAAGCCTATGACCAGCGAATACAGGAATTTCGGAGAGGAATCCCTGTTGAAGTTTATGTCTGGTATCAGGGCAAGTTTGTTCTTACTACCGTGCGCTGTGAAGAATACGCGGGTTTTGGTTGGCCCTGATGCGCAGGGATATGAGAAATGCAGGTAATGTTCATATAGGGAGATGTATAATTTTATACATAGATGACCCAACATGTTCAATACCCCTTTCAGGGCGTATTTTCAGGTTCACCACACCGTTGGCGTAAAGCACCATGACACCGATTTTCTGTATCGCCTTTTAGAATAATCAAAAAAAAATGAATTAAACATGAAATCACAGGATATCGCCATTATAGGCATTTTACTCGCAGTGGGCGCAATTGCGCGGTTTGCTGCTTTGTATGCACCACTTCCCCCGTTCTTAGTACCGAACTTTGTTATTGTTTTTTACTGTCTTGCTATCATGCTGGTAGTTCCAAAATTTTCCCAGGCCCTTGGTATCGGGTTTATCGGAGGAATTATCAGTGCCCTGATTAGTCACTCAATATTCCCTCCGGGAAACCTCATCAGTGAACCTATCGGAGCAGTTGCGTGTCTTCTGGTATTCCAGGCATTAAAAACCAGGTTTACTGCAGCCCCATCCATAGCTACCCTTATCGCAACCTTCGCAAGCGGAATTTCATTTATCCTGATTGTTATGCTGTTAGTAATGGTAGCTCCCGGTCTTCTCTTTAAGGCATTTAATTATGAAAGCCTGTACGCGTTCTTTAGTGCGATGATGATTATGATTGTCATTCCAACAGCAATTATTAACACAATCATTGCCCAGGTTCTTTATATTCCGGCATCAAGGGCATTATCCAGAAGATCATGATCCTTGCATCAGCTCTCAGTTATACTTACCCGGTTGGTGTCAGACCTGCCCTCCGGGATATCACCCTTTCTATCAGTACCGGGGAACTTGTGCTGATAACTGGTCCAACTGCTGCGGGTAAAACTACACTTTGTTATGCACTTTCAGGAATTCTGCACCATGAATTTGGAGGGACCGAATCCGGATTTCTTTCTCTTAAAAACAGACCAATTGCAGATTATGCAGGTGTCGCCGAACTAAATCAGCATGTCAGTATAGTCTTTGACGATGCCGATGCACAATTAATCTTTACGAGTGTCGAAGAGGAACTCGCATCAGGTCTTGAAACAAGGATGGATTCGAAAGAGGAGATTGAAATGCGTGTTCGAGAGGTGATGGACCTGTGTGGCATCTCCCATCTGAAAGAACGTCCTCCTTATGCTCTTTCTGGCGGTCAGAAACAAAGGGTAGCACTCGCTGCTGCTCTTGCAATGGACACAGATGTGATAATCCTTGATGAACCAACTTCTGAACTTGATGTCCTTGCCACTACCCGGATAATCGAAATATTACACGATTTAAAACAAAAAGGGAAGACCATCATCATCGTGGATCACTCCCTCGAAGGATATCGGAATGTCGCAGACAGGGTTGTTGTAATGGGAGAGGGCATGATAAAAAAGGAAGGAACATTTGATCTCCTATTCCCTGAAAAGCAGGGTTCGATGAAGGCACTCTATGACGACCCGGATCTGCAGCCACATAATCCGAAAAATCGCACTTCAATCGTTACAATCAATAATCTAGTAAAACGATATGGTGAAATTGAAGCTTTAAGGGGCGTTTCCCTGAAGTTTTATGAGGGAGAATTCATTGCAATTTTGGGTGAAAACGGATCTGGAAAAACTACCTTGGTTAAACATCTGAATGGTCTGCTTCGGCCGGATAGCGGGAAAATCACGGTTAAATTACTGGATGCAGGAACAGCTCCTGTAATGGACCTGGTAAAAGAAACCGGACTGGTCTTTCAGAATCCAGACACCATGCTTTTTGCCGACAGTGTGAGGGATGAAATTCTCTTTGGGCTCGAAAACATCGGAACAGAAAACCCGGATCTGACGATTAGTGAAGTTCTGTCAATGGTAAGTCTATCAGGTAAAGAAACAATCTATCCGAGGCATTTATCTCGAGGTGAGCGACAACGTCTTGCTGTGGCATGTATCCTTGCCATGAAACCGGAAATAATCATCCTTGACGAACCAACAACCGGACTAGATGAAAAAGAATCAGACCGCATGATGGAACTGATGCTGACTCTGCAAAAAACCGGACACACCATAATCATGGTGACACATAACATGCGAATTGCAGAAATGTACGCTGATAGAATAATTGCCATGGAAAATGGGCGTGTTATCGGAGATTACCACAATCTTAAAAGGATGGCATCATGAGTGAAATATTACAATATATACCGGGTAATAGTCCACTGCACCATTTGAATCCGGTAACAAAGTTACTCATGGTAATCCTGATAGTTGGTCTTTGCGTCCTTTCATCGCATATCCCCTTTCTATGTCTCCTGATAATAATCCTGGTACTTGGATCCTTATTTTCAGGACTCATAAATGAATTAAAAAGTCAGGTCCCGTTTCTTCTTTTGCTCTCATTTTTTCTTGTCTTATTAACAAGTCTTACAGTCCAGGAAGGAGAACTACTAATCACCCTTCTCCCATCATCAGACCCATCAGAGCCAGGTTATGGCATCACTTATGGTGGCCTCATGTTTGGGGTATTGTTATCACTACGGTTCATTGTCATGATAACAGCATTTCAGCTTTTTGTAGTCACCACAAAACCAAGTGATCTGGTCACCGGACTCCTCGCATTCAGACTTCCGGTAGATTATATACTCATGCTCCTTATCGCGCTCCGTTTTATCCCAAGTCTTCAGCTTGAAGCAAAAAGAATTCATGAGGCACAATTATGCAGAGGATATAACCCAGGTACCGGAGTTAAAGGAAAAATCATGAGTATGAAACCAATTATGATCCCGTTAGTTGCCAACTCTCTGGCCAAAACCCAGGTTCTCGGACTCACACTTGACATGAGAGGGTATAGAGCCAGAAAAAAACTCCCCTTTCACCGGCTGGTTTTTAATTTTGGAGACGGTATCAGTGCAACACTACTTGTGTTAATTTTTATAACATTTGTCTTTGTCCATTTTTTCCAGACATAACACTTTTTTGTTTTCCTTCCCGCTTCCCACCAGATACCATCGCCATAATTAAAGCCACAGAACAGTAATAGTTCACCATTTATGATATCCGTCCTGCTTGTTGATGATGAACCGGTTATCCTGGACATTGCCCGTGCATTCCTCGAGCGACATGGAGAATTCACCGTCACCACAGTCCTTTCTGCAGAAGAAGGGTTAACCCTTCTGGATGAACAAAATTTTGACGCAGTGGTATCAGATTACGAAATGCCTGTTATGAACGGACTTGGATTCCTGCGTGCCATCCGCGAAAAAGAAAACCATATTCCTTTCATCATTTTCACCGGAAGAGGAAGAGAAGATGTGGTTATCGAAGCCCTTAACGCCGGCGCAGATTATTACATCCAGAAAGGAGGCGATCCGCGTGCACAGTTCACCGAACTTGCATATAAGATCCGTGAATCAGTGAGAAAGAAAAAAGAGATTGCAGCCCCGGCAGAACACGAGCATGTCAGAACCAGAGTTATCAACCACATCCGTGCACTTGAAAAACTTGTTTCACAACTGCAGACTAATGGCGTAAATGCCTCACAAGAGCCCCTGATTCATGAATGCAATTCACATATTCATGATCTTCTGACTCTTTTCGGTGAGCATAAGTAAAAAAAAGGAAAAAATATCCACTAATTCCTTTCGATCAGGCCTTTTGCAATAGTAAATGCTTCATTTGCTTCGTTTATCTGACCGAGCGCCAAGTAAATCTCACCTTTTTTATTCCATAATTCAGGGTTTTCAGGCTCAATCCCGGTCATTACCTCATAACATTTCAGAACTTCCATGAAGCGGGCCAGTTTGGTTAGAGTATAGGCTTTGTGTTGCCAGAGATCGATTCTTTTTGGATCAACTTCAATAGCCTTATCAAACTGAATTAACGCATCTTCGTATTGTTCCAGCCTATTATACGCAAACCCGATGATGAGCCATGAATTTTCTTTTTTATCATCAGGTCCAGCCAATTCCAGGGAGCGTTCAGCGGCTTTGATTGCCAGTTTATACTGTTCCGAATCTATATAGGCAGATGCTTTTCCCTGCCATGCACTGCTCTCATCAGGATTCAGTCTTATTGCGGTATCAAAATCATTCATTGCTTCCTGAAGGCGGTCAAGGTGCTGTAGCGCAATACCCCGCCAGGTCCACACCTTCGCATTGTTGGGGTCAAGACGGAGTGAATGGCTGTATGCATCGACTGCTTCAGTATAAAGACCATCTTTTGCAAACCGGTTTCCCTGTTCATTCCAGTCCTGTGCATTCCACCCCTCAGTCCCCAGACATCCGCAAAGAAAGAATAGAACCAATACAAACAGGGGAAGTAAAATAGCTGCTATAAACTTCATGAAAGTTACACGTTCCAGGTGCCTGAATGCACAATTCTTTTGTATTTGTTATCAGGACAGTATGAAATGTCTTCCTCTTCTCAGGGAATTATTGACACAGGGGTTTTCGGAATCTTGCGGGTGATATCTTCACCTTGTTTCAGATATAGGAGATTCGCCTGATTTATTGCTATTTCCGCCTCATCGTTCTGACCAAGAACCCTTAAAACCGAAGCTTTATTGATCCAGTTTTCTGCATTATCAGAATTGAGTTTCAAAGCTTCATTAAATGAATACAACGCTTCAGTGTAATTCTTTTCCATGACATAGGCATAACCTCGTGAACTCCATGCATCCTCAAAGGATGGACTTATCATAATAATCTTATCGAAATGAGCAATTGCCAGATCATATTGTCCACGACTGCTCAGAGCCAGACCGCGATGATACCAGTATTCTGTATTTGCTTCATCAAGTTCAATTGCTTTGTAAAATGACCTGACTGCTTCATCGTAGTCACCCATCATGTAACTTGCACGCCCTTTCCAGTACCATGCCTGATGATATCCTGAATTAATACGAATCGCAGCGGTAAAGGCATCTATTGCATCTTTGTAACGAACTAGTTCAAAAAGCGCAAGCCCCTTAAGAAAGAATAATTCACTATCCGTTCCGGTTTTTAAAATCGCCTGATCATAGAGTGATACTGCCTGAGCATACCGACCTTCTTCAAAAGCGATTCTGGCCTGATCTTTAATCTGGGCAGTTTCGGTACACCCTGCCGAGATGCATATAATAAAAAAGAGGACTATTACAAGAAAAAAACCTGCATTTTTCGTATTTACATCCGGCCACATATTCCAGAAATCACCAATCAGATATAATGTTGCTTTTCCTTTATTATGAACCAACCGGATACCTGTAAAAAACAGGAAAAAAAGATGGCAAAAGCCATTCAGAATTTATTTACTCGTAGAGATATTTTTCATCAATCCGGGAATAAGAAACAAGTTCTTCCGGCCTGAAGTGAATTGCAATCTCCCGGTCAGCAGTTTCAACACAGTCGGACCCATGGATAACATTCATCCCTATTTCAAGGGCGAAATCTCCCCGGATCGTTCCCGGAACTGCACCGGCAGGGTTTGTTGCTCCAATCATATCCCTGCTGATTTTCACGATGTCCTTTCCTTCCCAAACCATGAGGAAGCAGGGACCAGAAGTTATGTATGCTTTCAGACCAGGAAAGAATGGTTTCTGCACATGCTCTGCATAGTGCTCCATTACCCGTGATTCAGGAAGTTTTTCAAAACGTGAGGCGACCAACTTGAATCCTCTTCGTTCAAACCGGGTAACGATTTCCCCGATAAGTCCGCGCTGGACACCATCTGGTTTTACCATCAAAAAGGTTCGTTCCATCTTAAACCTTTCCAAGAGCTTTCCTGCCGGCAGTGGTCCACCTTACACGACGTGGTATACGGCCAAGTTTATGGTTTTTCTGGCACTTGGTACTGCAGTAGAAGAATACCTGCCCATCCTTCTTAACATACATCTTCCCGGTCCCAGGTTCCATCTGCTCGCCACAGAATGAACAGACATGAGTATCAATCATTGATTTTACCTCCGGGAAAGTTTCTTTGCTTCGCGTTCTGTCTCAAGGAGCATGAGGACATCACCTTCACGGATAGGTCCTACCGTGTTGCGGGTGATAATCCGCCCCTTGTTCGGGCCATCAAGGATACGGGCCTTGACCTGCATGGCTTCTCCATGCATACCGGTTGACCCGATAACCTCAATTACTTCAGCGGGCGTTCCATCAGACATGATATTCACTCAGCTTTGAGGGCTGCAATCTGGGCAGCAATATCGTCGATGATCTCTTTTGCTTTACCGGACTTTACGATAGCTGCAGCAGCTGAACCGACTTCAAGTCCACAGGCAGCGCCAATATCATTCTGCTTGTTAATGAAGAGATAGGGTATCTTCTTTTCATCACAGAGCGGTCCGAGATGCATGACAATCTCGGCTGGTTCAACGTCTCCACCAATAAGAACAAGCTGCGCAATACCGCGCTCGATTGCCTTGGTTGCTTCGTTTGATCCTTTTTTAATTTTACCGCTTTCGCGTGCTGCTTCTACAGCTTCAAGAGCCTTGTTCTGGATATCTTCAGAAACTTCAAAGGTAACGTAGTTTGCCATGAATTCACCTCATTCAGGAGGGGCATGACCCTCCATCATCACTCATCAGCAGATGACGAATGTGCCATATATGTTACGATTGACATCAATTAAAGGTTCGCAAATCGGACCTTCTCAATCATCCTAACTATGGAGAAATTTACACCTATTACAATGAATTGAGTTGATAAATAGTAACATCATGATTTTTGTACAATACATGGAAATCATCAGGGCATATTGAAACCGTATATTTTTTATTTTCTTCAGGACCGACATAGAGGAGACTGGCATTATATGATCTCATGAGTAGCGTGGTTTGCTCCGGGTTTTCATACATAGTGCGCACATCAGAACCCCTTTGTGAATACCAACCGTCAGGAGTATTTCCACGCCACATATACTCATGGAATTGCCATCCGATGATGGTTGGAATCCCGGTAAAAGATGATATCCGGGAGGTATATTGATAATCATCTCCTGCTGCTTCAACAATAATATGATTGCCCGGTAGAGAACGTAAAAAATTCACCGCTTCAGCATCACCCTGATTTGAACTGGAAAGCCAGGCAAGACCATCCAGAGTCGGGGTATGAGCCCCAGGAATAGTAGACACTACCATAGGGGGAACAACCAGACATAGACACAATAAAAGAACAATTCCATATTGAACCGCCCCCGCCCTCCATCGGTTACTATTCTCAATCATTTGATCCAGTTCTTTTCCAATCATGAGACCCGCTGATGTCCCACATAGAATCCAGGCGCCGATATAGAGTTTGAATACCGTATTCATCCGATAATAGGTTTCACCCATGTTATCAGCCAGATAAAAAATTTCACAGAAAAGGAGGATTACAAGGCCACCTGTTGCAAGAAAATCAGCAGCACCATTTCTCCGAAGGAATAACAGGATGAGAAATAATACTGCAAATCCCGCAGATAAATAACCAACCACAAAAAAAGGGATCAGGACTAAAATAACCCAAGGGACAGTTTTGATTAATGAACGGAATGAAAATAAAAATGCTAATAGGAACCAACTATGCACCATCAAAAATTCCATGATATGGGAGGGATTATGGACAAAACCTATCCCTTCAATTCCCTGGGTACACATACTAAAAAGAAGGGGAGAGATTAATAGCAGACTTACAACCGGAACCAACAAAAGATAGATTATTGCTGATGCTTCGGAAGACATCCATCCGCCTTTTTTACGGAACAACTCTTCCCTCACCTGGTTTATAATAAGCAGGGGCCTATACCTTATAGAATCCCAAGCATTTTCTCCAATAATCATGCAGAATCCAACAGCAAGGATCATGGGGGCCCAGATCAAAATATCCCAACTATTTACAGCAGGGATTATTGAGAGCCCAAGAGAGGTAAGGAGAATAATTACACCACGACCAGTCCTGGTAACCGACTTCCAGCAGGTTAAAGCAATCGTGACCATAAGAACCAGAAATGTCTGGGGAAGAATTCCTAAAACATGGGCGTGGACATCACCGAATAAAAAAGAAAAAAGAGGATATTCGTTGATAGTATTCAGAATAACCCTGCTACTGTCCCAAAGAAGAGTGAATGAAGCGGTTCCGGTCAACGCAAGGAATATGAAATATGGATTAACAATAAAAAATGCCAGTACCGGTAAGATCCGGACATGCTTTAAGACAACATTACCAGCACCGTATAGATTGAGTGCAGAAAGCGCAGCAATAGTTGGTAGGACCAGATTAAAAAGGAGATTGGAGGGTATTCCTGCAATAAAAGCAGGCATGGCTACCATCCAGTGCCCAAAATAATAGTACACATTGAGTTCTCCCCCGGCAAACCAGGGGTCCAGGGGAGGAACCATGGGATTTCTAAGAATCGAGGCGAGAAATCCATGGTCCATGAATTTTTCTGCCCCATTAATATCAGGATTAAACATCCTTACAACAAGGAACGCCGCGAAAACCACTATGAAAAGCAGATAATACCGCCATTCTTTTGGAATCTCAAGATAGAAATGTCCAAGTTTAAGAACCATCACTCCGATGTAAAGTAACATAACAGGGACTAATCCCATGAGTGGAGAAAAACCAAGATAAACAGAATACCACGAACCAAGAGAGAAAAGTATAAATCCCCCGGTCCCTGACACAGGAACAGCTACTTTAGGTAGAATCTTTTTTATCCAAGGATACAGGGAGAGATGAATCGCAACAAGCACAACGAACCATGAAAGAACTGCAAAGACCTGATCCACTTCAATCATTAATTAAGAATCCTCTTTGAGTCGTTTTCTGATACTGGCTGATAATTCAGGAATGACCCAGTCACCAAGATAAAAAACAGAGATCACTCCTCCTGCAAGGGTGATTCCATTTTTAACAAGGTGATCAATTACCGCAATTAATGTTGAGACTGCAGGGGCGGTTCCGGCAAGTTCAAAGATTACCGCAAGGGCAAATTCATAGGTCCCAATCCCACCGGGAGTGAGTGGAACTGCTTTTACCAGGTTTCCAGCAACAACAGCAAGTAAGACCACCATAAACGGGATATCCTGCCTGAACATCATAACCACACAATAACAGATGATTGTATCCAGAATCCAGATTCCAACAGAAGTTAAACCCAGGATAATTGCTGACCGGGGAGTAAGAGATGCGTTTCTCATCTCATCCAGCATATTCAGAATATATCGAAGGTATTTGTTTTCGGACTGAATCTTTCCGGTCAGCGTGAGGATTATAAAAAACAGGACACCCAGACACAAAGGCAGAACCAGAATCATCAAAACCCAGGAAGGGGCATTCAAAACAAACAAAATTGCACATAATCCAAGCAGGGCTACAGATATTATATCAAATACACGTTCTACAACAATTGACGAGAGCCCCTGTGATATTGTTGCATCATAGTCATGCTTTAAAAGCACCACCCGGATCAGATCACCTAAACGGGCCGGAACTACAAGATTCACCGTTTGAGAGATAAAAATACAGGCAACACCAAAGGCAACAGATATGAAAACCTGCATCCTTGATAGGATAGCCTGATACCTGCAACTCCTGATAAACCATGCAAACAGACAGAAAAAAACTGCAGGAAATAAGTAAAGAGGCTGTACGTATGAGAGCGCTTCTGACAGGTCATCCCATACACGAACAACCATCACAATCAGAATGGCAGCTGCCAGGAGAACAGAAAAAACAATAGCCACCAGTTTACGATACATGAATCTGCCACCACAGCCTTAAAATTGCTTTTCCCATCTTCCAGATATCACCCGAACGCACGGTGGTTCCCTTACCTTCAGTCCATACAACAGGAATTTCCTTAATTTTAAGCCCGATCCATTGTGCACGGACAAGTATTTCAGTGTCCCAGAACCAGTGAGTATCAACGATATCAGGAAGAAGCATTTTCAGGGAATGAGTTCTAAATGCCTTAAACCCGCACTGATGGTCAGAAATGCTGCTCCTCAGAATACAGTGAACTAAGGTGTTATAACCCCTGCTTTTTATTTCCCGCCCATAACTCCGGATAATTTTGCTCTCTGAAAGAAGACGTGAACCAGTTGCAATATCATACCCTCCGGAAATTGCACCAAGGAGGTCGGTTAGATGAGAGAGATCTGTTGCCAGGTCCACATCAAAATAACAAAAGATTTCCCCTTTTGCTATCGATACTGCATGGGTAAGAGCAGAACCCCTCCCCAGCCGTTGATTCCGGTGAAGATGAATTACAGCATCATAGGCCTTTGCATATTCTTCTGCAACTTCTGTTGAGCCATCCGTACTTGCATCCTCTGCAATAATGATCTCATAAGAAGTTGCAAGATCATCCATGATAGCCAACACTTTCGGTACCGTCCTACGAAGTGCAGAAACATCATTGTAAACCGGAATGACTATTGTTACAGGACTTTGAATTTTCACCTGTTCACTTCCGAAATACGAATACAATCAGATATCTCACCAGCCACACGTTCTCCTGCACGAACAGACCCTTCAATACTCCTTTCAGGATAATTCTCC
The DNA here is from genome assembly GCF_003173335.1 of Methanospirillum stamsii. Taxonomy (GTDB): domain Archaea; phylum Halobacteriota; class Methanomicrobia; order Methanomicrobiales; family Methanospirillaceae; genus Methanospirillum; species Methanospirillum stamsii. The sequence continues at coordinate 37,240 of NZ_QGMZ01000039.1, forward strand.
CTTGAAAACATGCCGGCAAGATAAAGCCCGGGGACATGAACAGATTCCATCAGGGATTTGTACCCGGCAAGATAAAGTGGACCTGCATATGAATCAGTAGTAATGTCAGACCAGGATATTTCATCTTGTCTGACGGAAAATTTATCACAAAAATCCTGTATCATCCGTTCTTGTAGGTCAGGAGAAGGTTTTCCGGAATAATAAGACGCAAGATAAACGATATGTTCACCATACCATGATTCAGGGGCAAGGCAGGTATGTCCAATTACTGCACCATATGGTGCTTCATCATAAAGATTGATCCAGTATATCCCCCGGGTGACCTGTCTTTTCAAACCCAGAGTCACACAAGCAGCTCCCTGATATGGAATTTCAGGAATTTCAATTCCGGCTTCCTTGAGAAGAGGTAATGCTATGGTTGACACAACATAGTCAAATGATTCTCCATTTACAAACCAGTGATTATTTTCTTGATAAATGTGAGTAACAGGAGTACCGGTAAAAAAAATACCACCTCTATTTATTATTTCATCGGATATTGAGGTAATAAAACCAGCAAACCCACGGTTCAGATATCCAAGTCTCTCTCCACTCACTCCACGGTCAGAACGTATTGCAACTCTGCTTACCACCCAGGCTGCAGAAATTTTATTTGCATTCTGACCGAATTTGGATTTTAACAAAGGGAAAAAGAAAGAACGATAGATCTTTTCTCCAACTTTATCAATCAGGTATTTTTCTGCGCTTATCGTATCAAGCATCGATGTGTCGACACACTTGATGTTTTTCATAAAAAGAGCCAGGCGTAATTTGTCATGAAAAGACAGAAGTGGATATCGTAATATTTCAAGCGGGGTGGTGAGAGAATAGATTACCCCATCCTGATACGTTCCCGTAGAACCCTTGAGCCAGAGAACATCCTGATAGAGACCTAATTCCTTTAAAAGCTCCAAAAAGGATTTATCTCCGGAGAAAAAATGGTGGTAAAACCTTTCAATAGAATAGTGCTCTTTGTGGTAGGATGCTAACAGACCTCCAATTTCATCTGACTTTTCGTAAATTGTCACATTATGCTCAACTGAAAGCCTGTACGCCGAAACAAGGCCAGTTAGCCCTCCTCCAATAATTGCGATCCGCATATTCTGTTTTAATCCCTTAGATATTCCCATCCTGCTCATTGAAGAAGCTTTTTGAATGTATAAAGGAAAGATGTACCAAATATTAACATTCCCGATATTTCATAAAACTGGTGTACCTCCATGAAAGTGTTTTTTATAGGATTTGGTCAAGCAGGCGGAAAAATTGTTGATCGGTTCGTTGAGTATGATACAAGAATCGGTGGCAAAAGTTTTCGTGCAATTGCGGTAAATACGGCCAGAACTGATCTGATGGGACTTCAGCACCTGGACTTTGAGGATCGGGTGCTCATCGGTCAGACGGCTGTCAAAGGGCATGGTGTTGGGACAGATAATGACACCGGAGCCCAGATTACCTTTGATGAAATAGATATCATCATGAATGCCATCGACAGGAAAGGGATCGGTGAAACAGAGGCATTCATAATTATTTCAGGACTTGGTGGTGGGACGGGATCAGGTGGTTCACCGGTTCTCGCACGACATTTAAAAAAGATATATAAAGAACCGGTATATGTCCTCGGAATTTTACCGGCTCCGGAAGAGGGGCGACTGTATTCGTATAATGCTGCACGAAGCCTTGCCACATTGGTCAAAGAGGCAGACAATGTCATTCTTTTTGACAACAGTGCCTGGAAAAATGAGGGAGAAAGTATAAAAGGAGCATTTGATCGCCTGAATGATGAAATCGTCCGTAGGTTTGGGTTATTATTCCGTGCCGGAGAGATTGGCCAACTAGGTATTGGAGAAATGGTGGTTGATTCGAGTGAGATCATTAATACTCTCAGGGGAGGAGGAATCAGTTCAGTCGGGTATGCAATCAGTGAAGTGACCGAAACTCCTACTATCGAGAAGGAACGCGGATTCTTTGATAGAATAATTGGAAAAAAGCAGATCGAGGAACGCAGACCAGATGAGAAACTGATGGGTGAAGATAAAACGTCGCGAATTTTATCGCTTGTACGCCGGGCCATGCTTGGTCGTCTAACGCTTCCTTGTGAATATACAACTACCAGCAGGGCATTGGTGCTGGTAGCCGGTCCTCCTGATGATCTGGATAGAAAAGGAATCGAAAAAGCAAAAAGTTGGGTTGAAGAGAATATTGCAGGAGTAGAAGTTCGCGGAGGGGATTTTCCTGCACAGAGTAAATATGTAGCTGCAGTAGTTCTTCTTGCATCCATTGCTGATGCTCCCCGGGTAACAAACCTTCTTGAAATAGCTAAAGAAACAAAAGCTACATCTGAAAGAATTGATGAAGAAAACATTTTAAAACTTGATGAGAGCATTGAACCACTATTTGAATGAGGAACCCATGAAGATCAGATCTTTTGTAATTTTTCTGTGTATCATTTTTTTTGTCATTGCTATCCCTGCAATGGCAAGTGTTGAAGTTGGATATGTGAACGTTAAACCAACCGGAGACCTTGAATCTGGTAAATCCAATGTATCTGCTGATTTAGAACTTTCTTTTATTTCTTCCAGCGGAGAATCATTTCCCAGTGATGAAAGCCTGGTATTAAGTACCGGACTTGATAACCCGGTGTGGACATATTCAATTATTCTCGATGGTGTTGAAAACCCTCGACCTGCTGTTAGTAAAAAACAACTGGACCTTTCCGGATGGGAACTCTCATATGAGAATGTTGAAGAAAGTGTTAAAGTCAATTTGAGAGGAATGGCCCCAAAGGTTGACAAATCAGCACAAGTCGAGATAGTTTCAGTCAATGTTGCCACTGCCGGGGGAAGAGTAAAAGATACGGTTAAAAATGTATCCGCTTTTGTGACCAACCCAGGTGAATTAAAAGGCGATCTCTCTTCAGTCAAAGAATCCTATTCAAAGCTCGAAAAGGATCTGGCTCAGCACAAAGCAGACGGAATAGACATTTCAAAAGCAGAACAAAAGGCAAAAGAAGCATCAAGTGCACTTAATTCAGCTGCAGGGGCAAGTTACTCCAATGCACAGGTATACATTAAAAACGCAAATACCTACATAAAAGATGCATATGCAATGCTTGATTCTGGATTGTCCCAAAAAGCGATTAATGACGCAAAAGAAGCAATAGATAAGACGGATGAATGGATTACATATTTCAAGACTGAAAAAGACCTGGGTAGTGATCCCCGTCTTGCCCCCATCATAACAAAGCGGGAATTTGCAGCCGAAGATGCAAGTGATGCCAAGGAACTTTATGATGCAGGCAAATATTCTGAAGCCAAGAAAAAAGCTGAAGAAGCCTATCAGAAAGCTACAGAAGTATTTGATGAAACACAAGCATTACAGGCAGAACTTGAAAAAGAACCTGAAGGAGTTGCACTTCCTGACGTTTCCGGCATATTGCCCTATTTAATCGGATTAATTATCCTTGTCATTGTAGGGTTTATCGCCTTACGTCTCTTTAAAAACCGTGGTGGCAAAGGAGGCAGCGGTAAGGGCGGCGGAGGTAGTTTTGGTTCCCGGGATAAACCCAAAAAGAAGTCAACTGCTCATCAATATGATGAGTTATTCTAATTTTTTTCTCACATTTTTTTATTACTGTCACTATTCAAACGGGAATACCAAGATTTACGATCCTCAGTTATCCCATGAGGAATAATATTTTATTAGCATTAAAACCCTAAGGCATTCTTTTTTTGGTGATATACGCAAAAAAACTTTTTAAAAATAGCGAAAAAAACCCTTCCAATAAATTGAGATTATAATTTCATTTTTAAATTGGATAATTAACGGTGGGTTTTTTGTTACCCTCTTTTGTTACCATCATAGTAAGAAAAAACAAAGGAATTATCCAGTAAATATTGTTGAGCCACTCGATATTACAATCGTAACTGGATTAGGCCAGATTAACCTATTTTTCCCGGACAAATACATCAAGGTTAACCGTACCCATTTCTCCATCACGGAGGAAGAACCACTGTAATGGTCGGTTCTGATTATCATACCATGAGAACCAATAACTCAAATGATATTCCCTTTTTTCAAACCCGGCCAATGAAGAGTAACTATCAATGTCATGTGCAATGATGACATCAGGATCTTTTCCAGCCCATATAACAGGATCGACCTTTTTTCCATAAAATTGAATTTTATTCCATTTAGTTCCACGATAATACCATGGAAGTGGCCAGTACGAATCAGAAGTCACAACCACACTGTCTGCCGCATCAATAAGTTTCATTACCTCCCGCATGTCTTCAGAATTCTGAACCTGGACAATCGGTTCATTAATATCTACAGGGGTAAAGCAAACATGAAGTGTCATCCCGATTAGAAACAATGCTGTGATAATCCCGGCAATAACTTTCTTTCCTGTCATTGCATATGATGCCAGAATGAGAACAGGAAATAACTGGTGAATGAGAAGCCAGGGTACTTTTTCTCCAATGTATCCATAAAAAACAATGGTACATAAAGCCCAGACTGTTATGAGGGCCATTAAGTAATGCTGCTTCGTATTACCAGTATGAGAAGGAATTTCTTCATGTGGATGAAAAATAGAGGAAATGCCACCATTTTTATAACCCCATTCCCATACCCCGAACACAGCGAGAGCGAAAAGCGGTAGTTCATAAAGAATGAACATCGCAATATACCAGTATGGTGGACCACAAAGCCTGCATTGGTCATGCATTGAGGTCCAATGCTCGATGGCCTTTACCGGTGCTTCCCAAAACATTTCCGGATGTGTGAAAAATGAACTATAGAATAAAAATCCGGTAAAACCGGCAACAATTACCGCCCCAAGAATATCCCATCTCCAGCTTCGAGGAAGAATAATCAGGTTCTTGATTAATAGCAGAATAAAAAAAGCCCCAAAGATGAATATCGCTACCGGCATCTCTTCTTTAAGGCACATCCCACAGGCTGCAGAAAATCCTGCCAATATTGCCCAACCTGGTTTTTTAAATTCTATGTATGCAATTATGGAAAGGAGTAACAGGACCGTGAAAAATAATTGAAAAATATCGTGCCTTAAAAATCTTGAGAAATAAACCATATCAGGCGAGATTGCAAAAAATATTGCAGACCAGATGGTCTGATTCCGGGAAAGCCATCCGGTTTTATAAATCCCATATATCAGCAGAATTATTGCAGATCCAAAAACAGCAGGAAGGAGCCTGACTACCAGGTCACTATCTCCACAAAATTTGAATATTCCTGCAGTCAGGTAATACAGGAACGGACCATGGTACATTGGATCATACTGATATACTCCTTTTGTAACAAGTTCATAACTGAACCAGGCATGAATGGCTTCATCGTGATGGAGAAGTTTAAGATTCGGAAGTAGTACCCGGAGAATAAGTCCAATTAAAAAAATTATAGTAATAATCTTTTCTATGGAGAAATTGGCTATTTTTTCCCTGAATTTTAGAATATTCATAAATATATCTGCCCCATATACAGCCAGTTATGAACGATAATGACCTGAATAATTATGAAAAAATACGATCGATTGATATTTACATCTGTTCTTATCAATCCCAAATAAAAGAGAAAAAAGGTATCTCCTTCAGGAGGTACTGTGGATTATATCGGGATTATTGCGGCTTGTCTGAAAAGCCGCTCTTTTCCATCAGCTTTCAAGGACTATTTCAATACCAATATCCTTTGGTACCTGGGTACGCATAAGCTGACGAAGAGCACGCTCATCAGCGTCAAGATCGATGAGACGCTTATGAACTCTCATCTGCCAGCGATCCCAGGTTGCTGTGCCCTCTCCATCAGGACTTTTCCTGATGGGAACCACAAGCTTCCTGGTTGGCAGGGGAATCGGACCGGCCAGATTTACACCGGTCCGCTCAGCGATCTCTTTAATCTTTTCGCATACTTCTTCGACTTTTTGATAGTCGGTTCCGGTGAGTCTAATTCTGGCCTTCTGCATGATAACACCGAATCTCAATCAGCGCATCTGCTTCTTGACTACGCTTATACACATTCCTGCAGCAATGGTCTGACCCATATCACGAATTGCAAACCGTCCAAGCTGTGGGAATTCTTTTGCGCTTTCCACACAAAGTGGCTTGGTCGGGTGGCACTTGATGATTGCTGCATCACCGGCTTTCAGGAAGGTTGGGTTCTCTTCAAGAGTCTGACCGGTGCGTGGGTCAAGTTTCTTTACAAGTTCAGTAAAGGTACAGGCAGTCTGTGCAGTGTGGCAGTGGAAGACCGGAGTGTATCCGATAGTAATTGCACTTGGGTGCTGAAGCACAACAATCTGTGCTGAGAACTCTTCTGCAACTGATGGTGGGTTGTCTGCTGCTCCACACACATCGCCACGCCGGACATCGTCCTTCCCGATACCACGAACGTTAAATCCGATGTTGTCACCAGGAAGTGCCTGTGGGATTTCTTCATGGTGCATTTCAATGGACTTTACTTCCCCGGTCTTGTTAGCCGGCATGAAGGTAACGTTCATTCCTTTCTTAAGGGTACCTGTTTCAACACGACCGACCGGAACAGTTCCGATACCTGAGATGGAATAAGCATCCTGAATAGGGACACGGAGTGGTTTTTCGGTTGGTTTTTCCGGAACTTCAAGTTCGTCAAGAAGTCCGAAGAGTGTCTTACCCTTGTACCAGGGCATGTTTGCACTGATTTTAATGATGTTGTCACCCTCGAATGCACTGATTGGGATGAACTTGACACTGTCAGGGTTTGTTCCAACCATTTTCAGAAGACTGCCAACATCGGCCTTAACCTGGTTGAAGCGTGCTTCCTCATACTTGGAAGCATCCATCTTGTTAACTGCAACAATGAGCTGCTTGATACCAAGAGTCTTAGACAGGAACACGTGCTCCTTGGTCTGTTCCATAACACCATCAGGTGCTGCAACAACGATAACAGCTGCATCTGCCTGAGATGCACCGGTGATCATGTTTTTAACAAAATCCCTGTGTCCGGGACAGTCCACGACAGTAAAATAGTACTTGTCAGTGTCGAACCGCTTGTGAGCAATATCAATGGTAATACCACGTTCACGCTCTTCTTTCAGGCTGTCCATAACCCATGCGAAAGCGAATGAACCCTTACCCTTTGATTCTGCTTCTTTTTTGTACTGCTCAACAATATGTGCCGGAACTGCTCCGGCTTCATACATCAGTCTACCAACGGTAGTTGACTTTCCATGGTCGATGTGACCAATAACAGCGAGGTTAATGTGCGGCTTTTCAGTTGCCATATATAACAAATCCTCCAATACCTCCGCACGATATCAGAACTGCAAAGCACAGCCCGGTTATGCGAGTATTACATATTTGATAGAAGTCCTTTTAATATTTTTCACTCTGCAGTTCATTCTCATTGAAAGCCGGATTAACCACTTACAGCAGAAAAGCGAAGTGATTAAAAGGGTTTCAGAGGAAAGATCTGATTACAAATGAAGTCAATTCCGATACTCCGGGAACCGAATTCAGATAAAGCCTATGTAGAATGCGCCAGTGGAAAGTTGCCAGTGCACACCCGGTGCTCATATTGCCTGCATTGTAAAGGAATCCAGGTTGGGGCGCGGGTTATGCCTTCTCCCTATGAAATGGCTTTTTCTCAGATTAAAGGCAGCTCTGCTCCCCCTGAAACCCTGATGGAAGCAGCAATGCAATTTAACAGCCTGGTCAGAGATGGCTCAGCAATATCCTGCGATGATGACAACGGACAGGGTTATACTCCCAGATTTGGGTCACGGCTATAATCAGAAAAAAATTACACCCAGACACAACAAGCAGTTGCCGCAAGGATAGCGCTTCGACAAATTTCCCCGGTGGCTCCGGTCACATCACCATTTACCCCATCAAAAAACCGGACTGCAAGAATTCTAATACAGAGAGGGAATAAAACAAGGACAACTGCTGCACACATCCGTGCCATATACGGGAGAGGCAAAAGGAATGCAGGTATGAGGAGCAGGGTTGCAGGAATAAAAAACCATGATTTTGCATAACCATAGAATGTTGCATGTAATCCTTCGTGGAAAGGTTTTCCAGTAATTGTCAGGACTGCCATCCCCCATTTCGCCCCCGTTTCTGCAAGGATTATCGCAGAAACTGCCAAGACTGCACCTTTAATCGAGCCAAGGGATACTATAGACAGCAGCGTTATCATCATTCCAATAGCTACACCCCCGGTTCCAATCTGCCGATCAGTTAATGCTGCAATTCTTTTTTCAGTCGAACCATGGGCCATAAGTCCATCTCCAAAATCCAGAAGACCATCCAGGTGATTTCCCCCGGTAACCAGAATAACAATCCCCATTGCAAGTACAGCCTGCAAAAGAGGAGGAGCAGGGAGAATGATGAAAACCAGTGAGGCAATTCCCCCAGTTATGTATCCTGCCAGGGGGTAGAGCCATGTATTTCGTGCAAAACTTTCAAAAGGAGCAGGAGAACCCAGGGGAAGAATGGTGGTGAACTGGAGCAGGGCACGGATCGCTTGTATCATGAATACCTACATTATTCACAATGCTGATATGAGATAATATCCGTGAAATTGATGCCTTATTCAGAGTAATGAGATACCGATGGTTTTTCTATCAAGGCCCACAAAATTTCAACCAAAACGACCATTATTCGTCGGAATTCTGGCAAATACCATGCTATCTACAGTTCCCGGATTGTCGGGTGCAGGCCCCAGTCCAGAAGGTTCATTATTAGTTCCCATTCTCGATGCTGAACTTATCTGGAACGGAAGGATCACAAGTTCTGATGCCACGCCAAATACATCGACTGGTTGCCCTACTCCTGCAACCATCACCCGCGCAGTCATGGGATTAACGGGCCTAACACCCCTATTCATTAACGCCGGACTAGTCCACCGGCCCACAATTCCGGTACTTGAAATCCCCTCTAATGCAGGGAATGATCCAAGAAAAGGCCCTTCTGTCCCTGATGCTATCAGATTATACCATGAAGGAGTGCGAATTGGATCCCTTCTTTCATCTCATGATCTTCTGGTTATCGGAGAATGTGTCCCGGGTGGGACTACTACTGCACTCTGCGTTCTTCGGGCACTTGGGTATGATGCCAGAGTGAGTAGTGCATCAATAAAAAACCCTGATTCAATGAAGGAAAAAGTATGTTCGGACGTATTAAACCGCATAGGAAAAATTCCGGACAACCCGCTGGAGGTTATTCATGAGGCAGGCGATCCAATGATGGCAGTGACTGCCGGAATTGTTGAGGGATTTCCCGGAACGGTGCTACTTGCAGGAGGAACACAGATGCTGGCAGTTACTGCAATCATCAGTGCGCTTGGAAAACAGATCCCCGAGGTTGTCACAACGGTTTATGTCCGAGATGATCCAAACGCCAGCTGTGACAAAACCGCGCGTGACATTGGCACTCCAATTACGTATGTTGATCCAGGATTTGGAGAGATTGGGCATTCGGGTCTTGTCAGGTATTGCATCGGTGAAGTAAAAGAAGGAATGGGATGCGGAGGAGCAATGATGCTTGGAAATCTAATGAATCACTCTCCGGAAGAGATTACACAAGCCATATTGTCATTCATTTCAGAGTACAGTCCCTGAATGCATATCTACTGACTGGTCTAATATATACGGCAGATGCTTCCCTTATGCGTGGTCAATAATTATGGCCAGTTTAATCACCTCATCCTGCGTGCCTTGCGGGATCTGGACATTGAAGCTAAATTAATTCCCAACACCACTCCGGTTGAACAAGTCAGGGAAGGATATATGGGCATTATTCTTGGTGGTGGACCAGATATAGCAAGGGCAGGATTATCTTCGCAATATTTGCACCTGGATAGACCTGTATTGGGTATCTGTCTTGGACTCCATGTTATCGCGGAAGAATTTGGTGGGAAAGTCCACTCCGGACAGAAGGGAGGATATGGCGCCGTTACCATTACAATAACAGACCATCAAGGAATCCTTGAAGGATATCCGGAAACAATGCAGGTCTGGGCATCACATGCCGATGAAGTCATTTCACTCCCACCTGAATTTAAAAGACTTGCTACATCCTCTATTTGTGGAAATGAAGCAATAGCCCACCCTGAAAAACAGATATTTGGCATTCAGTGGCACCCGGAAGTCAGTCATACCTTTGAAGGCTACCGGATCTTTGAAAATTTCTACAAAATGTGTCAAACTTGAGATGAATACCTCAACTATATCCCTCGCACAAAAAATCCTTGAAAATAGATTTTCTTGCCAGTGTTGCGGTGCATGCTGTACTGAATATGAACCGGGTTCAAACCGCGTAATGGTAAGTCCGGAGGAAATACACCGGATAATGGAGGGGAGTGGCCTTTCATTTGAAGAAATTGCAGAGCCATATCCGGAGAGGATACAGGAATCAGGCAGAGATTATACCTTTGGGTGGGTGATCAGACAGAAAGGAAACCATTGTATGTTTCTTTCTGAAAGCAGGTGTACGATTTACCAAAACCGCCCCTGGATATGTCGAACATACCCGTTCATGCTGGATAACGATGATCTCATAGTCCATCCCTGCTCCGGACTTAATAGGGCTGATTCAATTGAAGATCCGAAGGATATCGCTTTGAACCTATTAAAACGTCAGGAATTTGAACACGCAGACGAAGATAGGATACGGAATATTTTTGCAACGAAGACCATTCCGGCAGGAAAACCGGTTGTAATTGATGGAGAAGGAATTAAGGAATATCATGGGTGAAATCCGGATAGTAGGGACAGCACATGTCTCACAAAAAAGTGTTGAAGAAGTACAGTCAGCAATTGATGAGTGGCAACCGGATGTGGTTGCAATCGAACTTGACCAGGGAAGATATCTAGGGCTAAAACAACAACAAAAAAATCCTGAAATTGAGGATATCCTTGAAGCAAAAAATTTCACACAACTTTTAATTCAGTGGATTCTTGCATATATTCAACGTCGAATCGGAATGGACGTCGGAGTTGAACCTGGTGCTGAAATGAAAGCTGCCATTGCTGCCGCAGAGGAGAGACAGGTCAAAATTGCTCTAATCGACCGGGATATCCGGATGACCCTTCACCGGTTCTGGGCATCAATGTCAATTTTTGAAAAACTGAAAATGTTCTATGCCCTTATCGGTTCTATTGCGATTGCAGACAAGACCGGCGATGTCATCGATATTGAAGAACTGAAAAAGGAAAACGTTGTTGAAGCTGCGATGGAGGAGTTTTACAGGTACTCACCTCGTGGTGCTAAAGCCCTTATTGGTGAACGTGATGCATATATGTCACACAATCTCATCAGATTGGCATCAACAAATGAACGTGTTTTAGCGGTTGTTGGGGCAGGTCATCGTAAGGGAATTGAACAGTTTTTAAAAAATCCGGAATTACTTCCCCCAATCGACAGTCTTACATCACAAATGAAAACCAGACCATGGGGTCTGATATTTGGTATTATTGTTACCGTAGTCTTTGCCCTTCTTCTTCTGGCCATTGTTTTTTCCGGAGTTGGGACTGAAATACTCCTCGAAGCACTTGTATACTGGGTACTCATTCATGGAGTTCTAACCTTCATTTTTACAATCATCGCGGGAGGTCACTGGATTTCCGGACTTGTCGGATGCGTGGTCAGCCCTCTGTCTTCCCTTCATCCTCTCATTGCAGCAGGATGGTTTTCTGCTATTGCAGAAGCAAAGATCAGAAAACCTAAAGGATCAGATATCCGGAAGATTATGGAAGCAGAATCTATAACTGAAATGCGAAAGATCCCACTATTCAAAGTAGTTCTGGTTGCGGCTCTTGCTAATGTCGGAGCTAGTATTGGGACATTTGCATATTTTATATTTATATTCCCCATTCTCGGGATAGATCCTAATGTGGTGCTTGGGCAGGGATTTGAAAATATGTGGACGGCTATCACAAACCTGTTCTCATTTTCATGATAACCATTACGGATGAATAATCCAGATTCTTTCCAATTTTTTCTTGAATTTTATGTACATAATAAAAGAAAATAATTCGCCTTCGTAACTCCAAAGTACATAGCAAAGGCGAGGAAGAAGTATTACAAGCTATTGAAGATGAAATCTGTATGTTTGAGAAGTACCGGGGAGTTTATGGATACGTATTTTACCTAATGCAGCGGGTCATATGAGTCTTAATTATCCATCTCTTATCACGAACCGATTAAATCTTCGGGCTTTCACCCTTTTTGATGTTGATGAACTGTGCAGTTTAGCCGGGGATCGCCGGATATCAGATATGTGTCTGAACATTCCTCATCCTTACTTACCAGAAACGGGTAGTAACTGGATTTCAGATCATTCCACTGCATTTAATGAAAAGAAGGCGGTAATTTTTGCAGTGTGTCAAAAAAATGGTGGAAAACTTGTAGGTGCCTGTGGTATGGAACTGGAATTTTCAGATAAAAGAGGTGAACTTGGGTACTGGATTGGACATCCGTATCAGGGAAATGGTTATGCAACTGAAGCAGTCCTTGAAACTCTCCGGTATGGATTCACATATCTTTTCCTGCATCGGATCACTGCAACAAGTATCTCATGGAACTCTTCATCAGCCCATGTTCTTGAAAAGGCCGGGTTTCAAAAAGAGGGACTGTTACGAAGGCATGTATTAAAAAACGGAGCATTTGCAGATCTCATCATGTGGGGGATACTTCGTGATGAATTCGCAGATGAATGATGTTAAACAGATGAGATTCGGAGCATTGTTATCCGGAGGAAAAGATTCCCTCTATGCGGCATGGAAGGTAATGCAGATGGGCAGTGATATTGCCTGTTTCATTACCATCAGATCTAAAAATGCTGAAAGTTACATGTTTCATACGCCAAACATCTCTCTCACCCGTCTGCAGGCGGAAGCATCAGCCATTCCTCTTATTGAACAGGAAACAGAAGGCATAGAGGAAAAAGAACTTTTAGACCTTGCTACTTCCATCCATTGTGCTTCTGAAAAATTTCATCTGGATGGAATAGTTACCGGAGCGATTCAGTCAGTTTACCAGGCCACCAGGATTGAACGGATATGTCACCAGGAGGGGTTATGGTGTATATCTCCTCTCTGGCAGTGTGATCAGGAAACGTATGTTCGATCTCTCGCAAATGAAGGTTTTGAAGTGATAGTTGCAGGAGTATTTGCTGATTCTTTGGACGCCTCCTGGCTTGGAACACATATTGATAGAACCTTTGTGGATCGTTTAAAAAAAGTATCAGGGAAATATCAGATATCAATTGCCGGCGAAGGTGGGGAGTATGAAAGTTTCGTCCTCAATGCACCGTTTTTTAAAAAGAGAATAATAATAGAGAAAGCAGAAATCTTATTCAAACACGGAGCAGGAAATTATCGAATAATTTCTGCAGGGCTGGTCTGATATATCATGATTCTTGTGATTGACTTGACAAGGCCGGACCTTCCCATCCTCTTTGATGAGTTTGTATCCCCTATTATCCGCATAGTAAATAATCTTGGATCAAAAGTAAGTACGATTCATCTTTCAGACCTGAAAACCATTGACAGAAACGTGACTGGCATTATCATCGCCGGAACGGCACTTGCTGACACCTGGTATCAATCTCATGCTCCTACCTCCTTTCTGTGTAATGAAAAAATTCCGGTTCTAGGAATTTGTGCTGGAATGCAGATGATAACTGCAGGTAAGAGAGGAGAATACATTCCCTCTCTTGAAATTGGTATGGTCCCGGTTAAACTGACAAAAGCCGGAAGAACAGATCCACTTACAAAAGGAAAAGAAGATTTTTCAGGATATGCTCTTCATCAATATACTACTACCATTAAACCATCATGGGATGTTCTTGCAGTGTCAGACACAGGTCCGCAGATAATCAAATGTCGGGATGCACCCCAATATGGCGCCCTTTTTCATCCGGAAGTCAGAAATGAATGGATTTATGAACGGTTTCTTTTAATTACCCAAAAAACCATCCCCTGATTTTGCCAACACGGAATATCATATCAAAGTCAGGAAAAGATATCTAATAGAAAACTGGCTTTCACAGATAAGTCAACCTTCTTCCCACCGGTGGGAGATATTTTCACTTGCAGATATCACATAATGGGGAACATCAGAGATGATTACCAGGAGAATCCGGTGTGAACAATATGGGCAACTACCAGTACGAAGTGCTTTCATCTCCATCATCTCTTCAGATGACAAAGACCGGTAATCTACAATTTCTCCTCTTGTCTGTGGCAGATTCATAAGAACGGCCGGACTAAACTGATGATGACACCGCTGACAAAAACCCCAAAGTCCATATTGAATGATTATTTGTGTAATCCCCTGCTCATCAAGTTCATGAACAACCGGGTGATTCCAATAAAAAATCGGAAATTTTCGGATTGCTACAGGAAGACCTGCATATATCTTTATTTTTTGAAGTTCTGTCCGGGTCCGGTATCCACCAGGGATATGAAAAACCACCTGGCAGTGCAGACACATCATCTCCCCTCCGGTTATCGGATCCAGATCCTCTAGTTCCATGCTATTCCATTCACTGCATATTGGACAAGGAAAAACAATAGAATTTCTAACGAATTTTACGTCGTTTGTTGTTCGGTTCAGGGGAATTTTCAACCTTTTCTGAGGGGGTTCTGAAACTCTGGTTTCTTTTCCACCGGACACCTTTTCAAGCCTCTCATGAGCATTCGTATTAGTCTCTGTTTGGGTTTCCGGGGTTTTTTTTCTCTTCCAAAAATCCATTTACAAATATCTCTCCGAAAGTATACTGTTGTATTATCATAGGAGAATTTATAAATGATCAATTACCGGATTCTCACGTGAATATCTGAAAAAAGCCAAGTGATAAAGAACAAGCAAAGGTTGGGGAATTCCCTGATGGGATGCTGTCAGGGGGGATGTGAATGATGATAGTTGCCCGAATATGAATGGCGTACAGAAAGCCGGGGGGTTTATCAGGTCTACCTTGTGCTGTCTGGTGGGGTTGATGTGTCTGGTAGGTGATCCATGTGTGCAGACCGGATGGGACTATTGTCCAACCCGATGCAACAGTTGTAATGGCATGCGGCATATCTGCCAGCAGGGATCGATTGCCTGAAATCCGGCTCTTAAGACGCCATTTGATTTGGGGCTATAGCGGATGTTCCCAGCCTTTGCCCGCGAGGCACCGCTCCGGGGGATCCGTCACGAGTACCTCTGATCCAATTGGTCATCGGGTGTACGGTTAAAGTTTACTTCTTGTAATCCTGAAATATTAATTCTGAAATAAATTTCAGACACATAATGTTCTTATTTCTGAGCTCTCGGAAAACCCGGATCATCATAAATCCAAGTTAACATCAATCATACACACTTGCCCTCATATTATGATTAAAATCAGTTTTCATCAATTCAATTTCAAGGAATACTATTTACTGCCAATATCCGGAGCGCTGGATGATTATCCGTAAATTTTCATCAAATCTACAGGAAATAAAGTTTTCAACCCGTTTATCCACATGCGTGCCAAAATCATTGTTTTTTGCTTCTCATTTCAGGTTATACGATGATATATTCCAGATATTGATTGTAATACCAAGGATGATTCATACATCATTGAAGGAAAAAAAATCAGGGAGATTACATGAGAAATTTTCATCACAGACAAATATATATAATTAATAGAATGTCAGTAATTTTCATTAAAACAGTTAAAAATTAATTGATAAGAAGAATAAAGAGAATGAATAATCCCTTCAGGGTAACTTATTCAATCGTAATTAATAAACTCGCCACTGCCTCATCAACGGGTTTTGAGGGTTCACCAAAATAATAACCGATTTCATCACCTGAACTGACTTTAAATAAATTCAATCCATCAATTTCCGGATCAAGATAGTCTTTTAAAACAACTCCGTTGACGACAACAAACCAGGTTTTATCTCCTGAAAAGTGATAACCATTTATCCCTTCTAAAAATAGAATCCCTCCTTTCTGCATGCTTTTATCACTTATACTAAGGTCGGAGATCATGTCATCATCAAGGAGTTTCTGCAGGATACCAAGAGGTGTTGCCGTATTGATGTCATACTCTCCTCCGGTGGTACTGATGTTTATGGTACCTGATGGGAGAGAGATATTCTCTTTATAGATCACTTCCTGACCACCGGATGAAATTCGATCGACATTGTCTGTTTCCTCATTACCATTATCTGAAGAAAAATTTGATCGTGATATATTGTCAGATTCATCCTCTTTGATTTCAATTTCATCTGGTAATGTTGATTCTTGAGAAAGATTTTTGGTATTTTGAGCAGACTCCCCTTCTGCTTTAATCTCTGTTGTATCAGGTAGTGGTTCCTCTGTTTTTCCAATAGTAACTGTCAGGTATGCAACAGATTCTGATATCAAACCCTCCGGATTTCCAAGAACATACAAAACAACATCTCCTTCTTTTAGAGCAAAGCGATTTAGACCCATCACATCAGACAGAACAACGTCCTCAAGCCGCTGACCATTGACCTTAACAAACCAGCCACTTTCATTTCCAGATTTAAGGCTATCAATCTCATCAATCAGAAGAATCCCCTTCTTATCCATGAGTTCGTCACCAAGTACATAGTTGGAAACTGCACCCGATTTATGCAATGATTCAAGCACCCCAACCGGAGTATTCCCCTGAATTTTATAATCATTCCCGGAATCGGATTTGATGTTTACGTAACCTTCCGGATTGATTGTCCCATTGTATAATAACCCACCCTTTAGTTCATCAGATGGCTGACTATCGTCATTATGAGTTATCGTGCTATTTTCTTCATCTGCAGATATTACTGCAGGTAAAACCATAAGAAGAACTACAAAAATGGATAGAATTTTAGATATTTTTTTTCTAGTCATCATAAAAAACCCTCGTTTTCTAATTTTATACAGGTATACCATTATTGTTCCTGATAGAATACGAAATGTTTCTCACTACTCTCCAAAATCTGTTTTTACATTCTTTTTTTGAGAAGAATAGTACCGGACATTAAAGGAATTATTCAGTAGATATACGGTAATCAAGAATAATTCAGAAGAAATTTGCATTAATTCGGTTCATGTTCCAGCGCATTTTTTATTCGATCTTTTTAAAAAAGAAAACAGTAAGCTCTTATTAGATCAGGCTGAAAATGGAAATATGCAAAAGAACGATTCAATATTTCGGACCGTAGTTCTGACAGGACTTATAATTTTTTCTATCGTCATATCCTGTTATGGTGAAGAAATATCAAACAACCCGGAATATTTTTTTCTTCCGGCACATGACATAACATCAGAACAATATGATGAATATATTACCGTATCAGACATTTTTTCCCAGTTATCACAATCAGGAGGGATCGAATTCTCCCCCAATATTTCTCTTCTCTCGTATAATGCTAAACCGGGTGCAGTACTCTCACCCGATTCAATTCTTCCGGTTCCTGAAGTTCTATACATTACAAAGGGAACTCTCAGAATAACCACAGGTGAGGAGCAGCTTGTTGCAGAAAAAGATGATGTTGTATATATCCCGGCCAATAAAACCCGTCTGTTTGAAAACCATGGAGACAGTGAACTTACATTTTATTCTATCATAGACTTAAGTTTTGCAAATTTTCTATCAGACAATAATAATCTGAACATTACTGAGATCAAATCAGAAAAAACAGTCCCATCGCAGGAATTTGGAAATGTCAGTAATAATGAATTTTTCACTTTTTACCGTCTCATCCATCCATCAGACGGTCCTTATGAAGTCTCTTATGATATAGGGACAACCAGACTGACCAAAGGAGCATCCATTCCGGAACATTATATTGATGGAAGTTATCAGTTATTTTCGGTCCTGTCCGGATCAGGGAATATTTCTGTAGGCTGCTCCCCACAACAAATTTCAGAAGGGGATATTGTATATGTAGCTCCCGGAGCTCTCATGAACATGACGGCAACTGATACACTTCACATGATGGTACTTACTCATCCATTTTATGATGCAGAAAATGATCATTTCATAACTGGAGCCTGTGCCACCAGATTATCTCCATAGGAGATACTATTTTAAGACTTTTTCTTCATTGAAACCTGCTGAAGAGGATACAGAAAATCCCTCTTTTTCAGGTGATACTTCTTATACATTGGAGTCAATTAATGTATTGCAGACGTTTGAGCAATTCTGAAATAGTCCCTGAGCATCCTTCGGTCTGAAGTGTTTTGTGTCATGCTATTCTCGGTGATTTCTCTGGCATAACTGATCATACTGGATCATGACTGCCATTTACACGGATGCATAAAGAAAAGTGATAAATAATGGAAGGAAAGAGATTATACATCGGGAATCTCCCCTATTCAACTAATGAGACCCAAATCAGAGAAATATTTGCTCCATTCGGAACCGTCGAGAATGTTAAACTCATTGAGCAGAAAGGATTTGGATTTGTTGAGATGAGCACTTCAGAAGAAGCACAAAACGCAATGGACTCTCTGAACCAGACCGAATTTGGTGGAAGGACACTTCGTATTGATGAAGCACGACCAATGCAACCACGCCGTGAATTTGGCGGGAGTGGATCCTTTGGTGGAAACCGCGGATATGGCGGCGGTGGAAACAGTGGAAGCGGTGGTTTTGGCGGCAATCGCAGAAGATTCTAATTTTTATTTTTTACCTGAGGTTCTAAGAACCGGATTTTTTTGTTCCAGTTCATAAAGAAGCTTTCTTTTCTCCTGAACCATATCTTCCACCTGTGTTGTCAATTGTATCATGCACTCCTCTTCAGTCCGGTATGCATCTGGAAGACAACGTAATGCAGCTTCCTCTTTTAAATCAGTTATGACCCTGATCTGCCTTGAAAGATCAAACCATTGCAAAATTTCGTCCTCCGGCACATTTGTTCTACGGTTTTTTGATACAATATCAAGGAGGGATTGATACCACTCAAAAAAGGAGAATACACCGGCACAAATTTCTTCACGAGTGAGAGGTTTTCTCATAAAACCAAACAACCGTTCACCATACCTGACAACTTCAAGCAGATCCATTTTTTTTGATGAGACCATTATTACCGGAGTTTCATATCCCTGTGTTAGATTTCCAATAAGGTCAAGAGTATCCCACCCATCAAGTGGCTCCATTAAAATATCAAGCAGAACAAGATCAAATTTTTCTGTCTTTAATAACCGAATCCCTTCAGAAGGAGTATCTGCAGATTTGCAGGTGTACCCACAATATACCAGATCTTCACTGAAAATTTTCCGAAAGAGTTCCTCATCGTCAATAATCAGGATTTTTCTCTTACCTGGCATAAGGGCAACCTCTGTAAGATGAAAGAGATATGTTCTCAAAATTTTTAAGATATCTGTGTATTAATCATTCTTCATCTTTGAACCTTATGATAATTCCTCATTCTTTTTTCCTGATGAAGGCCCTTTGAAAAAATCAGACAGCCTTGTTTGTTGTTCCTGAAGCAGAGATCTTAAGACACGACCTGATTTTATAAACCGGTCAGGGGGCAGTGTCATGGTATCTGATACATAGGAGAATGCATCTTTGAATGTCTCAAATTCTCTTCCTTTAACTGCCATGGCATTCCGGACATTCTCACGGACATTGAATACCCCGAGGGGAACATACCCTTCAGTGGCTTCACGAAGCACAATTGCACCAGCCTGTTTCTGTTCACGAAGAAGAGCTTCAAGGATGGCCATTTTACATGAATAATAGCAGCCACCAACGGATGAATATTCAGCTTTAGGTTTTTTTATCTCACTATCAGAAAAAACCAGTTCCTCATCACCTAGCACCCGGATAAAAGCTTCAGTCCATTCATACTGCCATCCGGTCGGGGTCAGAATGACTGCATACCGGTTATGAAGACTGCTGAATTCATGAACTCTCCAGGTATCAATCGGGCTGTATTGCTTTACCCGGTTAAATAGATGATTCGTTAGGGCACTGTCCACCGCAGTGATTGACCATCTGGTTGGAACCAGATGCCTCTTTTTTCCATTACCCATTGTTCCAGCTGAAAACGCTTTTTGAATGGTTGAAAATGGGACTTTATCCTGATGGAGGCGTATAACAGCATCAGTCGCACGAAGGTCAGTATCATCAAATACCTTCTCAAGACGATGGTTCCACCTGACCGGGTCACAAGAGAGTTTATCTATGGTAGCACTGGGTCCAAACGGTGCATGATCTTCACTTAAAGAAAATCCTGTCGGGACCTCACGAAAAGCAGCTTCACTTTCTACCGATGTGTCAGAAAGGACAATTTCCTGGAGCTGGCTGACAAACCGGCTGCTTATATCCCTGGTTTCAACAAGCCGTTTCCCCCTGACCAGGTTTAGCCTGTACCTGATTATCTCCTCCTGTGAAGTTTGTGCAGGAATCCATAACTCAGGGGTATCATATTTACCGGTATCACCATGTTCCGGTGTAATAAGTGGCCCTGCATAGACCTTTGGGTAACCAGCACTCCCGATAAATATTGAAGGAGGAGTGCTGCCGTCAAGCTCAGTCCCAATAGGAACCGACCTGCTCTGAAGTGTTGAAACGGTAAGGGTTCTTAAGTACTCAGCTTTTCCGACACTCATTTTTCATCATATATTCGGATAACTTCCGGGAGGCATTTGACAACGCCGGAGATACCACTAACGGTAAGAGTCAAAAGGACTGCATCAATTACTTCATCCCGGGTTGCTCCAACTGCTTTCGCCATTGGAAGATGAGCCTTTACCGCTATGGAATCACCCATTGCCGTCTTCATTGCAATATAGATCAACTGTTTGGTTTTCTGGTCAAGCCCTTTAGATGCAATAAGTGACTGAATCAACCCATTAAAGGCAGATGCTACATCAGGTGCTTCTTTTTGAAAAAGTTCCATGGGAGAGATTTCCATAGTATAATATTCAGTTTCTTATCTCATGAAGTGATCAGGAAGCATTTCTGTTACCTATGATGATCTCATGTGAACATCCACTTGTGGAAACGGAATTTCAATACCTTCTTCCAGGAATCTTTTAAAGATTTTCGTATTGATATAATCCTTAACATCAAAGACCAGTGAATATTCATGTGTCCAGAGAATCAGTTGCAGATTAAGACTTGATTCACCAAATTCAAGGAAATAGACGGCAGGAGCCGGGTCTTCAATACACAAACCGGTTTTTATTGCCTCATCTGCAATATTCAAAAGGATCTCTTTGACTCTTTCAATATCACTTCCATATGAAACCCCAATATTAATCCTTACCTTCATCTGAACATCGGGTTCTGCATAATTTGCAACAATATCATTGGTAAGAATAGAGTTAGGAATGGTAACCAGCTGGCTGTCCAGGGTTTTTATTCTGGTACTTCTGGGCCCGATATTTATGACATCTCCGGTATAATTCTGAACCTCTATCCGATCACCGATTTTAAAAGGTTGATCTGCTGCAAGGACAGCTCCGGAAAAAAAATTCCCCAATATTTCTTTTCCTGCAAAACTTACCGCAACAGCGACAATACCCCCTGTTGCCAGAAGAGGAGTTATGTCAATTTCTAAAATTCCTAGAATGAGAATTAACGCAATTATCCAGATGATATAAGAATAAGTAGCCTTAAAAAAATGGTAAATTTTTAAAGCAGCAGGATTTGATGCAGAATTGATAATTTTTTCTTCGTATTGAAGTCCCACATTCCTCACAAATGACCAGATAATCCAGGCACCGATGAGAGTAAAAATTACCATCAGGTATTTGCTATCCAGAATCCATCGATATGTTTCAGGGATTATTGAACTCACAAGCAGAGTATAATAGATGGTAGCAATAAAAAGAAAAAAAACGAGAGGTTTGCCTATTGAAGAAATGATGATATCATCAAAATGTGAATCGGTAGATTTTGCTCTCTTTTTCAAATGATGCCCGATTATCACTACAAACAGAACACCGATCATCCCGCATATGAAAATGACTAATGCAGAAAAATTTGCAGGATTCATAAATTAATGTTTGATCTGATAATTTATAGTGCATGGCATCATTGATTGGATTTTACCATCAGATATATGCAGTCTCCGGAATTACATGTATAGTCAAGTGAAACGGTGCCAAGTGAACAAAAAATCGAAATAATTGCAATCCGGTTGTCAAAGGCGACGAATAAAGGTGAACTTGGTATCATTATATCGGAAGAAATATTGAATTACTCGGTTTTTGAACTCCAGGTAATAGGAGGAAGATTAAACCTTGAAATTGCATCTCTACCATCTCCCTATAAAAAAAGGGTTAAACCATACTTTATAGAACAAGTATTCGGGGCATACCATGAGTTGCTCAGACAATACCGATCAGGAACATTTCAACACCTGAAAAATAAAATTCACGACCACGATACTTTTATTTCATATTGCCAGATGATACCGGAGGGCTGCACAGCATGGGACGAAACCACATGGAAAAATCCGGAAATATGGAACCCGCGACACCGTTTATTTTACTACCTGATTGCTGCATTCACCATGTTTATTATGGATAAACCCGGTCATCCGGTAGGTACGCCATTTCCAGGTGGCCTGACCGTTGAAAAAAAAGGAAACGATTACCTCTGTCCTATCAGAGATAAAGAAAAAGACGTATTTTTTTCCATATGTAATTATTGCCCTGCAAAGCAGTCGGGTGAATAATGGAAACAATAGTGCTTGTCCTGATTCATGGATGGAAAAGTCATCCGGGAGTATGGAACCGACTAAAAGAGAGAGTAAACCTTCCACCAGATCGGATATGGTCATTTGATTATTCGACCTTACATGAATCAACTATTCAGGAAATTGCAAGGAGATTACAAGATTTTATACAGGAAAACCGAACCAAACTTGGTTATTTTGGACCAATAGACATTGTTTGTCATTCTATGGGAGGCTATGTAACCAGATATTTCGTGGAGGTACTTGATGGTGAGAAAAAGCGGGAAAAAATTCGTCAACTCATCGAAATAGGTGTTCCAAACCAGGGATCTTCCATGGCAGAGATATTCAATGATCCAGAACATGGTCCGGCCATAATCAATGTTCTTGAAGGAGAATTTGTTCCAAAAAAATATATCCCGACTCATGATGTCAATGTCCAGGGGCTGCGTATTAAAAGCCGGGAGACAGCACAGTTATGTAATGCAGGGTTAAGGAAGGATATTAAATACCGGAATATTCTTGCGGCTAACAGAACAGGCGATCCTGCATTTTTTCCCAGCTTTGAGGGTAAAACCTGGGTTTTCGGACATGATAACACATGGAAGAAAACCTGGCTTGGTGACGGAGTTATTCCGAATGCTGATTCATATCTGCCGGGAACCGGGTTTGATCTAATCCCCATTGATCCATCTTCTCTTCAGACAGAACCATACCGGTATTGTCATATCCACCTCCCTAAAAATCCGGAAGTAATAAGACTGGTTATAAAATATATCGAAAATCCCTTACTTCCTTCATCAGAAATCTTCCCATAAATTTTCCATGAAATTCTAGGGTATCATATATTATAAAAAAAATGAGTTTAGCGTCTTCCGCCGGGCCAGAATCGCACTTTTGGTCTTTTTGGTGATGGTGCTTCGTCTTTTACCGGTTTAAAACCAGTAATTTTTTTATCTGAATGCGTAGAGTTACTTCTGGAATGGTGCCTGTCTTCATGTGATGATCTGGTAGAGTAATCTTTTTTACCAGAATTTTTAGAGGTTTTAGAAGCTGACCCGTGTGAGAACTGACCAGATTTATTACCAGGTTTCTTTCTGTCGTCGGATTCTTTTCCATATGGTCGTGGTGCACTTTTAAACGAACGTTCAGGATATTCAGATCTCATTTTCACATCAGAACCACGAGATGATCCTGGACTGCTTTTCCGGATCTTGTCACCTGTTTTTCTAACAGAAGTCCCAGATCTTGCAGTTCCTCTTCCTGATTGCCATGCGCTACCAGACCCATTCTGATAACTGGATTTGCTTTTTGGAGGGCGGACATCGTCAATGAGAAGATTTCTTCCCTGAAACTCAGTTTCATTGAGAGCATTTCTGGCGGCTCTGGCATCCTCATAACTCTCCATTTCTACAAAACCATAACCTTTTCCTTCGATAATCCTCACTCCGACCACTTCACCATGTCTGGAGAAGAGACCCCAGAGTTGCTTTTCATCAACCGTATAAGTAAGATTTCCAACAAACAAACGTTTCGGGTTCATATTACACCTAATGCCACTATTGATATCCATTCCATCCGGAGCTCATCCCGGAACTGGTATTTTGTGACAATCATTCTGACAGAATTATTACCGGTACAACTTTAAGTAACTATAACTCTCCTTCCAAAAAGGTTCTTCGTATGAAGATTGGAGAGAAACAATAAATCCATGCCGGGACTCTCCCATTCATTAAAGGTCATTGAAATTTATTTCACAGGGTATATAATTCAGGTTAAGAAATCTATGATAACTAAAAAATGCAGTGCGATGAAGCAGGATCAAGCATTCAGGGAAATATTTTGATGTTGACAATTGTAGTTATCATGGGATCTGTACTTCTGTTTTTAGTAATGGGACTCTTTTCTCTCGACCTGTTTCATGATTCACTTGCACCACCAATAATTAAAATAATCGGTATAAATCACAATGGAGCAAAATTTGAAAGCCAGGTGGTCATCCGGTCTTTTTCACCTGATGAACTGGACAACAATCTTCTAATGGCAAGGCTGAAAGTAAATGGTGATTATCTGCTTGCCCATATTTATACACTTCATGGATATGATTTTATACCGACCAGGCATTTTGGAGTGAAAAATATTGGTGGTTCAGGATGCAGCGGACAGTTTTTTTCACCAGGAGAAACTATTGTCATAGATTTAAAAAACGGATATATTCATCCTGGAGATATAATTGAACTTCGAATATATCAAAAGAGTGATTCACGTAATTATCTCCCACCAGGGAACTTGCTGGATGAAGATTACATGGAAGAATACGAGGCTGAATACATCTTCAGCCAGATGAAGGATTACCGGATTTTTTCTCAAGCCTGGTATACTGCATAAGATTACGGGCACAAAGTCGTGCAACCCTGATTGGTTCAGGTATTTTTCCATGCAATGTAAAAATTCTCAATAACTGCCTGACTTCAGGTTCATTGCATCCATATCCACGGGCAAATAGTTCCAATCCGGTTTTTAATGGGACGGTCATCCGTTCTCCAAGCCCTACATATGCTCTGATCCGATTATCATCACCAGGAAAATGATGTTTTATGTGTTCTGTAAGACCTTCAGAATCCTGGTATGACACACAGATTACCGGAAGATTGGTTCTTTCTGCAATGAATGTAGGATCAATGATATTATACCATGCAATGACGCATCCATTCAGTAAAATCACATTTACATCCTGTCGGTTCAAAGATGATATCATCCGGAGTATTTCATCGGTACCATCCATTCCACCAACCCGGACCTTGCCAAAACAAAAACCATCAATATGCAGGTCTCTTCTCATAACAACCCCGCACAAAACAGACCATTCCCGGTCTGAAAAACTCTCAGAAATTCCCAGGACCCGGATGCCATGTTTTTGGAGTTGCATGAAGATAACATCATCATGAAAGGTAAAAAGGATCTCCTGGAAAAACCGTTAACTTTTTTTACACCCACAGGGTGATAGAAACATATACCAGATTAATACAAGCGGTGGTAATTATCCATGACAATACCAGAGAGTTGTGAAAAAATACTTCAGGAGATACAGGAAAACATTCCGGAAAACCATGGTTTTATAAGAGATTATCTTATAGATCAAACTAACCGTTTTTCATCTCATCAATGTCAAAAGGAAATTACAAAAGCAATTTCATCACTTGCGATTCAATCATTATCCACCGAAGAATTCCAACAGTATATCAGCCACTTAATACAGCCTGAACCTATTATTCAGGCAGTTCTGGATGCAGCCACTTTTTTTCTCCAGGAAAAAAAATTTCAGAAAACAGAGACTTATCTCGATTATATCCTACCCTATGCTAATGGAAATCCAAAGGAGAAAGAAGATGTTGCTTTTGTATCTTTTAGAGATTTTATCGAATATGCATATTATGCAATGTACCTAAACCCGGAATCAGAGTTACCTGTGTATCCGTATCTGGGGACAGAAATTCTTTTTGTATTAGGAAAAATATGTGCAGGAAAGGAAAAAAGGAGCAGGGCATTCGCAATTTTTACATATCTGGCCAGGGTCAGCCCGGTAAATGATGAAATTCTCTTTGAAATTGCAGAACTATATCGTAACAAAGGCGAACTTGAAGATTACAGAAAAATCACCAACCGGTGTTTTACCTATGCCTGGCGACCTGAAGAACTTGCACATGCATATCGGAATATGGGATATTACTTTACAGAGTCAAGGGATTATGAAATTGCCATCACCTGTTACCTTATGGGAACAACTTGGGAAGAGTCCCCAGTGACCGCACGGGAAATTAGTTACATCACAGAGATATCTGGAATAACTCCCGACATTTCAGATCTCATATCACATGGTCATAAATTATTGGAAAAAAATGATGTTCCCTTTGGCCCGAATCCGGAGATGACAGATCTCATGATCCAGTATGCAAAGGAATGTAAAGATGAGGGGGATTTTTTTGAAGCACGAAAATACCTTAGTCGTGCAAAGGCGTTACAGCTCAGTGATGATTTGGAGAAGCAGATAACATCTATTGAACGTTTTATGGAAGACTCATTTATCTTCTGATAAGGAACATGAAATTTTTAAGATAGAACTCATCAGCAGAGTATAATTTCACTTCCAGTCTTTCTTCATCGCTTCGGTCCTTCTTTCAGGGGGCATGAGTTCAATAGCATACCGTAGTGAAGTCCGAGGCATATCTTTTTTATGAGCCTGAACATAAGCAAAAACTTCATCCTGATGAAGACGGCTTGCTTCTTTTAATAGCCAGCCATATCCTTTCCGGACCATGTCATCCTCATCCGTAAGAAGAAGATCTGAAATCTCCAGTACCTCCTTTAGGTAATGACCTTGCTTTGCCGGAATAATAAGAGATACTGCAGCGGCCCTTCGCATCCACCGGTTATCAGATCGAGCCCAATCTTTTAGTTCAACGATATATTCTGGATATTTTTCAATAAAATCTCCTACAGCATGGTTACAGAATCCATCACAGGTGGCCCAGTTGGTAATGTATACCTCAATCCAGTTCCGGAATCTGTCAATATCTTCCGGTTCAAAGCGATCTTTCATGTTCGCAGCCCAGGTGGAGACAATAAAAGCCTCTTCCAGAAATCCGGAATCATAAAGTTCTTCACAGAGAGTAAATATTTCTTCTTTTTTCTGGTCTTTTACCAGTTTCCAGTATTTTTTTGCAATTTTCGTAACTGCTGCTGTTTTACACCCGTATGCCTTAACATCTTCCTTAAAAAAACGATGAAAACTCTCCCTGGTTTTCTCATCTATTACCGTCTGCAGTTCTTCCCTGATTTCTGCAATAACCGGATCCATGAAAGGAGTAGGAAGAGTCCCCATATATGCTATTCGAAATATACAGATTGTATATCACCTCTGCTGCTCATTGGAATATGATACAACAATGACATATACTACATCTGATTCACGATACCAGGCACTACTAAAAAACCCTGATGACGCAGTCAAACCCATTGAAAGTGGAGAAACAATTGTATATGGGATGAGTGTGTCCCAGCCTCCTGCACTTCTTCGTGCACTTGCAGACAGAATACTGTCCGAAAACCTTCAAAACATCAATATCTACTAGATATGAGGTTCATTATCTTGTCACCGAATTCGGGAGTGTAAACCTGAAAGGGAAGGATACACGAGAGCGTGCGCTTGCTATCATTAAACTTGCACATCCTGCATACCGTGACAACCTGCTCCATGAAGCGGATGTGGTGGGGCTTATCTAATTTAGTTCTCCCGTTCAACGATAATCTAATAACGAGATTTGTGGTATTCCAATGAAGACTCCCTTCCATATAATGATTATACCAACACTTGGCTGCCCATCTAACTGTAAATACTGTTGGAGTTCGGAAGAAGGCTCGCCAATAATGGATATCAGAACCATACAAGACATTGTATCCTGGCTTTCTGATTTTAGAAAAGACCCGGTCACGATAACCTTTCACGGGGGTGAACCACTTCTTGCAGGCCCTGAATTTTACCTTAAGGCCCTTCCAATACTTGCGGAGGGTCTTACAAAAAATAACCCGTCATTTGCAATACAGACAAACCTCTGGAGGATGACTCCGGAACTTGCAGAGATATTTAAAGCATATCATATCCCCATCGGTTCCAGCATCGACGGCCCGAAAGATATAACTGATTACCAGAGGGGTGAAGGATATTTTGACAAGACAATGCAGGGATTTTCTGTTGCACAAAACCACGGCCTTGAAGTCAGGTTTATCTGTACCTTTACCAGGCATTCAGTAGAAGAACGGGAAAAAATCGTGCAGTTCTTCCTTGATCAGGGTTTTACCATGAAATTACACCCGGCACTTCCATCACTTCGTAATTCCAATCCGGATGAATGGGCACTGGCGCCGGAAAAATTTGGTGAACTCCTCGTATATCTGCTGGATGAATCCCTTGAACACATCAATGAGATTGATATTATGAATATCAATGACCTTGTCAGGTGTGTCTTTACCCGTCGGGGAAACGTCTGCACTTTCGCAGACTGTATGAGTAATACCTATGCTATTGGTCCGGATGGGAATATTTATCCCTGTTATCGGTTTGTGGGAATGGATGAGTATGTAATGGGCAATGTTAGGAATCGACCGACCCAGGAAGAACTTGATAATTCCAAACCCGGGAAACTAATGAGTGACTACAAACAGTATGTAGATAGTCATTGTGCTGATTGTTCCCATATCAAGTACTGTCGTGGTGGGTGCCCATATAACGCAATAACTCCATCCGGAGGAACGATAACCAGTGTTGATCCCCACTGCTCTGCATATAAAAGAATATTCGACGAAATATCAGGCAGACTTAACACTGAGATGTTTGAGGCACCCCCTATGTTTAGCGGGTTTCAAAACAGCCCTTCATTGAAAGGCAAAAAACCCGGAATCATGGCACTTATGCAAAAGATTGCCATGCGATAAAAAAGAAAAATCACCATCCGTGAAAAGGCCCAAGTACTAAACACCTTTATGGATCCGGTTCAACCTGCCTGTATGCAAATGATATGGGTAAGTAATCGGGGATCAGGGCAGACTGCATTGGTTTCAATTCTTTTCGGCCTACTGCTCCTCATATTTTCTCCATTCATTCCGGGCCTGATAGGCATCTTTCTTGCAGCAGCAATATTCATACTCTCTCTTGCATTGATTGGAATTGGAATTACCATGAGAGGAACAGGGCTATCTGTCCCACTTATTATTATCGGTGTCATAGGGGGAGGATTAAGTCTGTATGCTCTTCTCAGTCCGGAAGTGACCGTTTCACTAATAGGTATCCTTCTGGGGATAGTAATTCTAATAATGGGAGTTTCACAATTATTTTTCTCACCACAATTCATTCAGGATCGATTATCATGGTTTTTCCTGATTGGAGGAGGGATTATCACCCTTCTTGTTGGGTTTTACATGATCCTGTACCCACAGGAAGGCATGCAACTGGTCATGGCATTTCTTGGATGCTATTTAATCATTTATGGAATCATTGGATATATCAGATCAAGAAAAGTGCCATGTTCTGACTTTTATTACCAGTAATTTTGGAAAGGAGAATCTTACGTTACATAAAAATACACCCGGTTTGATCTAATCCGGAACAGGAACGCTTCTTATATCTGTTCCGGAGTTCGATGTACTGCATAGATTTGTATGACAATCACCATCACTCTGCATGGAACAAACGGATGGTACACCTCAAAAACCGGGTATACAACCTGTCTTACCATCGATACTCCGGATTATTTTATCATCCTGGATGCCGGAGAAGGATTTTCAAAGATTCCTGATGTATATCCATCCGTTCAAAAACCAGCCTTCCTCTTCCTCTCCCATTTTCACCTGGATCATATATCAGGTTTTCATACTCTGGCACGATGCAAATTTGAAAAAGGTCTTCGAATTTTTGGCCCGACCGGAGTGAATATACTACACTCATTTATTGGGTATCCATACACAATTCCGATAGCTGAACTTCCATATACGGTGTCAATCGAAGAATTCACAAAATCCTGTACAGATATTCCATTTGCGGTTATTTCAGCAGATCTTGTTCACAACCAGCCAGTAAATGGATATCGGTTTGAACTCGAAAAAACCATCGCATTTTGCACAGATACCGGCCCATGTGAGGGGATTGTCACTCTTGGTACGGGGGCAGACCTCCTGATAACTGAATGCTCCTATCTTCCCGGACAGGAAAATCCAGGTTGGCCTCACCTAAATCCGGAAACCGCATTACAAATGGCAGTAAAATCTGGAGCAAAAAAACTGGTACTGGTTCATTTTGCTGCTGATCTCTATACATCTTTAGAGCAAAGAGAAGCCATTAAAAACATCAGTCCTGATTTTTCAAAAGTGATTATTGGGCAGGACAATATGGTAATCTGGCTCTAATTTTTTTCACCCAAGATTCAGTTCAGGAATTATCATGGTTGTTATCGCCCCGGTAATTCCTTCAAGAGTTAATTGCACAGCTATTGCTGCAAGAACCAGACCCATTAGTCTTACAAGGATTTCAATTCCCTGATTACCAAGTATTTTTCCGATTAGGTCAGAACAAAGATTCAGGATGGTGATGAATACTACAATACTTAAAATAACGAGCAGACCACCCAGAAAGGCAGTATCAGTCGGTGCATTACTTCCAAACAAAATTGCAGCAGCTATTGATCCCGGACCAACATACAAAGGAATGCCAAGAGGTACAAAAATTCTTGGAAGAATAGATTCATTCTGTTCTAATAACTGCTCCTTTCCGGTATCATGAATTACCTTATTCATGGTAATGGTGTGAGTCCCGCTCATCATTGAAAATGCTACCCCGAAAAGAATGATCCCTCCTGCAATCTGGAATGCAGGAATGGATATATGAAAAAAATTCAATACAATCTGACCTGAAAATAAAAATATTGTCATTGACAGGAAGATAAAAGCTGAAAGAATAAGAGCAGTTTTTTTCCTGATCCGGGAGGTCAGGTTATTAGTATATGCAATGAAAAAGGGGAGGTTTCCAAACGGATCAAGAATAGCAAAGAAGGTTCCCACTGCTCCTACCAGATAGCCAATGTCTGACACCATTTCCGCGTATTGTTACTATTGGTTTTACAGCCTTAATGAAATTCCCTATACACTAAAGTTCACCTAAAGGGGTTTTTTCTATTCTCCTGTTGTTATCTCTCATGTTCTGGAAAATTTTCAATAATCTGATATAACTGATCCGGAGGCATAGCCATCAGGGTTTCAGAACACACTGTACTGAATCGGCCAATTTCAATGAGAATCATTGTCATGACATCTTGTGATGGTGCCTCAATAATCGCTACAAAATCGTATTGCCCATAGGTATAGTATAGAGAAACCAGGTTTCCTCCGGCATCTTTTATAATTTTAGCAGCTCTTCTGTCACGTTCCTTAAACTCCCGGGCCTGTTCAAGTGCAAGACTGGTCAGTCTTCCAAGAAGGATGAAAGTGAGCATGGAAAATACTTGGCGACATGATTTATAAACTTCGTGTTATTGCAATAATATCAAATTTTTACGGATTATTTTAAAATTCAACTGAATTTTAAATGTTTTAACAGATTCTGAGAAGAAGAAACACGGAAGGACTTTAGTGCTGAAAAATTAACAGATGTAACACAGGATGGAAACAGTAAATGATCAGGAATATTGTCCTTTTTCTATTCGTTATTCTACTAACCGGGATACCTTCATTGGTTGCTGATGAACCAATATTCTCTCCGGATGAATTGTATAAGCAGGCAGAAACAGCGATGGAACAATCCAGGTATGAGGAAGCATATTACCAGTTTCTGAATGCCTCTGAGGGTTACGCACTTTCAGGGGATACAGATATGAAACGTAAATCTCTTCAACAGGCGAAGAGGATAAACTGGATGTTTGCGGAGATGCAGCTCAATAAAACCAGCGCGGATGAGATTATTGCAGCAACCATTCCAGTTCTTACCCCAAATGAACGAGAGGTTTTTTTGGAACCTGGAAAATCTATTCAGACCGAATCGGATGGGGAAACCTTTTATTTTGAAGGAATCGCACGAAACATCCAGTATCATAATACCACGTTAATCAGGGAAAATATGCGCAAAAGTGGAGAATCTCCCTTTTTTGATCAGATGTCCCCATATATTGGAAACGCAGAAAACCCGGATAATCCAATTTACCAGAATCATACGTATACTGCTATCGGAGTAATGAGTATTCCACGTGAGGAACTCGTAGAGAATGGGACATTGCAAGTTTGGCTGCCGCTTCCGGTTGCAACTGAATATCAAAAAAATATCTCCATTCTTTCAGTAGAACCATCTGCTTATGTCGTATCCGGCCCGCAAACATCAGGAAATATCGGTGAAGTGTACCTTGAAATACCCCTCGAAGAGATGACCGGAGAATATGTGAACATTTCAACGGAGTTTTCTTTTACTACTAGTCCGAGGATTAATCGGATTAATCCGGATGACATCAAGGCATATGATACCAACAGTCCCCTTTACCAGAGGTACACACAAAGTCAGGCAAGTATCAATGTCAGTCAGGAGATTGTTAAACTTGCTCACCAGATTGTCGGAGATGAGACAAATCCCTATAAAAAAGCTAAATTAATCTATGATTACATTATTGACTCACTGCCTTACAGTAATGTTCCCCATACATATATTGCAGCAATGAACATTTCAGAGTCGGATTTTGTCCATGATACCGGATTTGGTGATTGTGGAACACAGAGTGCATATTTTGCAGCATTATGCAGGGCAGTGGGAATTCCGGCACGGGCACCAGGGGGATACCAGTTGTTTCCCGGTTATTCCGGAACGCATTTCTGGGCTGAATTTTTCCTTCCGGAATATGGATGGATGCCAGTGGATGTAACTATCGCAGAAGCAGGAACATGGGCATATAATGCTACACCAGAGCAGGTGGAAGAATATTCTGAGTTCTTTTTTGGAAACATGGATCCCTACCGGTTCACCATTCAGACAGATATGGATGAACCCTTCAGTGGAGAACCAAACCCGGATATCCTGTTTACTATCGTTCATCAAAACCCGTCTCTTATCTGTATAAACTCTGATGAAGATGTGGAGATGATTGGAATGGCATCCTGGACTTATACCTTTGAAGAACAAAAAGAGTGAAAATCAGGATATGATTAGGGAGATTTTTTCTTTTTGATCAACCCCTTATCTTGTTTGCCATTGCAAGACCTGCCTCATATGCTTTATCCAGTTCATCACCATCTGGAACATAAAGAACTTCCATGGAATCAATTATGGTAAAACCTGCAATTTTTAATTCTTCCGCAACCATGGCCGGTGCTCCTCCTTTTCCTCCCATGGAACCAAAAGTCAGGGCAAAGCGTTCACCTGTCCGATTAAAGTGCAGACCTTTCAGATAATAAAGGAGGTCTCCAATACTGGGATAAGGAACGTCATTGATCGTGGGAACTCCGACCATCAGCCCTTTTGATTCCAGTATATGTTTTACAATCTCTGATCTTTCATCCTCATGAAGATTGAAAACTTTTACATCACATCCTCCTGCTATTACACCTTCAGCCAGGGCATGAGCGAGCATCTTTGTCGACCCGTGCATGGTATCATAAACGATGGTAGTTTTCGGCTTAATCATGGACCCTGTTGCCCACCCGACATAAGCATTAATTATTTTTAAGGGATCTGTCCAGATCTGTCCGTGCGATGGAGCAATAACCTTCACCTTACTTATCAGATCAAGTTCTGTCAGTTCTGTAGCTTTTTTAATAAACAATCCGGATAGTGGAACTATGAGATTAGCATAAAATTTTTGTGCACCATCCATCAGAACTGATTCCGGAATATCAGTATCAAGTCTTTTTGTGTAACAAAGGTGCTGACCGAAAGCATCATTCGGAAATAAAATTCCATCATCAACAAGAAGAGTGAACATGGAATCAGGCCAGTGAAGAAGAGGAGCCTGCACAAAAGCAAGTGTTTTTCCGCCATAATCAAGAGTATCTCCGGTATTTACATGTCTGAATTTTGCTTCTTTCAGACCAGGATAGTGACGGAGTAGCCCATTTTCAGCAATCTCGGTACAGTATATCGGTGCATCAGGGAATTTCTTATGGATTTCGGTGAGTGCTCCGGAATGGTCTTTTTCAACATGGTTCTGGACGATGATATCAATCTTAAGGTCTCGTCCTTCTTTTTTGCAAGCATCGGCAATTCTGCCCCACATCTGGGCAGCCTGTCCCGGATAAACATTATCAACCAATACGGTTTTATCACCAAACAACAGGTATGCATTATATGTGGTTCCATCAAGGGTGTATCCATGATAAGAACGGAGGTCCCAGTCAAGAGTTCCCACCCAGTATACACCTTCAGCCATTTTATACGAAGTAGCTTTCATGATCATCCTCGTTCGTGATATTGCGAACATTCTATTGCATGCGAACAAATATGAATCTTCCGGATAAATATTCTATGTGGCAGGAGAGCAGAGCGGCACAGAACCTGATGCGGATGGAGAAATTCTTCTTTTTTCTTCAAAAAACCGGGTTATGGCTATTGAAAGTGAGGTAAAGAAAAAAATTCTTGAACTCCTTCAAGAGAGAGATTATTCCTTTGACGAAATTGTAACCAAATGCGGTAAAGCAAAATCCACGGTTTCTGTCCACATTCGTGACCTTATAAATGCCGGACTTATTACATCCAGAATTGACCCTTTTGATAACCGGAAAAAAATCCTTACAATTTCAGCAATTCCAATCGGTAGCCTCACGAACATAGACAGGAATGCTCCAACCCGGGAGGAAAGATTGACAGAATCATCCACTCTTCCTTTTACCCCAGGTGATATCCCCTCATTCTTCAGATGGGGGGTCAGGTTATTCAGAACAGAAGCTATGGCACTCGGGATAAACGTTGACCCGGTACTTGAACGAACCGGATGGGAGATGGGAACTATCCTTGCTCATCTGGTATATAATCCGGACCTCTCAGGAATGGTAAAAAACATGAGTGATTTCTGGCAGGAACATGGACTGGGAACCATTATATTAAGTAGTACAGACCCGGTTTCCCTGACTGTCCATGGGTGTTTTGAATGTGAAGATCTCCCGATAACAGGTCATGGTACATGTTCTTTTGATATTGGGGTATTATCAGCAATATTTACAAATTACTTTCATAGTCCGGTCCAGATCACAGAAGTGGAATGTTACTCGGCAGGTGATGATCACTGCCGGTTTATTATAAAAAAAAATAAGACAACAGGAGAGGTATTTTTTAAAAATATTAACTCTCAAATAGTTTAAGATAACCTTTGTATTAGTTCATGAGAGACAATTAAATCAAATAAACTGTGAATATCCTCCCGGGCATAATCAAACCATTCTAAAACAGAATCAAACCAGATTTCCTGTTTTCTGTCACTTACCGCCTCGAATACCAGAAACATGCGATCATTCTCCTGATTAAACCGGATGATAATCATAGAACCATGATTTCTCCCTTTCACCGATATTTCAGAACTTGATCTCCCGGATGGCAGGAAAAATTCACTATCAGGGACTCTTGGAGCTATAGAGATAAGATCATGAGGAATATCCCCTTCATGAAGAGGAAATATATCAGTATACCGAAGCATACAGGAATGCATTGTTTTATTAACTGAAACAGAGTCCAGAACTTCTGCAATTTTCTCCCTGACCTCCTGCCATCCAGGATATGGTGAAGGAATAATCGTCTCTACCGGTGCATGAGCGTCAAAAGAAAAACGTACACGGACTTCATCAACAGGAGAGTGTGCATATTTATGGGGAGGAACCTGCATGAAAGTATCATTTCATCAAAATGGTATAAAGGTTTCATCGCCGATTAATTGCAAAATGGACATTTTCCGAATCATCAAATAGAAACAGGAAAAAACCATTAGATATGGTCACGATAATTGATAAACCTCGAGTGATCCCAGCTGCAGGAACACCACCAAAAACAATAGAAGAATATATCGGCAGAGTTGTATGTGGAATATCAGAGGTAAGTATTGCAAAGATGGTGAGTCCCCCTGGCTGGACTGAACCATTTCAGACACCTGATTTTGATGAGTATACACTGGTTCTAAAAGGGACACTCATAATCGAAACTGAAACCGAAAGGTTCAGTGTTTCTCATGGTCAGGCAATAATCGTCCTTAAGGGATCTACCATACGATACCAGACACCTGAGGGAGCAGAATACATCGCAATATGCATCCCGGCTTTTTCTCCAGATATAGTTCACCGGTTACCATTGGAGACAGAGGAAAAAAAGGAAGAAAAAACCACCAGAATCCAATCGTACCATGTTGATACAACCGGACCGGAAGAGATTGACCGGATAGAATCATTATGGGAATTACTCCGAGAATATACTATCCAGAACAACCCACAATTTTCCAGCAAAATCAAAAAGAAAGGATATTATTACCGAAAAATAGAAATTATCGAGAAGAATAAAGAACGAAAAATCAGATTGGATTTTGCAGTTGATGATAAAACAGGAAAAGATATTGGATATTGTATCTGTTCAGCTGCCCCCCAGTCATTTGGAGAAGTTGAATCAATTTTCATCCATGAAGAGGCAAGAAACAACGGGATCGGAACATCATTGATGAATCATGCCCTTTCCTGGATGAAGGAGCAGGAAGTATCAGATATCAGGGCATATGTTACCGTTGGAAACGAGGTTGTTATGCCATTTTACAAGAAGTTTGGATTATATCCAAGGCAATATATTTTGGAGAATCATGAAGGATTATGATAAAAACAGCAGTACTTTTAATAGACATTCAAAATGATTACTTCCCCGGGGGGGCTATGGAATGTGTGAAAAGCATTAAGGCCGGTGAAAATGCAGGGAAAATTTTACAATGGGCAAGGGACAGAAGGGTAATCCCCATCCACATCAGACATATCTCAACAAGACCCGGAGCATCGTTTTTTCTCCCGGGAACAGTCGGTTCAGAGATACATGAACTGGTTTCTCCTCTTTCAGGAGAGAGAATAATTATAAAAAACTTCCCAAATAGTTTTAGGGAGACAAATCTTGAGGAAATACTGAGAGAAAACAATATTGAGAGACTCATCATCACAGGCATGATGACACATATGTGTATTGACACAACTACCAGAGCTGCAACTGATTTGGGTTACTCTTGTATTTTGATCCATGATGCATGTGCAACAAGAGAACTGACCTTTGAAGATGAGAGAGTACCTTCTCATTATGTGCATGCGTCATTTATCAGTTCCCTGTCTGGATTATATGCCAGAATTTTCTCGACAGAGGAGTTTCTTTCAAATCAGGAATTTAATCCATCGTAATAAGTCTCATAATTGAAAACTATTACCAAATTAATAACCATTTAGAAAATTAAAACAGACACCATATTTGATCAGACGGAAAATGGGAATAAACAATATGAATGATGCAGCATTTATCCTCTATCTTATCCTTAATGTCATAGCATTGGCAGTTTTCGGAATTGACAAATATCGTGCAGTTTCTGACAAATACCGCATCCCAGAAAAAAGATTATTAACTGCGGCATTTTTTGGTCCGGTTGGGGCATATGCCGGTATGAGGATCTTCAGACATAAAATCCGAAAACCACTTTTTTCAATTCTGATTCCACTGTTTATACTGGTACATGCCGGAATATATGGCCTGATGATTTCAGGGTACCTCCATTCCTAACCTTTATCAATACAGTATTACGATAATTGAACAATACCAGAACTCTTTTCTTTTTTTCTGCCGAAAAGGATGGTATGATTCGATCATCAGTACCTACCTTGGTATTCCTTCTGACACTCGCACTCATCGGCGTCAGCGGGTGTATTGCATCAGAAACCAACCCTTCACTAACAATTACCGGAGAAATCATTTACAATGACCTTGAAGGAGGATTTTTTGGTATAACAACCCAGGAAGGAGATAATTACCTTCCAATTGATCTTCCTGATGAGTTTAAAAAAGAAGGTCTCCTGGTAACGATTACCGGAATCATTGATCCTGATGTTATGACAATTCAGATGTGGGGACAGCCACTTCGTATTCAGTCTATTGAAATTACGGAAGAACCTTCGGAAATAAAAAAAGGATGGTATGAAGGAGAAAATCCAGACTTCAATCCCGACCGGGATCTTGTAATGACAAAACTTCTTCTTGAGTCCTCTACGGCATTACAGCAAAAACTGGAGATTATGAATGAGGGTGTGAAAAACACAGCGGCTGAACTAAAAGGAACTAATCTTCAAAACAGCAATTTGACACCATATCTAAAAAATTTGATAGAGATGTATCCGGAAATTTTTGAGGTAGCCGTTCTTAACAGGGCAGGAATAATCACTGAGGTATATCCTGAATCCTATAAAGCAAGCATTGGAGCGGACACCGGTGGACAAGAACTCATATCAGAATTAATAAAATACCCAGTTCCGGGAATGAGTAGATATATTGAGACACTGGAAGGTGAAAAAGCAGTAAATATTGTTTACCCTCTTTTTTCTTCTTCTAATTCACTTACCGGTTACCTTTCCATCTTGTTTCATCCGGATGAACTTGTAAAAAACTCGATGGAGGTTCCATTTAATGATTATCAGTTCACTATCCAGGTCATCCAGCCAGATGGAACATCTCTTGGATACAAAGGAGAGAATGATACAAATATATCAGTTCCTTCAAAATCTCCTCCGACCCGGGTGATTTCCGGCTGTGGATTAATTGACTTTACATCAGGAACAGGAGATCAAGAAATCAGTAATCCTGATAATACAAGTAAAATGACTTATTGGACTACAATTTCCTTACATAACATACCCTGGAGAGTATTGGTCATATCAGGATGATCCTTTGTACTCTTTTTCCTATAGTAACACATATGGTAATTACAAATCAGGGCATGTACGGTTATGAAAATTCAGAGAAATATCTGGGAAAACAAGGGAGGATTTCTGCTGGCAACTATCATTGGAATTATCTGCGGTCGAATTGTTGAAGCGTTCTTTCATGAATCCGGACATTATATGGCTGCAAAAATTGCAGGCATATCTTTTCAGACAAACCAAGTCCATTCTTTTTCATTTTTGCCAGCATTCATCAATTATTATCCGCCAGGAATTCCCTTTTTTACTGAAAGTTACTCTTACATACAATATTTACCAACAATGCAGGAATATTCGGGGATTATCGCAATCAGCGGCCTTCTGATGAATGCCCTTGCATCCTTACTGTGTTTCTGGTTTTTTTTCAAATCTCAAATTATCCGATCGAAAATTATCATAACAGCAATATTCTGGATCCTGGTCTTCAATCTGGGAGCATTATTTTCATATATCCCATTACGGGTTTTTAACTCTTCTAAAGATGTGGGAATTTTTCTGACCTCGTACCAGATTCATCCGTTAATCTTATTATTACCTTGTGTAATTCTCATTGGAGCAGGATTAATCGTGTTTTTTACCACAATATTACCGATATATTGTATTTCCATACCGGTTCAGTCAGGAATAATCCGAATATTACTTCTTCTCTGTTCCACCACCATATTTCTCTTATATATGGTAGAACCAGTATTTACCGGATTTAAAATTGAGGATATAATCAACTTCCATGATGCAATGAATATATTTCCCATAATAGTAATCGGGCAAATTATGTTTCTTTCAGCAGTAACAATGCTTGGGTTTTTCCGCATATGCTATTTATCCTCATCCCATTTTATTGGAAATAATCAAAAAACCAGGTGAAAAAAGGGGCACTTTGTGTCAGGATACCCTTTAGGAAAAAGATCCTGAGATCCTTTTTTCACATCAAAAACCAATACAACACATAGAGGATGTCCCACCCAATGCAAAAAATTACCCTCACCATTTCATCTGATATTGCCTTACAGTTACAACATTTAGCTTCAGAACAAAAGGTTACTGTTGAGGTTATCGCCACAGACCTGTTAAACCAGGCAATGCAGGGTAAAAAACCGGAAGCA
Source organism: Methanospirillum stamsii (assembly GCF_003173335.1). Classification (GTDB taxonomy): domain Archaea; phylum Halobacteriota; class Methanomicrobia; order Methanomicrobiales; family Methanospirillaceae; genus Methanospirillum; species Methanospirillum stamsii. Next base: position 77,551 of record NZ_QGMZ01000039.1, read on the forward strand.
TTCAGGATTGTACAAAGTGAAAGGATAGGACAACCGGTTTTTTCAGATTCGGAGGGATTAAAGGAGATCATTCATCGTCAGGATGAAGAAATAATCTGGCTTCGGGATCAGATAACACGGCTCTCAACCCTGACACCTACAACACATGTTATTAAACATGAATACCCGGCTTTCAATGCAACCCTCCGTGATAATCCAGAAAACCCATTCTGCGATGAGAAAAAAAATCTAAAACCTGGAAATAAGAAATCGGAAACTGCTGATACAATTCAACCATACCAGGTTTCAGTAGAGGATGTTCAATATTCTGTTCAGGAGCCCGGCATTGAGTCTGATGAACTATTGACATCAAACTTTTCCGGTCCAGACCGGGTGGATGAACGTACACTTCGTGATTCAATCGGAGGAGTCAGAGGTGAGGTTGACTACACAATACGTGAGGCGGCAGCTATTGCCGGTGAATCAGAGGCAGTTATCCTAGAATTCATCACCAACGGATTTTTACCTGCGAAAATGGAAGGAACAATGTACCATATCAGAGGCGCCGATCTTCAACGATACATGATGAGTAAATAATTACGAAAATTTTTAAAATCGGAATACTTCAATCAGATCATTATCTTTTTTACCTCATCCGTAGAGGGATAGACATGTTACTTTTTCGGACATCTGTAAAGATAATCCTGATTTTGTGTTTTTTGTCAGGAATTACCCTCGTATCTGCATCATCTGTTACTGATGAACAACCTAGCACGGTAATCATGGTGAATGAATCCTGTTCACCATTCATGGTTGATGACCCTGAATTTGACTTTGAATTAAAAAGGACACTTACCAGCATGTATTCAAAGGGATCAGATTTGGGAGAAGTAATAGCGACAGCTGCTCGTATCGATCCTCTGTCTTATGAAAATTGGTATAAAGAATGGACTAAAACGGCAGATCACTTCAGAGATATTGGGAATAATGCATATGAAAATGGACATCTGGTTTCCGCACATGATGCCTGGCTCAGGGCACAGACATATTATCGGACTGCTGAATTTTTCCTCCACAATAATCCAGATGACCCCCGGATAATCAGTTCCTGGCAAAATAGTGTGGATACTTTCAGGGATGCAATGAAACTGGACCCAGTCAATATGGAAATTGTCGAGATCCCTTATGAAAATACCACTCTTCCCGGATACTTCTATTCCGCTGATGAATCAGGAAAGAAAAGACCACTTCTGATTATCCAGACAGGATATGACGGGACTCAGGAAGAACTCTACTCGAATGCTCTGGAGGGGGTCAGACGAGGTTATAATGTTCTCACATTCGAAGGTCCGGGACAGGGAGAAGTAATCAGGATTCAGAAAATCCCATTCAGGTATGACTGGGAAGCAGTTATCACTCCTGTCCTTGATTATGCACTGCAAAGATCGGATGTAGATCCTGAAAGAGTGGGATTGTGGGGGATTAGTATGGGAGGATACCTTGCACCCAGGGCTGCTGTTTTTGACCACCGGATTTCTGCCCTTATCGCAGATTCAGGAATATATGATATGGCAGCACAGGAAGTTGAAGAGATCAAACAGGGTTTTCCCGATCCTCAAAACACAACAAGAGAGGATGTTTTCGAATTCATCCGGGAAAATGAGGGTGATATGAACATGGAGATGTATGCCATTATGAATAATTCAACCAGCATGAACTGGAGCATGGCAAATGGTATGTTTGTTTTTAACGTTAACACTCCCGCAGATGTCATGCTGGTATACCAGGATTATAACCTTGAAGAGATTCTGGATAAGATTCAGTGTCCCACACTTGTCTGCGATGGACAAAATGATTCAAAAATTGGTAATCAGGCAAAAACATTCTATGATATCCTAACCTGCCCAAAGAAATATCTCCAATTCACCGATGAATATTGTGCAGGTGAACACTGTCAGCTTGGAGCATCAGCAATTTCATTCCAGGAAAAATTTGACTGGTTGGATGACCAGTTAAATCCTTGATTTCGATTTTTGTAGAATATCCTAAATAATAGATCGGATGTCTCTGAAAAAAGGAATGAGAAGTTCAGATTCAGGGTAATTGGATAGTCCTGGTCTGATTAAAAGGTATTTTAGGAGAAAAACCAAAAAATGTTGGCTCTGCAGTACCTTCAACTTTTACCGTTATTTCTCCGGAAATAAGGAACCTAAACCCGGCTTTTATTAGATCGGCATTCTTTGCAGATACCGGTAAAAGCAGGGTATTTTCACCACTTGAAATATCAACATCTGCTTTTTCAATATAACTCAAAGGTTCCCATTTCCCATTTTGCAGATATGTTACATTGGCATTTATCTTCTGAAACAAAACTCCAAATGGATTGGGATTATCAATTGCCAGCGTGACATCAAGACAAAGATCAGTTGCATTGATAGAAGCAAGATCAACAGAACTGACATCTACCGTCGGTTCTTTAAAAAGGGCAGTACAACCACATAGGAGAAGGGTTGATATAAGCAGGAAAATTAACAGACAAATTTTTTTCATGATAATATAACCGGATTTATTTACTGTATACATGGGCATTAACAATATACAAACACATTCACAAAAAAAGGATTACTACCAATGAGAGAAACATCTGTCAATCAATTAATCCGGACAATTTTTAGATATATTCTGTTAGTCGGTTTAATTTCTGGTTTTACATTTGCTGATAACAACCTGGTTTCTAATACCACATTATCAGATTATGAATCTGATGAGATCAGTATTTTGCTTTCTCTCCTTCAGAAAATTGGATTTGATTTCTCATATGGTAATGATGGAGAAACCATCTTTTCAATGGTCGATAAATCCCTGACCCAAATTATTTCATCTCTTGCTTCAGGAAACGTGGAAGGATTCATGGACATACCCATCATAAAAGAAACATTAGCTTTCGCAAATATGACAGTTGAGGATGTTGTTATTGACCCAGATGTTTAAAAAAAGATGAATCTGAAAAAAATTTGTCTCTGTCCAGGTGATATTTTTATCAGAATAGAGGAGAGATGTTTTATTTAACAAAACAAAATAAGGGTAGGAAACTCTGATGAAACCTATGTATGCAAAATGCAATTCAAAAAAAGAGAGAAAATATATAGCAGTTTTCTTTTCTCTTTTGATTCTTCTTATCTTACCAGTAAACGGAACCGTAACAGAGCAAGAAAATGGTATCATCTTCAATGGTCCTTTCTTTGAAAATTATGGTCAGGGATTTTCTAACTGGTCGGGGGATTCTCCAATTCCACAAGGGACTCTTTTACTTAAAGGGAGTTTAAAATTTGTCCCAGATGAAATTTTACCAGGTGATGAAATCGAATGTCTGCTTGATTTAAGCGTTTCTGCAATGACTCTAACCGGAAAAGATGGGGCTGTCCTGAAAAATACACAGGACCGAGTCTGGTCAGTTGATACATCCAGATTTATGAATAAAACAGTGAATTTCCCGGTTGTTCCGGATTCTGAACTCCTGGGAATAGGGGTAGGATCACAAGTTCCTGACCTTATCAACCGGGATACAAAACGAATTATCAGCATGACCATCCCGGATACAGCAAAACCGGGTGTTTATCCTGTCAGAGCATTTGTGAACGGAACTAATCTCCGGACAAAAGTTGTTAACCTGACCATTATCGGCAATAATGAAAATAATTCCATCAATGCTACCATTGAAGAGGATACACCAGTCCCAACTGAAATTCCGACTCCTGAAATAACCATTGCTCCGGATTCCGGAGCCGATAGGCAGAATACTGACACACAATATGCTGGAATGAGCGAAAAAATCATCAATGAACGCAATCTTCATGTTACCAGTATTTACCCATATAGTGGCGGGGCAGGAAACACCATGGGTATAAAAGTATACGGAGATCATTTTGCATCCCCGGTTTATGTAACCCTGGTAAAAAATAACCAGGGAATTGATGCATATAATTACTGTTTTGAAGAAAACCAGAAATATGGAGTGGTCATGATTGACATCCCCGCCGATGCTGAACAGGGAATATGGGATCTGGTGATTACTACCAGGGATGGAAAAGCAACAGTACCTTTTGAAGTAACAGACAGACTTATTGATCCCGAGATAATATCCATCGATGCACCACTCCTGACTCCGGATGAAGGAAAAGATATCACCATTTCAGGAAAACAGATGATGGAACCATGTGAAATCCTTCTTGCTAATGAAGACCTCAAGTGGTTTTCTTTCACACCAAAGCCGGTTCTCATGCACAATACATTAAAAATCAGGGTGAAGATCAATGCTCCTCTTTCAGATGAAGTTACATCAGGTCAGCTGGATCTTTCTGTGTGGAATGGGGACGGAGCAACATCCACATATGAAAATGCAGTATCATTTTCTACAGAAACTGACCTGTAAATTCTGATTTTTGAGAAAATATTAAATATGTCCTCACGGGTTGAGTAATTATCACTCTTCCATTTCTTTCCGGATTGTCCTGACAAATGAAAACAGGTATTCATGCCGCCTTATGGCAATTTCTTCACCGGTTCTCGTATACATCATATATTTTAGTTTTATGAGTTTTTCATCGATATGATCCATAGCATCGGTAATATCACCCTGTCTTTCACCAGCGGATATAAATGTCCGGGCAATTCCCACGGCCCCTATTGCATCGAGTTTGTCTGCGTCAGAGAGAATTTTCGCTTCTAATGTTTCAGGGACCAGATCTGAACTGAAACGGTGGGTTCTGATTGCATGGGTGATAAAGGGAATTAAATCACGTGGATAACCGATATTCTGAAGATATTCTTCAGTTATCCTGGATCCTTCAATCTCATGAGAAATCCCTGTCTTTTTTTCAAGAGGCCTCGCAATATCATGAAAAAGAGCGGCGGGAATGAGAATATTCAAATCAGCGTTCTCATTTTTCCCGATAATTTCACATAACCGGGTCACCCGGAGGGTGTGGTCAAATCCATGTGAGCCTGGTTCAACAAGAGTCTTTCTGACATGCTCTTTCATGGAAATAAATAGTTTATTCATGACTTTTTTAAGATTATCTGGTATTCCATCAGGCCACTTTTATCTGAAAAACAAGTAAACCCAGCGTTTTTAGCATGGATTAATTCCTGATCAAACTCTTCCTTTTTCACATGTCCTTTTGGCTCGCTGAGGAGGAATATTCCTCCTTTTTTTAACACATCGAACACCTCGCTAAAAAGAATTCCCGGACGGGGAACTTCATGGACCATGTGAAATGCAATCACAAAATCAACATAGTTTTTATCAGGGAGATTTATTGAGTCAGCCAATGTCTGGTGGAGAATAACCTGGTCAGCCAATCCCTGGCGGTTTATTTTTTCTGCTACCATGTCCAGCATTTCGCGTTGCAGGTCAGCAGCGATAACTCGACCTGAAGGTCCGCAAAGCTGTGCTAAGGGAGTGATAAAAAATCCGGGTCCGCACCCGATGTCAAGAACCGTCATCCCTGGTTTTACATAAGGAGCCAGGAGACGATTGGGTCTGATAAGAAGAGAACGGAGCGGATTATCTAGCATCCTGGCTCGTTCTGCAGAGCATACTGAATGGGCCATGTAGACATATTTCCTGTTCAATCAATATCAATACACTAGAATTATGGCGAATTGTGTTTTTTCATCATAATATTTAAGTAAATAAAAGGAGTCAGCATTACAGGTAAAAAGAAATTATAATCTATTCATTACGAGAAATATTCATTATGGGATCCAGGGGAGATGTAGATGCATATTACAATAAAGGATTTGCATTGTTATCAGGAGGCTATCATGAAGATGCACTTACATATCTTGATAAAGGGTTAAGTATCAACCCCGATGATACCAAAACATGGATCCTTAAAGGATCAGCCTATATGGAACTACAAAAATATGCGGAAGCGAATGAAGCATTTGACCATGTACTAATGGCTTGTCCTGATGATACAGATACCCTGACTTCTAAAGCAGAAGCACTTATTTACCTGGGTAAATTTCAAGAAGCAGAAACACACTGTGAAAAAGCTCTGAAAATTGAACCAAACCATTACCTTGCATTACTACACCTCAGAAAAATAAAAGAAGAGCAAAAATAACACCGGTTTCTCCTTACAAAGCCATTCTATAAAAACCACTTATACCGACATCAAAAAATTTCTGGTATTCCGGATGAATATTTGCATTTTTTTGAACTTGGAATCGAAATATCGTAACTTTTCTTCTTTTTGTTAAAACGGCCTTTTTCATCTATGATAAGAAGATTGGATTTTCATGTTTCCAAACCGATAATGATATCGGAATGAAACATCCTTTTCCCTGAAGGTCAAATATTAAGAGATGGGTTCTCTCTTTTCAATCCGTGAAAATGTTGAAGATTTTTCAGATGCATTTGACCTTATCTGCGGTCAACTTTCAAAATCCCTGATTCTTGCCATATTTTCAGATTATGAAAGAATGCTTGAAAAAAACCAGGATGATCATCTACTCATACTTGACTGTGAATCACTGCTTACCATTCTTGGTGAGGATGCAAAAGCACTCGAACTCCTGTCCAAAATACAGAATAACCCCACATTTCTCCTTCCAAAACTCAGATATGCCGCTCATTGCGGTGTTATTGGTGATTCATCCGGCATGAATGAGATACTACAGGATCTTCTTAAAAACCCCGTTACATCTCATGAGAAGATTTGTGCCTTCATCGCTTCAGCAAGACTTGGGGACAGAAAGTCCGCATACGAATTGTGGAAAGAACTTCTAAAAGAATCAGGAGTTCAAAACTGTGTCATGAACGCTGATGTTCTGGATGACCCGGACTCCTATACCTGCCTCTCCTCACTGTTCCTTCGTGAGAGAATAGAAGCGATTAATCTGCTGTTCAAATTAGACATAACAGAAAACCGGGATATTGAACTTTATTTTCACACATCCTCACTCCATTATCAGATTGGGCTTTTACTAAATCCAATCCTTCAGGCAATCATGTATGACGGTGAATATTCTGCTTTTACCGGGTTTGTTGTTGCTCGAGCAGTCGCTGACGGAGCACAAAAAACCATGAGCAGATTACGCGATTCGGTAACTACTCAGGACCCACGAGTATTTCAGGAACTTATCCTGAACCTTGAAGGAATCCGGAGATATAGAGCTCTGTATGCAATAGGTGAAGGATTGCTCACTTTTTTTTCAAGTAATAAAAAATCTGACCGAATCTATATTGAAACCCTTATTCAGGAAACCGGGGGTGACATCTATCAATTATTTGACATGCTGAATATTTTTAAAAACGCAGGGCTTGAAACTGAAGTTTCTCCTCTCCTTGAAATTCTAATCAGTGATGTTCCTGAAATAGAGCAAAAGGTATCAGACAGAAAAAATCTGGACTCATATCTTGGACCATGTCCGCCGCTTACATTGTGAAAAGCATAAGTTTTTCACTCCGTGAAAAATCCACCCTTTTCCCCAAATTTTCTGATATTCTCTTCCACCTATTCTTCCCATATGACCGAATAATCGGGCAATTCTTTTAAACAATTCCTGATAGTGATGACTGCTTCTTCACCAGTTGCGTGACCAATAATTATCCCATTTACAAAAACCAGTTCTCCAGGAAGGCATCCACCGATACTGCGAATTTCCGGAGGGCAAGCCAGATGTGCTTTACCGGATAAACATGAATATCCGGTTTTTTGACTAGATATGAGACAATTTCCATATCTACATAACCTCACACAAGTATCTGACCGGTTCCTGAATCTATGGATAACTCATTGAAAAATTTATTCAAAATAAGAGAAAAAGGGGAGTATATACGATGCAACACAAAGGAAATAATTTGTATCAGTAAACTATCCAGGCAGGATAAAAAGATTAAATGTTTTGGGAAGCCAGTTCGACATCTTCTTCTTTGATTGTCTTCCGTCCCCCATGAGATGCCATTTTGTTTGCTTCTTTCGTCAGTCTGCCGAGATATGCCTCAGTCATCTGAACAATGAGCTCGGCACCATCACTTCCGACCCGTTCAGCTCCATTTGCCTTTGCAATCCTGACAACTGCCGCGATCGGCAGATCTGTCGCCCGGACCGAAGTTTTTGGTTTTACCGGAGCAGCCTTTTTTGAAGTAGATTGTTTTGCCTTTACTGCCAATTTCCCAGGTTTTTTAGATGCAGTTTTTGGCACTGTTTTACTTACCATATTTCCTCATTCCATCATGATGTGCTGCACGTGTTCATGAAAACTGCGTATACAGGATTGTTGTTCCAGGTTCCTTCAGGAATAACATCATCATGATTAATTTATATTATGAATAGGATATTAAAAAAATTATGGTAGAAAATTTCTATTTTTTATGATTTGAAGATATGAAAGATTCATTTTTCATAAAATATCCATATACCATCCTCTTCCTAAAGGGATTGAACAGAAGGAAAAAAATTACAAATGATATCGGGATAAAATAAATAAAAGCGGTACAAATATACCGAAGAATTATTAAGATCTTTTCTCCCGGCTATATTATACGAGAGACAGAATTTTATCAGATTATTCACCGTTTCCCGAAAAAAAGTAATTATTGACTAACGATGTAACAATCTATGATAATGAATTTATTTATGGTTCAATCTTACTTCTTCCAGCCACCGATTTAATTCTTTGATAAAATTGATCTGGTAAAAAGGGGCCTTTGGAGACGTGATAGGCAGACGATTTTTTTCAACAGGATAAAACCCGGATACTGCAGGAATTGTATCAGACATACCATCCCACCGACAATTCACCGGAAAATCTGCATTTATTAAAGCAGAATCCCAGGTGGCATCAATGATATGCCATTGATTATCCAGGCAGGCCTTGCAGCAAAGATGGGTGCTATCCGGAAGCAATACGAGGAGTTGCCGGATCAGTTCAGGGTATCTGAAAGGTTGATCCTGCCATCTGAACGGAATCAGGACCGGTTCAGTTTTAATTCCCATCTGGTCAAACATCCACATCAGTAGGCGGTGTTTTGGTCCACACCACCCCTTGTTTTCCATAACCATCATCCGGATTGTATCATCAGCACTCTTCCATTCTGGTATTATCGCATACGGGATATCCCGTATATGAGTAAAAACACTGATCCTGCTATCTAATGGAGAGAGATCCCGGATCCACTTTTTGAGAAGTGACTTCCTGAACTCTTCCTCTTGCCCGGATAACAATCTGCCAGACACAATAACAGGTATACCTCCTGATCTTTGATTATACCATGTGAGATGATAAAATCATTGAATAGCAAAGCAATCATTAGAAAAGAATCAGAGAGTAATCACGAACAACGCAGATAAGTGGACCAGAATCAGGTCTCGACCACAAAAAAATTAACCAAAAAGGAAAAAGAATATAAATTCTATCTCAATTTACCTATAAACTCAATAAACCAGATACACCGTGAAAAGCAGTGTCCTCTGAACTAAACAATACCATTGTTCAGAGAGTATACTCCATGCCGGGTTTCACGATGACGACCTCGATATCTGTTGTTTCATTTACTGCTCTTGCAAACTCCTGCTCATCCTGACTGATTTTCTCAAAGGTATTGTAATGAATTGGAATGACAATCGGGGCACCAATAAATTCTGCAGCCATCATCGCTTCTCGTGGCCCCATAGTAAATCTTCCCCCAATTGGAATCAGCGCAACATCCGGATGATAGATCTCACCAATGAGTTTCATATCTGAAAAGAGTCCGGTGTCACCGGCATGATAAACCGTAACTCCATCCATGGTGATAAGAAAACCGGCTGCAGAACCACCGTACATTCCAATCCCTTCTTCTTCAATCCATGAAGAATGAAGTGCCTGGGTCATGGTAAAAGTGACACCCTGAACAACAATGGTTCCACCAATATTCATCGCTTCAGTAATGCAGCCTTTCCCCCGGAGATAATGAGCAATTTCATTATTTGATACTACCGGAACAGAAAAGGATGCAACAATACCCATATGATCTGCATGAGCATGAGTGACTGCAACAATGTCAGGTTGAACCGGGATTTCTCCTTCAGGAACAAAAGGATCGATGAGGACACGTCTGGAACCATCCAGTATTACACATGCATGTCCGGGATAGATTATCTTCATAAAAAAATCAGGTGATATCAATCAGCTCTGCTTCTGTGATATCAATTGACTCGCCAAAGGCATCTTTCGTGGCAGAGGAAGTCATACTTTCAGTCAGGTCACGATCTTCCATGACATCCCTGATCCGTTCAAGGTAATGATCCATCTCCCGGTCAACCATAGCCTCCAGAACATGGCGGTATTCCCGAAGGGTTGAAGGACTGATACCCAGTTCTTCGCTAATCTCCTTCATGGTTTTACCAGATAAGAGCAGATGTTCCATCTGATTACGGTCAAAGGGCATTTTAAAATCAAGCTCACGGAAGAGTTTCATTCTGACACGGGCACGGGCAACAGTCTTTGAGAGTTTTTCATCTCCCAATTCTCTTGCAATCTCCGTGTCATTTTTCCCACCATAATAAGCACAAATCAGCTTAGCAAGCTGAATAGGTCTTAATTTTGTTTTGAAGAATCCCTGGTCAAGGAGTTCACGCATGATTAACGCTATCTCCCGTTCAACCGCATCGCTATCACGAAGGGTACCATGGATCTTCTTCATCGGCTCCACAATCTTTGTGTTGCCGGTCATATTGGCAAACAGTTGTAACAACTGTTCTTTCTTTGCAACCTCTTCAGGCATGGGGAATCACACACATTAGGGATACCGATATAGATACCGCTGAAATTATTTAAGTTTGTTGGATTTTATGCGAAATAAGACCGAAATCTTATATATGGACATACCAGATGAGACAAAAAAGTGTAGTGTTGCAACTCATTAAGCACGGCTCAGCTATATCAGGGTTTTAAGTATCTGACAGAGGCGGGGCAGGTGCAGAAGAAAATCTTCATCGTAGATGAGAGCTTTATGTATTCCGGTTTGTGATCCCAGATGAGTGACGTCTTTGATAATGTGATGGATCTGGCAAAACGCAGAGGGTTTGTCTGGCCAACAACAGAATGCTATGGCTCGGTTGCAGGATTTATCGATTACGGCCCTCTTGGCACTCTTGTCAAACGCCGTATCGAAGACCTCTGGCGCCAGTTCTATGTTATATCAGAAGGTTATTACGAGATAGAATGTCCGACAATTGGCCAGGAAGCCATGTATATAGCATCCGGACATGTAAAGGGATTTTCTGATAAGATGTGCCAGTGTCCGGCGTGTGGAGAATATCTTCGGGCAGATCATGTCGCAGAGGCACATAATATTCCGAATGCAGCGACCCTTTCCTGTGAAATGCTGGCAGAAAAAATAAACAGCCTCCCCTGTCCGGCATGTGAAAAAATTCTCGGAAAAGTTGATGTATTTAGCTTTAATCTGATGTTCCAGACAACCATCGGACCTGGATCCCAGAGAATCGGTTATTTAAGGCCTGAGACTGCACAGGGAATATTTGTTGATTTCACCCGGTTACTCCGCTTTTACCGGGATAAACTTCCATTTGGAACGGTTCAGATAGGAAAATCATACAGGAATGAAATCTCACCACGGCAGGGTATGATCCGGCTTCGGGAATTTACCCAGGCTGAAGCCGAGATCTTTGTCCACCCGGCAATGAAAGGACATCCAAACTTTTCCCGGTACTCAGACTATGCATTTCCTCTTTTATCTTCAGAGCAGCAGTTGGGAGAGCTTGAAGCAAAGACATACACCATGAAAGATGCAGTGGCACAGGGAGTTATTGCAAACGAATATGTCGCTTATTACCTTGCAATGACTCATGAGATCCTGGTGTCTGTCGGAGTTATTCCAGAAAGGCTCAGGTTCCGCCAGCACCTTCCTGATGAGCGTGCTCATTATGCTGAAGACTGCTGGGATGCAGAGATATATTCTGAACGGTTCGGCTGGGTGGAGACGGTTGGTATTGCTGATCGAACTGACTATGACCTCCGTGCTCATGCTGATAAGAGTGGAGATTCCTTTACCGCATATATCCAGTATGATGAGCCAAAGCGCGAGATGAGACGCGTAATTAATGCTAATATGGGAGTGCTCGGACCAAAATACCGTGGAAAAGCAAAGGACATATCAGATGCCCTCCAGGAGGTAACACCAGGACCGGATGGTGCTACCGTGGTTATTGACGGAGAGGAGATCTTTGTCCCCGCTGAACTGTATGAAATAAAAGAACAGGAGGTGGATGTCCGGGGTGTTGATGTAAGACCTCATGTTATCGAACCCAGTTACGGAATTGACCGGATGATCTATGCAGTTCTTGAACACTCTTACCATGAAGAAGAAGTAGAGGGAGAAGTCAGAAAAGTAATGAGGTTCCCCTCACGGATTGCTCCGGTTCAGGTTGCAATATTCCCACTCATGGCACGCGACGGTCTTGATGTCATGGCAAAAGAGATTACCCGGAATCTTCAGATGCAGGGAGTCCTTGCCGAATATGATGACTCTGGAGCCATTGGTCGCAGATACCGGAGACAGGATGAAATTGGGACACCATATGCTGTGACGGTGGATTACGATTCATTGGAAGATGAGACTATTACTCTGCGTGACCGGGACAGCATGCAGCAGGTGCGGGTGAAAAAAGATCAGTTAGCTGATCTGATCCCAGCCCTTATCAGGGGCAAAAGCTCATTCTCTTCACTCATCTGATGGAATATATCTCCCATCCCTTTGTTACTCCGGAGTCAATGGAGAAACGGACATACCAGTTCTCCATCTCCATGAGCGCCCTTGAGGAAAACACCCTTGTAGTGATTCCCACGGGTCTTGGAAAAACTGCAATCGCACTTATTGTCGCTGCATCCCGGCTGTACCAGAATGGAGGCAGGGTGCTCATGATGGCACCGACAAAGCCTCTTGTGGAGCAGCACCTGCGGTATTTTAAAGCACATCTTACAATCCCGGGAGATGATGAAGCAAAATTCGCGATGTTCACCGGGGAATCATCTCCGGAGAAACGAACAACAGACTGGATGGCAGCATCAGTCATCCTGGCAACTCCACAGGTAATAAAAAACGATATTATCGCCGGAAGGTATGACCTGACGGATGTCTCACTCCTGATTGTTGATGAAGGACACCGGGCGGTAGGAAATTATGCCTACGTTTTTCTTGCGAATAGGTACATGGAGACCGCAGAGGATCCACTTATCCTTGCCATGACGGCATCTCCGGGTGGCAACAAAGAGAAGATTGCTGATATCGTGGAGAACCTCCATATCAAAAATGTTGAAACCAGGACCGAAACTGACCCTGATGTATCCCCATATGTTCATGAAAAAGAACTGGAAGTTATCCATGTTGACCTTCCTCTGGATCTTAAGGCATCTCTTGAAGACCTGAAAGCCCTGGTCAGTGACCGGATGAGTCTGTTAAAACAGGCAGGTTTTCCAGTTACCGAACAGACGTCCCTGTCAATGAAGGCTCTCCAGGAGCTCTCTGCAATCATTCAACAGAAAATTGCTGAACGGGATGCATCAGGATTTACTGCCGCCAGTATTCATGCAGAACTTATGAAACTGCGCCATGCTATCGGACTTGCAGAATCACAGGGCTGTATGGTCCTGAAAAACTACCTGAATAAACTCCTGGCAGAGGGAAATGCTCCGGGAGGATCCAAGGCATCAAAGCGGATTGCATCCGATCCCAGGTTTATGCGACTGTTAAACAGATCTATAGACTGGAAAGAGGAATGTCATCCCAAACTCCTTATTCTGCCAGACCTGGTGATGTCAATCCTTGAAGATTCACCAGATAGCCGCATCATAATTTTTGCAACCTACCGGGATACTGTGAAGATGATTACTGAAACCCTTCAGGCAGCAGGCATCTCCACTGAACGTTTTGTAGGCAAGGCTACAAAAGATCAGGAGAAGGGTCTTTCACAAAAAAAACAGATTGCAACCATTGGCAGGTTCAGGGAAGGAGAGTTCCAGGTACTCGTTGCAACCTCAGTTGGAGAAGAAGGCCTTGACATCCCTTCAACCGATGTTGTGATTTTTTATGAGCCGGTCCCGTCAGAAATCCGGAGTATCCAGCGCAAGGGCAGGACTGGGCGGCATGGAACAGGGAGAATCATTGTTCTTGTCACCAGAAAGACATCTGATGAGACTTTCCAGATAGTGTCAAGACGACGTGAAAAAGCAATGACGACCGGGATGAAGGATCTTGTAATCCATGAAAAAAAACTCCTTCAGACCGCTCTTCCACTTGACCCGGATGAACTGCAGAAAGCAAAAGTAGTCCAGGAAGAGTTCTTTGAGGGGCCGAAAATCATCATTGATGATCGGGAACTGGTCTCTAAAGTTGCTGAAAATCTTTCATCGGCAGGAGCAATTATCAGGATTGAACGGTTGATTCAAGGAGATTATAAAATTGGTGAGCGGATCCTTGTCGAACGAAAAACATCCCGGGATTTTGTTGACAGTCTAATCGACCGGAACCTTCTTGATCAGCTCAGAGAGATGGCCAGAGCCTGTCCAAAACCGGTTCTTCTCATTGAAGGGGGAGATATTTACTCCCAAAGAGATATCCACCCGAATGCAATACGAGGGGCACTAGCAGCCATATCAGTATCAATGGGAATCGCCATTTTCATGACCAGGGATCCCGGTGACACAGCAGACCTTCTCCTTGTCCTTGCACGGCGAGAGGAAGAGACCGGATACAAGGAACGCGGTTCGGGTCAGAAAGAAGCATATGAGAGCCTTGCCGTAGCACAGGAAGCAATCATGAGTGCATTTCCGGACCTGGGCCCAAAATACGCACGTGCCCTTCTTACCGCCTTTGGATCTATCAGGGCAGTCATTGATGCCAAAAAAGAAGACCTGCTACAGGTTCCAGGTATAGGGATTAAAAAGGCAGAGATAATTTATGAATTATCCCGTCGCCCGTACCCGTAAAGGAGGAGAGCATATGCTTCGGCCCCATGCTTTACTGCATCCATAAGATGAAGAATCCGGGTGCTGTCTTTCTCTTCACGGGCTTCCTTTAGAAGAGCACGGAGAGTCATAGCAAATTCATCTTCAAGTCCCCCGGGTGCCTGAGTCTTACCAGACTGAAAAGTTGCAGGTTCTGATATAGGAGCAGTTCCTGACATCGGTCCAGGTTCATTTCCCATGGCTTTATTCTCCTCTTTGCATACTACACAAAGAGTTTCTCCTTTATATTCAAAAAGGGGAGAATGACAAACAGAACAGGTCTTTGCAAGCATTTTCCCTCCCTTTAAGAGGTACTCTGCCATTATTTCATCAGGACTTTTTATAGGAGTCATCGGTCAGTACTGTTTTATGGGGTGGGGGTCTACTTATAAGCGAAGGTTCCAGCAGGTGATAATATGCCAACTCCAGAACAAACCATCGATATCTGTATTCAGATGTTATCCGCCATTATTGATGATGGCACGATACCCAGAAATATACGCCGTGTAGCAGACGAAACCCGCACTATTCTTCAAAACCAGGATCGCCAGCTCGGTCTTCGGGCAGCAGAAGCAATTTCCAAGATTGATGAAATCAGTAGCGATCCGAATATGCCTGTCCATGCACGCACCCGCGTCTGGGAACTGGTCTCACAACTTGAGACTGTACCGCTCGATTAATCACGCACATTCTGTTTTCGGAGGAGAGTAAACTCTTCTCCAGAGCCTTTTATGTACGGTGGAGAATATGCTTTCCAAAAGTTACTCTCCTATAACAGTCACCATCAGGTGCCTGTCCCGTCTTTGCCTTGTATCAAGTTCAAGAAGGACTATCTGTTGCCAGGTCCCAAGAACAAGCGCGCTGTCCCTTACCGGTACTGTCAATGAAGGACCGATCATGGCAGCTTTTACGTGGGAACGGCCATTCCCGTCACCCCACCGACTGTCATGTGCATACGTAATATCAGATGGAGCACATACCGACAATGCCCGGGAGAGATCTTTTAGAACCCCGGATTCATATTCAATCGTGGTTATTGCTGCGGTTGACCCAGTAACAAAAATATGACAGATGCCAGTTTTAACACCGGATGAGCGGGCTAACTCCTGCACTCTGTCGGTGATATCTATAATATCTCCTTCACCCCTGGTGGAAAGAGTGATACTTCCGGAAATTACCATTGTCTTAACAGTCGCATTCCGGGAAAAAAAGATCTTTTGGTAAAGTCAGGTGCAGATATCAGTCAAGTTTTTTGATAACCTTGTTTGCTATCTTTAATGCACAATAATCACCGCACATCGTACAGGCGTCTGTGTCTGCAGAAGCACGCTCATTTCGGATCTGTCGTGCACGGGAGGGATTGATGGCCAGATTATACTGAGCTTCCCAATCAAGATCACGGCGTGCATGACCCATGGCCAGATCCTGCTCGGTCTTTTTAAGTTTAATCATGTCACCAACATGCGCCGCAATCCTGCTGGAGATGACTCCTTCGTAAACTTCTTCCGGATTTGGCAAGGCCAGATGCTCAGCAGGAGTGACATAGCAGATGAAGTCAGCACCATACATCGAGGACATGGCTGCACCAATAGCGGATACGCGATCATCATATCCTGGAGCAATGTCGGTAACAATCGGGCCTAACATATAGAAGGGTTTGTTTCCGGACATACGTTTCATAAGCCGGACATTGGTCTCCACCTGGTCAAGGGGAACATGACCGGGACCTTCGATAATTACCTGGATACCCATCTCATGGGCACGATCACCAAGTTCAGTATTGATGATGAGTTCCTGAACCTGTGCACGGTCAGTTGCATCATGTATTGCCCCTGCCCGCATCCCATTTCCGGTTGAAAGAGTTACTTCATGTTCTTTCAGAATCTCACACAGGTAATCAAACTCCGCATACAGAGGGTTTTCCTTGTCATTGTGGAGCATCCATGCGGTAAGGAATGCACCTCCACGGGAACAGAGACCACCATGCCTTCCCTGTCTTTGAAGACGGTCAAGAGTAATTCGATTTACTCCGGTGTGGATTGCCATGAAGTTGGTACCAAGTTTTGCCTGCTCTTCAGTAATCCTGAAAAGGTCATCCTCTCTCATGTGAATGACAGCACCATCTTTCCTGGCAGCTTCGATAAAAGCCTGGTATAATGGAACTGACCCGACGGAAAGGGAAGTTGCCTCAATGCAGCGTCTCCTAACCTCAACAAAGTCTCCACCTGTTGAAAGTTCCATAATGGTGTCAGCACCGGCACGCTCACCTGCTTTTACCTTTTCAACTTCCATATCAACGTCAACAATATCGGTGGAAGTCCCGACAGAACAGTTCACCTTGGTCTTCAGACCTCCTCCGATACCACAGAGTTTAACTTTTCTATATGGTGATACCGGAATTACAATCTGACCAGTTGCAATGCCCCTCCGGATAAAGTCTTCAGTAACGCCTTCCTGGGCTGCTACAACCTTCATTTCTTCGGTGATGATGCCTTTTCTTGCATCCTCGACTATTGACATAGCCTATATGTTCCATAAGAAGATACATAAAGGCTCTTTTTTACTAAAAAGAGGCAATTTTTGTTTATTGGAAAACAAGAAATATTGCTTATGCCTCATTTCACCCTGAATGTTCTATAGCAGGGAGATCAAAATATCATAAGAAGTGACTGAATCAATACATATAAACTTTGGAGGATTTGTCCCGCTTAGCACGGTAGACTGGCGAGGGAGGTCTGTTTGCGTCATTTTTTTCAGGGGGTGTCCGGTTAAATGCTGGTATTGCCATAACCATACTATTCTGACCGGTGAAGATAAGAGACCAATCGAGGAAATCAAGGATCTTATCCGTTCATCTTCTTTACTCATCAGTGGCGTCATTTTTTCCGGGGGAGAAGCAACGATGCAACCACCTGCGCTTTTTTCACTGGCGGAATATTGTAAGTCAATGGGGCTGAAAAACGGACTTCATACAAATGGTGTATATCCGGATGTTATCCGAAAACTTATCGAAAAGCGGTTGATTGATCATATCGCCCTCGATATCAAAGCCGAGTGGAACTTGTATACCGTGAGAGGAAAGGAACGGGCGGTTGGAAAACAGGTTAAAGAATCACTGACACTTTGTACTGCAGCATATCATGCCGGAACCCTCCCCGGTTTTGAGGTGGTAACAACCCTGTTCCCTGGATATGGTGAGGAGGTTATGACAATATCGCGCGATGTTGCTCCGGATGTGGATTTAGTCCTTCAACAGGGAGTGTACATAGGAATCAGACCTCTTGATATTCATGATTTGAAAAAAATTGCTGATACAATAAATCGCAGGGTCAGAATTCGCACGAGGAGTGATGGAGAAATATCATATGAAGGTAATAGCAGTTGTGGGGATGCCGGGATCAGGGAAGGGTGAATTTTCAACCGTTGCTCAGGAACTTGGGATACCAGTTGTGGTAATGGGGGATGTAATAAGAGCGGAAGTTTCAAATCAGGGCCTGCCACCAACTGATGAAAGTATGGGAATCGTTGCGCGAAAACTCAGAGAACAATACGGAATGGCAGCAATTGCCCATGTTTGTGTTCCGACCATACAAAGACAACGAGAAAAAGTAATTCTTGTTGATGGCGTAAGAGGAGATGCTGAAGTTACCGAGTTTTCACAGGCATTTCCGGAATTCTCTCTTATTTCCATAGAGGCACCCTTTGAAACACGGTTTGCCAGACTTTCAGAGCGTGGCAGATCAGATGACCTGATGAATATCAGCGAACTTATCGCACGGGATGAACGTGAGTGTTCTTTTGGTCTTGGAAAGGCAATGGGTCTTGCATCAGTCAGAATTGACAATAATGGAACACGTGAAGAGTTCAGAGATAAAGTAAGGGAATATCTGACAAGGATGAGAGAGGGAGCATGAGCATCCGGTTTTTTTTTGGATCGTCAGCTAAGGTCTGGGATGATATTTCATGGATTTATGGGATCGAAGAATCCGGTTTTGATGGCTGGGAGGTCTGTGCTGACGGAAATTACCATTTCAGTAAAAAGGGTCAGTACGAAATGGTTGTGGAAACATTGCAATCAACAAATCTTGACATTACTGTTCATGCCCCCTACGGAGACTTAAACCCGGCAGCTATCAATGATCCAATCTGGCGGGAAACGGTCAGACAACTGACTGAATGCATCAGGCTATCCTCAGAAATTACTAACCGGGTTACCATCCACCCGGGTTATCTCTCCTGCACAGGAAAACTGGTTCCAGATAAGATCTGGCAGCTCCAGAAAGATGCGATGAAAGAGGTTGGAAAAGCTGCAACTGAATACGGTGTGGTTGCATGTCTTGAGAATATGCCGGATATCCCGGATTTTCTTTGCCGGTACCCTGAAGAAATCCTTGGCATTATTGAAGGGATTGAAGGTGTCTCCATGACCATTGACTTTGGTCATGCAAATACCATGGGAAAAGTTAAAGATTTTTTAAAAGTGCTTCCCTTAGCCTCTCACATCCACATTCATGATAACCATGGAAAGTCAGATGAACATCTTCCGATTGGAGAAGGAAACATTGACTGGAATCGTGTTTCAAATGCAATTATGAAAAATTACCAGGGAGTTGTTGTCGTGGAGGGACGATCCATTCCTGAAGCAAAGCGTTCATTTTCTGAAATCCGGGGGTGGAAATAATTTCCGGAGAAACCCTGCAGGTCTTTTTTCTTGGCACTTCTGGAGCACTACCTACAATATCACGAAACCTGCCCTGTATCCTCCTGAAGTGGGGATCTCATGATCTCATCTTTGACTGCGGCGAGGGATCTCAGCGTCAGATGATGAAAGCGCGTGCAGGGTTTTCTCCTGAAGTGATATATATTTCTCACTGGCATGCAGATCATTTTCTCGGGGTTGTCGGCCTTCTTCAGACCATGTCATTTAACGGAAGGGAACAGCCACTGACCATCGTAGGTCCGGATTGTGTCCACGATATGGTAATCGATATTACCCGCCTCTGCCGGACCAGACTTGGATTTCCGGTAGAATCTGTAAAAGTAAAGTCTGGAGATATTCTCATATACGATGGATATTCAATCCGGGTTTTTGATGCTGACCATGGTATTCCGGGAGTAGGATACATTTTTGAAGAAAATATGAGACCAGGTCGTTTTAACCGGGAAAAAGCCATTGAACTGGGTATCAGACCCGGACCCCTTTTTGGTAAACTTCAGAGAGGTTCTGATGTAACAATCACAGTGGATGGTGAAGAACGAATTATTTCTCCCGAAATGGTTATGGGTCCCCTCAGGTCCGGAAGAAAGGTGATTTATACCGGGGATACTAGGCCGGTTCTTTCAGAACTTGGTGATATCGGAGAAGATGCTGACCTTCTTATCCATGATGCAACTTTTGACCATCAGGAAGTAGAACGGGCAAAAGAATTTATGCATGCAACAGCATCAGAGGCAGGGATGGTCGCAGAGACACTAAAAGCCCACCGGCTTGCCCTCTTTCATTTCAGTACCAGGTATACCTCTACAGAAACACACGTTACTGATGCAAAAACCCATTTTTCAGGGGAGATATTTGCTCCGAATGACCTGGATATCATTGACATTCCATTCAGAAATGAATAGGAAAACGATAGTCAGCACGTTAAAAAAGGGTACCCAATCGTCAGGAAAATCAAAAAAATAGTTAATAGAGAAAACAAAAACCTTTTTTTAGGCAGTAAGAATTACTCCTCCAGTATACCCATCTGACAGTTTTCTGGTCAATAAGAGACTTGCTCCAAATTTTGGTTTTAATTCAAGAGTAAATGTCCCTCCAGCGGCAGGCCCTCCCAAATTATCTAAACTAACCTGTACTGATTGATCTGATGTAACGGAGGTAATTCCAGAAGGAGATGTTCCCGTAATTTCCTGGGGAGAACTTCCATCATGTGAGTAGATATACCTAATGTCAGAAAGAGAACAGGGTTCATTCCCTTCAGGAACAATGATAAGAAAATCAAGAACTTTCAATTTTCCGGAATCCATTGTCCCGTATAAATAACCATCCACAACAACATTGGATGTTGCTTGTTTTACTCCTGCGCCTGTTGCCGCCTGAGCTTTTGCAGATGCAAAAAATCCGGAACCAATCAAAGAATAACTAAAAACGGCTGCTACAACGATGAATGCAATAAGCACGATAGCCGCTTCCAGGCCACTGAATGCATTATCACTAAATGCATTACTTTTAAATTTTGATGCTTTTGACCCCATATTATTCCCCCCCCATTTGGAGAATAAGATGCAGATGCCCGTACGAGTTTAGGCATTACATAATGTAACTACTTTTTACTTAAATTTTTAATAATTAAATTATTTCGAAATTGATTTGAATGGTAAAAGAGAACAGAAAAATTTCTAAGGACATTTTCTCATATGATGGATCTCCTGAAATAGGAGAAAGGATGATACTTTTCTACTCATATGAACCGTCCCATAATATGGAACGGTATTCTTCTGACGCGATACGTTACATTCCGCCTTCAATGGAGCAGAATTTTCTAATTCCTGCTGCCGGCTGACGGGCCGGATATCACTTTGGTGAATAATATGCCAACAGGAACAGAGACAATAGTTTACAGCTTAGGCGATGGGTGCAGTATTACAGACATCGTCATCGGTAAGACATATACCGGAACAATACAGGGATTTGCGAATTTTGGAGCGTTTGTATTCCTCAATAGTTCGATCAAAGGACTCATCCATAAATCAAACATGCTGATGAATCACCGGGAGGGAGATACTGTCATTGTCAGGGTTGGAAATATCCGTGATAATGGAAATATTGACCTTGAAGAGATCGTCATTACATCCTATCAGATCCAGCCGGTTGTATGCAAACGAAAAACCACAAGACTCGAGGAACTCGAAAAGAAAGTAGGCAGGACAGTAACTCTTGAGTGCCAGGTTGCACAGGTAAAACAGACTTCCGGCCCCACGATTTTTACGCTTGTCGATGAAAGCGGCACAGAAAACGCTGCTGGGTTTATCGAAGCAGGTAAAAGAGCATTTCCTGAAGTAAATCAGGGAGATACTGTCCGGGCTACCGGTGATGTTATGATGCGGGGAGGTCAGGTCCAGGTGGAACTTTCCAGACTTGAGGCTTTGCATGGGGCAGAAGCAAAAGAGGTTCTTAATCGGATAGAACAAGCAATAGAAGACAGAGCACAACCTGCAGATATTCCCCTTCTCATTGATAGTCCGGTTCTTGAAAAACTGCTCCCGGAGATGCGCAAAATTGCTAAAGAAATCAGGAAAGCAATCTTCACTGCCCAGCCAATTCTTCTCCGCCATCATGCCGATGCAGACGGTATCTGTTCTGCAGTTGCCATTGAGCAGGCAGTTGTTGCACTCATCAATGATTCAGGTGGAGATTATGATACCGCTAATTACCTGTTCAAACGGGCACCATCTAAAGCTCCATTCTACGAGATTGAAGACATAGTCAGAGACCTTGACTACGCAACCAGAGATAATATCAGGTTCGGCCAGAAGATGCCCCTTATCATGCTGACCGATAACGGGTCAACCGAGGAGGATCTTCCGGCGATGAAGATGGCAAAGGTTTATGGCATTCCCATGATTGTCTTTGATCATCATCACCCGGATGAGATAGTAGACCAGTATCTCGTTGCCCACGTGAACCCGTACCACGTGGATGGTGACTATGGGATTACTGCCGGGATGCTCGGGACTGAAATTGCACGACTTATCTTCCCAAAGGTTGATAATCAGATACGCCATATCGCCGGAGTTGCCGGAGTTGCAGACAGGAGTGAGGCACCAGAACGCCAACAATACCTTGACCTTGTTGCGGATCAATACAGTGAAGAGGACTGCAGAAAAATTGCTCTGGCCCTTGATTACATTCAGTTCTATCTCAGGTTTAATGACGGTAAAGAACTAATAAAGGATATTCTGGACCTCAATGGGGATCATGACCGGTACCGGAACATGGTTTCTCTCCTGGTAGCTGAAGCTGAATTTGCCATCGATGAACAGGTCAAAACCTGTATGCCGCATGTCATATCCTCTACTCTTCCAAACGGAGCGCATCTTTTCAAGATTGATGTGGAGATCCATGCTCACAAGTTTACCTTCCCGCCACCAGGAAAAACATGCGGTGAGGTCCATGACAGATTATGTAAGCAGCACAGCCCTGAACCGGTAGTAACCCTCGGATTTGGACCTGATTTTGTTGTGCTCCGCTCACGTGGTGTTCTGATGAATATCCCCCAGATGGTTCGCGAACTCCGTGAAGAGATGCCAGGAGCCGGAGTGAATGGAGGGGGTCACCTTGTTGTCGGAAGTATCAAGTTTGTGGAAGGGATGAGAGAAGAGGTCATTGCCCGCCTTTCTGAAAAAATAGGAGCATTTCCAACGGCCTGATATTGGTCATGATAAATCATGATAATTAAGGTAAGTTTAAATCCCTGCAATGGAATGTGTAAAGTACGCTGATGGAGGACAAATAATGCCATCACACTTAAAATTTAGAGAAAAGTATAACGAGACGCAATCGCGACTGGTAACTTATCTCAGAAAAGGTCTCGAATCCGGAAGACATTATTTCAAGTCTAAGTATATTGCTAAAGACCTGGGATTATCTTCCAAGGAAGTGGGAACCAATATGGCAATTCTTGCAGAAATCTGCCAGGAACTTACCATAGTCAAGTGGAGTTATTCCAATAGCACCACCTGGATGGTTTCCCCGGTAAAAAATTAAATTCTTTTTTCCAAGTTATTGTATTATGAAAGAGATTGTATCATTTGAATCTGATCTGGAATTTGTCGGTGACATCAACGAATTTAAAGACTGTCTGATGTCCCAGGACAATACCCAGGATGATCCAAAAGTCCTCTGGTTTAACATCGATGTCCCAAAAGGTCATGGATTACAGGCCGGAGACCGGGTCAGAATCACTGTTGAAAAAGTCTGAACATTTCTTTTTCTTGCAAAAAGTGGATTTATTTTTCTTTCAAGAAAAAAGCCACTATTAATCCAAACGCTGCCAGGACGGCTACAACCGGAAAAACACCCTGGTATGAACCGGTTACTTCTCTGATATATCCTGCAATCTGCGGACCAGCAATTGCCCCGGCCCCGTATGCCAGGAAAATTACTCCATAACAGCGTGGATAGTCGGATGTTCCAAAAAACCTGGCTGTTGATGCCGGAGCAATTGCAAGCCATCCGCCCAGACACCCCCAAAGCAGGGCAAAAGCAAAGATATAAACCGGAACAGACGGAAAAAGGCCAAGCAGAAGAGATGCTCCCCCAATCAGGAGAAATGAAAGTACTGCAGTATTTCCCGGATTGATTTTATCGGTCAGGGCCCCGAAAACCGGTCTTCCCCCACCATTAAAAATCGCAAAAAACCCAACCAGCAGGGTTCCCAGTGCCGCTTCAATTCCAACGACTTCCGCTCCAACTGGTTTCGCAATGGAAATTGCCATAAGACCTGCCAGGCAGCCGATGAAATAACAGATCCAGAGGGCATAAAACCGCCCTGTTCTGACCATAGAGCGAAGGTCCAGAGAACAGACTTCAGTTGTGCAGGCTGGTCCGGAATATCCCTTCGGAATCCATCCAACCGGAGGAAATTTGAAGGGTAGTGCAAGAAGAACTGTGAGAATGATAAAGATGAATCCAAATATCCGGAAAGTTCCCATGACACCAGTGAGGGTAATGAGGTACCCGGCCAGATTTGCGGTAATAAATGCCGAAAACCCAAAACCAAGGAGGACAAGCCCTACGGCAAAACCGCGACGGTCAGGGAACCACCTGGCTGCTGCTGCAACTGGTGCACCATATGCTATTCCTACTCCAAGACCCCCGATAAACCCGTAAAGGATGAACAACATGAGTACTGAAGTTGCATAGGATGCCAGAATCCATCCAAGGCCGGTAAGAATTCCCCCGGCTATGATAATCTTTCGTGGACCATAGGTGTCGAGATATTTGCCGGTGAGTGGCATAGCAATTGCAAAAAAGGCCAGAAATACTGAGAAGGGCATCAGGATCTCTCCGGCAGTAACCGCTTCTCCGAGATTTTTTGTGAAATACTCAGTAAGAGGCCCTACAAAAACGCTCCAGGAATATACACTCCCAAGACAAAGGTTGATGGCCATCCCCATAAAAATCAGGATCCATCTTCCTTTTTCTGCTTCCATGCCCCAAATTCTACAATCAATTCTGCTTTCCGTGGTTTGTTTTTCAGTCATGATATCCCCGCGGTGTGACCCATTACTCCTCTAATGTTGAAGTATCTCCAAGATCCATGTTCATCTCTTTTGCTTTCAGTATTCGACGCATGATTTTTCCGGATCTGGTTCTGGGAAGTGTATCAACAAATTCAATTGCCGCCGGCATCGCAATCGGTCCGATACTCATCCTGACATGATAAGTGAGTTCTGAAACCAGTTTCTGGCTGGGCGTATATCCCTTGACAAGAATGACAAATGCTTTAACCGCCTGCCCCTTAATTTCATCCGGAACACCGATGACTGCAGCTTCGGCGACTGCTTCATGTTCGACAAGAGCAGACTCAACTTCTGCAGTTCCCAGGTTGTGACCAGCTACGATGATGATGTCATCAGCTCTACCCAGGATCATAAAGTACCCATCTTCATCCTTTACTGCAAGATCACCGGCAGCATAATAGTCTTTAATCTGGTTCCAGTACTTCTTGTATCGTTCATCGTTGCGGTATACTGTCCGCATCATTGAAGGCCAGGGCTTTTTTATTACCAGCAGACCACCTTGCCCCGGAGGCAAACTATTACCTTCTTCGTCCACCACATCTGCGATAATGCCAGGAATTGGAACTCCCGCAAAACCCGGTTTCATCGGTTCCCCAAGAGGAGTAGTAATCATGTGCATACCAGTCTCGGTCTGCCACCAGGTATCCAGGATCGGGCATCGCATTTTGCCTATGACTCGGTAATACCACTCAAAAGCTTCAGGGTTTAACGGTTCTCCAACCGAACCGATAATCCGGAGTGAATCCAGATTATATTTATTCGGCCATTCTTCTCCCACCCTCATAAACATCCGGATTGCCGTTGGAGCGGTGTAAAAAAGAGTAACACCCAGCTCTTCAATGATGCTCCACCAGATACCCGGGTCTGGCCAGTCAGGAGTTGTCTCGGTAATTACCACTGTTGCTCCGACGGAGAGGGGCCCATAAACGATGTAACTGTGCCCGGTAATCCAGCCAGTATCTGCAGTACACCAGATGACATCATTTTCCTTCAGATCAAACAGATATTTTGCTGTATAGTGAACTCCCGTAGCATACCCGCCGCAGGAATGGACAATGCCTTTTGGCATTCCGGTTGTACCACTGGTATACAAAATAAAGAGGGGCTCTTCTGCATCCATCTCTTCCGGAGAGCAATCAGCACTTACCCCCTCCAGAAGGCTGTAAAAATCCTCTTCCATCTCAGAATATAGTTCTACCGAACACTTTTCCCGACAAAGAACTATCACCTTCTCTACACTTGGAGCATTCCGGACTGCATCATCTACAATACTGCGAAGAGAGATTACTTTTCCCCTCCGTTTGCCGACATCTGCCGTTATAACTACTTTCGCTTCAGCATCCCGGATTCTTGAATGTAAGGCCTCTGCGCCAAACCCGGCATACACAATGGAATGAATGGCACCAATACGTGCACAGGCAAGGAGAGCGATGATGTGTTCCGGAACAAGTGGCATGTAAAAGCATATCCGGTCCCCTTTTTGAACCCCAATTTTTTTTAGAGCATTTGCAAATCGCATGACATCCCGGTGGAGCTGTCGGTATGTGTATACCCGTTCTTCACCATCCTCGCCACGCCAGATCAGGGCCAGTTTATTCCGTCTGCCTTCTTTGACATGGCGGTCGAGACAACTCGTGGTGATATTGAGTGTTCCACCGGTAAACCACCGTGCGTAGGGATGGTTCCACTCAAGGACCTTTGTCCAGGGTTTTATCCATTCAATTTCCTTAGCCATCCTGCTCCAGAACTCGTCTGGATCCTGAATGAATTCCTTATAAACGGCTTTATAATCCCCCAGAAACGATTGTTCCCGGTAAGCCGGATCAGGGATGTATGATTTTGAATCTACTTTTACTTCGAAATTTTCTGACATTATCCCCCTCCTTTAATTTTCATAAATGGTTTGACATGAGTGATTTCATGGAGAGAACTCCGTATGCTTCGATAGCAGTTCAGATAGGATATGCTAAGCATCAAATGATTAAACGATAGCGGCAGGTATAACTTTTTGTATTAGTTGTACAAATTAGTTAAACATTAAAAGACCTTTAATTTATCATTAAAACTAAAATTTATCGAAAAAAAATTAGATAATAGTATTCAGGCACAGTTTTTCAAAATCAAAAATAATAAAGTAATCTTTATCGGCATGGAACTCGTTAGAATATGTACGACATTTATCCATCTGCAAGAGAGAGGGTCGGGGAGAACTAATTCATGATCGGAGATTATGATGAAATCCGTGCTATTAAGGATTTATTACATGTATCATCACAAGGACTTTCAATAACAGATATAGCACGAGAATTACAGCTCCACCGGACTACAGCGGCAAAATATCTGGATATGCTGCAGATGAAGGGAGATGTTGATCTTCGGATAATGGGAACCTCTAAAGTTTATCATCCCTCATGCAGGATACCTGCATCAATCATCCGTACCTTTTTTGAGGGTTCATATATCCTGTTTACCGCCAGACTAATTGTCAGGGAATATTCCGGCGATATTCAGGAAATATGTGACATTACAGGCGATATCACAGGAAAGGAACTGACAGACGCCATCCTTTCACCCCTCATAAAGGAATCAATACCGGAGATGTGCAAGCGTGCTGTCCTTGGTAATCCAGCATCTTTTGATCTCACGATAGCTGATAAAAAAATTTCAAAAAATTTGCATGTCCGAATTATTCCCATTGTATTTGATGATGGGAGAGCAGGTTGTGCATTTCTCATCGAAGATAAAACACTCCTTTATAGTGCCCTTCGTGAGGCTGAAATTTGTGAAAAGGAACTCAAATCCGTCTCTGATGATCTATCGGAATTTATGTTCACATGTAATCCGGACGGGATTTTAAAACGAGTTAATGCCCCTTTTTGCACCCGCATGGATAGAAACCCAAAGGAATTGCTGGGTTTTCCCTATGAACCGGTAATATCACATGAGGACCTTGAAAGACTGACCAGGTTAAAACAGGAAGTCACCCCCCATTCACCAATCCAGACAATTTCGTTTAAAGCGATTCAGCCTGACGGAATGGTAGCGTACGAAGAATGGACTTATCGAGGCCTTTTTGCAGAGGATGGAACGTTAACCGGGTACCTTGCAGTTGGCCACGATATTTCGAAAGAGCACCACCTGGAAGAGCAGTTAAATACATTTCATGCGAGTTTCGAGGCCCTTGTCAAACAACGAACAAAGGAGATGAGACAGGCCAACCAGGACCTCATGAAAGAGATTGCACGGCGGGAACGAATCGAACGTGAACTTCTCATTATAGAAGCGGCATTTGATCATGCTTCCGATTCGATTCTTCTATTTGAGCAGTCTGGTTCTCTCTGGCGGGCAAATGAAAGTAGTTGCAGACTACTCGGATATTCAAAAGAAGAAATCAAACAAATTTCTGTCTTTCAAATAAATCAGGAGATTACCCTTTCTCTCTGGCAGACCATGTGGGAAAAATCAGAGGAGGAATCCGGGATATCAAGAGTTGTGTCAACTCATCTGCGTAAGGACGGGACTATCATCCCGGTTGACTTATCGCGGACATTTATTAAAGCAGGGCCCATGACTCTTTTTTGTTCCATCGCAAGGGAAATCAGGTAACCAGCATTGATAGCAGGGTTCTATCAATCTACCAATATCGTTAATTGAAAGCATAGCTCAATTGAAAGAACGATATGATACGTATCCTGCTGGTTGATGATGAACCCGATCTTCTTGATCTTGAAATGCGGATACTGGAACAGAAATACGGGTTTTTAACAATAACTGCTCCTTCAGGGGAAGAAGCTCTTGAAATCTTTAAAAACCAACCGGTAGATGCCATCATCTCAGATTATTCGATGCCGGAGATGGATGGGATCACATTTCTTCGTAAAATTCGTGAGATTAATAATTCGATTCCCTTTATTCTTTTCACGATTCATGAAAAAGAAGAGATAGCCATAGAGGCGATGAAATACGGGGCAAATTCCTATGTTGAAAAGGAGAATTTACCCCAGGTTGTGTTTGCAGAACTAGCCCATGCAGTAACGAACTCTGTTGAATTATACAGGGCAGAAAAAAATTTAAAAATTCAGCGTGATCTAGCTCTTGCCAATGCAAATGCCAAAAGTCTTGAAGAGACACTACTTGTATGTACTCGCGCAATTCTTGATGTTGCCGGAATGAACGGAGTCGCAATATATCTTTATACCGATGGAGAACTAATTCTCGAATCAGCCAGCGGAAACAGACAGGAATATATATCAGACAATATTCAAGAGGAGATTCGTTCATTTATTACGTCAATTATCACACAGCAGAGTCCGGCATTCAGGGATGAGAACGAGATACGAAAAACAACCCCTTCCCTGCTTGAACAGGATTCTGTATTTTCCGATATTTGTATCGGCATGCACCACCATGGCAGGATAATAGGTGCAGCACATGTTTTTTCATACCAGAAACATGATACCTTTGATTTATCCATTCAGCGGTTTGTAACAGATATTTCTGTTCAGATTGCCGGGTATATTTCTGATCGCCAGGCCGAAGAAGCGTTGAAGAAAAGTGAAAACCGGATGAAAGCCATGATTGGCAATCTGCCGGGTATGGTCTATCAGGGTCATATTGATGAAAACCGGACGATGGAGTTTGTAAGTGATGCCGTTTTGACCCTTACCGGTTATTTTCCTGAGGAAATAATTCAAAATTCGGTTTGTTCATGGGGATCTCTTATTCATCAGCAGGACAGAGTCCATATTCCTGAAGTGATCACCCGTGCCATTGAAAAAAATGTCATGTTCAGACTGACATACCGAATTACCACAAAGGAAAAAAAATTCAGATGGGTTCTTGAACAGGGAACCGGGATATATGATGATGAAGGTAGCCTTATCGGCATTGAAGGAATCATCATGGATATTACCAGACAGAAACTCCTTGATGATCAGGTCAGAATGTTCCATACCCGCCTGAAAACTCTTTTTATGCTCATGAATGCCGGTTGTGCAATCTTTCGAAGTGAAGGAACCATCCAATCTACCACTCTTGTTGATATCAATAATGCTGCCGAAGAGATTGAGAGGAAAAAAAAGGAGGAGCTGATCGGAAAGTCCTTTGAATCTATTTTTAGCGATGCAGATCCGACATTTCATGAAGCACTATCCGGAATGCTTCAGGATAAACAATCACGTACCCTGGTAAAATGTAAAATTACATATCCATATGGTATCCGCTTTTTTGATATTTTTTTGAATATTGCACCGATCGGATCAGAAAAACAGAGTATGGAAATTTTTCTGATCTATAATGATGTAACCAGCAGGGTTAAAACAGAACAACAGATTATTTCGTCATTACACGAGAAAGAACTCCTTTTTAAGGAAATTCACCACAGAGTTAAAAATAATCTTCAGATTATATCGGGGATATTAAAACTTCAATCACTCCGGATAACTGATCCAAGAGCACAGGAGATCATCCAAGAGTGCAGAAACCAGGTCTATAGTATGGCATCTATCCATGAATTATTATATAATTCAAAGGATATTGGAAGAATCAGGTTAGAAGAATATATAAGCAAACTCGTTGATCATTTTAAACATGAATATGAGGGGATATCCATGCGCCTGCAGTTCATTGTGGAAACAGATCCAGATATCTATCTTGATATTGAACGGTGTATCCCCTGTGGTCTGATATTGAATGAGCTGATTATGAATGCAGTAAAATATGCCTTTGACCCAGATAAGTTGGGGGAGATTCGGATTTCATTTACACAGAATGAACGAACATATCATATGCGGGTCGAGGATAACGGGCGTGGACTTCCCAGTGATTTTGATGTGAGAAAGTCTCAGTCATTGGGGATGGAACTGACTTCACAACTGACACACCAGCTCCGGGGTAAACTTGCCATTTCCGGAGAACATGGAACAAGTATTTCGGTAATTTTCCCCAAAACAGGAGAAGGGAGGATAAAAGTATGAGTCCCCGGAGAATCCTGATTGTGGAAGATGAGGCAGTGACCTCCGTAATGCTTGAAAAAACCCTGAAAGAACTGGGATATGAGGTTGTAGGGAGTGCCTTTGACGGGTTGGAAGCAATCGAGATTGCAAAAACCAAGCATCCGGACCTCATCCTGATGGATATCCGTATCCAGGGAGATATGGACGGGATTGAAACGGCACAGGAGATATATAAACAACTTAATATCCCTAGCATTTACCTGACAGCTCATTCAGATGAAGATACTATCAAGCGTGCGGTTGAGTCCGGACCATTCGGATACCTCATAAAGCCATTCAAGGAACGTGAGTTATACAGCAATATTGAGATGGTGGCTCATAAGCATAAACTCTATAAAACCACTACCGCAAGACCCGAACCTGAACAGCCGGAAAAAGAACCGGAAAAGAGATATCAGCCACCATCTCCCCCAGCACAGCAGACCGGACGCCCTCCGGATTTGCGTCTTGGCATACTTGCGGTACAGGCCCTGCCGCATCCGGTCATCCTCCTCACAACCAACGGAACAATCGCTTATACTAACGGGGCATTCAGAAGTTTTTACCGGGTGGTTACCGGACAGTCCGATATGCAGGCCGGGACCATTGATGACCTCCCGGAATTGTGCAAAAAAGTATGGGTTTCGGGAAAAGACCGGTTCAAAGAGGGAAAACGTTTCTCAATCAACGGCCCGATTCAGGTAAAAGGAGCTCCCCACCGGTTCAGGATTGACATGCTCCCGATCATGGAGAAAGGAGTGCTCCATTTTATCGCCGGTATCATTCTGCCCAGTGAAGCCGGACCTGCGGGAGGGCCGGGAATTTCTGATTCTTCAGGAAACCTCCTTGAAGAAGCAATTGACACAATCAAGGAGATCCGTTTCCTGGCGTCATCAGAAGAGACATATCGTCTCCACCAGATAGTCACCAGGGCAGATGAAGTCCTTAAAAACCTGGGAGAGATAAGAAATATCTCTTATCCCGGACAGACAGAAAAGAAAAGCGGTCAGATACTGACCGGGTAATCATTTAGGATCTTGGCTGGCAGTCTCATCCTGATATGCCATGAGACTTGCGGATAATGCTCTTCCAGAATGAGCAGTGAACATCGGTCAAGATTTCCAAAATGTTCACGATCAAACCTGGCTTCTGCAGCTTTGTAAAAAGCCAGGATTTTTTTTACAGGTTCGGTGGTATCTTCTCCCACCATAACCTTTCCCAGTTTATCACCGATTTCATAAGGGATTGGCAGTTCAATATCCTCCATCCAGAGAATACTTTTATCAACCTCTAAAAATTCCTTACCAATCATGATATAATGGAATTCCACATCAAGATTTAGATCCTGATTTTCTGATCTGGCAAGCATGTTGTACAAAAAATCCAGAAGAACACGTTTGTTTGATTGGAGGTCAGAACCTACAGCCTCTCTTGACAGCCTTCGGGCCATATCCGGAATAATATCCTGCCTCTCAACCATCATAAGAAACTGTTCCTGGGACTTAATATTGCTGGACATTACTTTCAGTGTCATGAACTGTTCCCTGAAATCTGAATTGACACCTCGTCCAATGTTCACTGCCATACTAATAAGATCCTTGTTCCGGCATGAAGATATTCGTATCTGTTCAAAAAAAAAATTTCTCTGAGATATATAGCAGAATAGAGTTTATTATTTAATCAGGACATATCCATCTCATCTAGGAAGGGTAAAAGCCCAATAACCCGGACATATTCTCCGGTTGGTTCGGTCCTGATGATGGTGATACCAAGAGGAATCTGATCAAGGGCTTCATTAAAGATAGGGTTCATCTCACGTTGGAACTTTAAAAAAGATTCGAGGATAATGAATGGTCTTTCATGTTCCTCAAAACTGCTAAATTCTTTCAGATCTTTTTCGTAACTGGAATTCCTGGCAAGGTCCTCTTCAAAATATACGATGACCTCACAACGTTCCCGAAGTGATATCTGTTCAAGTGCCCGTATGTCTGCTTTTATCCCGGGTTTCAGGTTTGCTATGGTTACCGGAAATTCTGGTTTTTTTTCTTTCATTATCCAACCCCCTGCGTATGTATTGCTTCAATAACCCGTTCCAGGACTTCACGTCTCTTTTTTGACTCTTTTTTCATATCCCGAAGTGCCGAGACCATCTCTTCCTGCATCTTCAGGCTTCGTTTCTGTAGCTTGACCATTTCTTTTAGATACTCAAGACCAAGCTCAGACCGATAAAACATTTCTTTTTGGAAATCTCCAAAATGTGGTTCAAAGTGAGTAAGGTCACCATGAAATTCAGTCTCGGTAATATTCATCGATTCAACAGAGATGAGTGGTTCATCCTCTGCTTTCAAATCTTCACAAAACCGGGATAGCATCTCCTCTTCACCTTCGGCCACGATCCTGACTGACCCATCCGGAAGATTTTCAGCATACCCGAAAACACCGTACCGGTTGGCAACCAGCCGGGCAAATCCCCGAAACCCGACTCGTTGGACACGCCCGGTTACAAGAATAGTTAATCGTTTCTGCATAGGCTATGGTTGTCCTATGCTGAGACGGGAAACGGGTTTAAGATTTCGATACTCTCATAGTCAAAAAATGAGGTGGAGATCCAGTTCAATTCCCATTGCCGGCTGATCGATATCAAATCCATTCAGGACTCCGGGGTGAATTTCTCCAAAGACTCCTACTTTTTTCCCGTCAACCATGATGTCTGCTGACCGGCCGTGTATGAATGCCGGATCGCTGCTTTCACGTGGAGTATAAGAGATTCCAAGTTCTCTCATGAGAGCATCGGTGGTTGCATATGCCTCAGAAAAATCCGCACCCGGATGGGTTGAAGCTAACGCAAGTTTCTGGTATGTCTGCATTTCCAGAACCACATCTCCGGTGTGGAAGATCCGCTGAGGGAGTTCACGCCGCTTGTTCATTCGCAGGAGATCAAGGAGAAGGGGCAGGAGGTCTGTCCTTACCAGAGTCTGCTCTTCTGAAATCGGGTGGAGGACCCGGAGTGCATTTGGATCCGGATTTCGCTGCATCCGGGTATACATGACATCTTCGTTTGAGAGGGTAAACGGCATGACCTCAAGATACCCAAGCCCACAGCAGATATCACGGATAGCCGATGCGTGTTTCATGATGGGATGCTCACATCCGGCTGCAAAGGTCGTCGGAAGGGCAGCATTAAGCGATCCAAATCCTGCCCCAATGGCTACATCCTCATAGACATCCCATTCGTGCATGATGTCAGCACGGTAACAGGGTATCCGAATGGAGACAGAATTATCACCGGACTTTTCAGCACCAAACCGCATCTTTCTGAGGATTTCAGCCATTTCTTCGGCGGAAAGGGAGGTACCCAGGAGTTTGTTACAGGATGATACCTTTACTTCCCTGGTTTCAGGGGAGAGGTCAGGCATGATTACTCCGTTAATGGATACGCTCTCACATTTTCCTCCGGCGGTGATGAGCGTCGTGCAGAGTACCTTAAGAGCAGTCATGACTGCACGCTCATCGGTTCCGGTCACATCAAGGAGCAGATTTCTTGATGCTTCGGTCACTCTTGTCAGTTCACCATTGATAATCGGGGGGAATGAGAGCACATTGCCGTTTGCATCCTCGATAAGAGGCATGACCGGCTTATCTTTTACGATATGAGCATAGTCCCGGCCTTTTGGGTGCTCTTCCATGATCTCCGCAAGGGTCATCTCCCGGTCAAAGTCAAGCGGAACAAAAGACCGTGATACCGGGGCACCGTAATACCTGAAGGGAGGAGTTACCTTATCAAGGTCATGGACACCGATGGCAACTTTTGCCCGGCCACGGCCAACCACCCAGTGCAATGCTTCCTGGACACCCATGAGACTGATGATTGCCTCATTGTCAAGGTGTACATCCCGGATTACCGCTGATCCAATGTATGGCCTGACTTCTTTCAGGTTTGGATCCACCGTAAAGGAGATGGAGGAGGGACTGACCGGATAGATCTCTTCTCCGGTTTCAAGGCCCAGAAATCCCCTCATTGCCCGGGCGACTCCTTCGGTAGAGTAAAGATCAACCCTGGACGGGAAGAACTCAACATCAACCTGTTCCTCAAGGATACGCTCGATATCTGAACCGATCATGGGGAGGTGTTCGATGATGGTCTTCCGGTCGGTACCGCACAGACGTTCAAGATACTTGTAGGGAAGTGACACAACCGGCATCAGCATCTCCCTCCATGAGTCGGCATCTGTCTGACCCAGTCAATATCACTCTGGTATAACTGGCGAAGGTCGGTAAGGCCCATCCGGAGCATGGCAACCCGTGAGACACCAAGTCCCCAGGCAAGGACCGGACAGGTAATTCCCCAGGGCGCCGTTACTTCTTCCCGGAAAATTCCGGCTCCTCCAAGTTCTACCCATCCAAGTTCCTCGATGTATACTTCAGGTTCAACACTTGGTTCAGTGTACGGGAAGTAACCGGGCCTGAACCTGACCGATTCAAAACCCATACGGGTGTAAAATTCTTTTAAAAATCCAAGCAGGTTCCGGAAGGTTACATTATCGTCCATTACTATTCCTTCAAGTTGTTCAAACTCAGGGAGGTGAGTGGGATCTATTGCCTCTCTCCGGTATACCCGTCCGATACAAAACGCCTTGACCGGAGGTTTTGGATGAGCAGCAAGGTGCTGGATTGAAAGACTGGTGGTATGTGTCCGGAGCACGGTTGCCTTTGCTTTTTCCGGGTCCCACTTTCCTCCCCATCCGGTAGAGGAGGTATTTCCCCCGGTCTCATGCATGTCCCTGACTTTCTCCCAACCCTCGGGAAGATCCTGTTTTCCGGCAAGGTGGAAGGTATCCTGCATTTCTCTGGCCGGATGATCCTGTGGCTGGAACAGGGCATCAAAGTTCCAGAATGCTCCCTGCACAATGCTTCCATGAAGCTCGGTGAATCCCATGTCAAGGAGAATCCGACGCATTTCGTCAATCATCCGCTGATAGGGGTGGATTTTTCCCGGCCAGACCGGCCTTGGGTGTTTGTTGATATCATACCGGCGAAGGGTCAGGTCTTTCCATGCACCGGAACTTATCTGGTCGGCGGTGAGTGTTCCGGTCTCTTCGGACAGGTCTATACCGGCTGCAGCCAGTTTTTGGCCCAGCTCAGTTATGCTGATGACATACCTGACAGATTCTTCTTCGGTTGCAAGGCCACGCTTTATCAGTTCTTTCTTGATGTCAGCCGGTGCATTGTCAAGGTTCTTTACATGTATTTCAAGTGATGAAAGAGAAGCGTCCCCGGTCTTGATGACGTTTCCGGATTCTATTTTTACCCAGCCAAGACGCTTCATCCAGCCAAGCCCGATTTTTGCATGGGGATGTTTATTCAGATCGGCCATGGATGAAGAGTCTCCAAAACTGTTATAGAGCTGGCGTTCAGGTAGTCCTTCACTTAGATACCTGGTGCCTTCTTCAGTCAGGGATAATGTTGTCGTAACATTCCGCTCAACAGTTGCAAGATCTTTTTGTGATAAGAGTCCCCCGTACTGGACGACTGAATCAGCCGGACGGTCAAGGATAACTCCCATCTCTTCCGGAGTTGTTGTGCCGCATTTTACCAGCTCAAGAAGCAGTCGTTTTTCATTCAGGGTTAATTGCATGGTATCTCCTGATATCGTCCGGTATTTTGTTTTAAAATGTTTGCAGGTTTTTTTGTCATTTTTATGTTTTGCATAGTTGTAAATCTCCTGATAACCTTCGGTAACAGTAATCGATTATTACAGGGGCCCGGGAAATGTCCAGACCCCTACCTAAACGAAAAGAATGAGCAGGAAAAGAATGGAAAGAATGATCCGGTATTGCTCATAAGTCTGCTGTACTGTTACCTGTGATTAGTATTTATAAGATCGGGATCGAAAGCAACGAGTAACGGAATAACTGAAAACCCATTATGATCCGGCAGAAGGAACACTTTTGATTTATTGCAGGTAAGAGGTATTATGGCAATGAGAAAGGAC
Organism: Methanospirillum stamsii; assembly: GCF_003173335.1. Lineage (GTDB taxonomy): Archaea > Halobacteriota > Methanomicrobia > Methanomicrobiales > Methanospirillaceae > Methanospirillum > Methanospirillum stamsii. The sequence continues at coordinate 114,835 of NZ_QGMZ01000039.1, forward strand.
GGTGATAATCTTGTTCTTGATGGCCGTTATCTTTCTAAGCTTGACCATTTTGTCTGTGATGTTCTTGATATTCTCACCAGATATTCAACCTATGTTATCGTTAGCGGGTATGTTGCAATACTTTTTGGCAGGACAAGGAGTACAGAGGATGTTAATGTTATCTTCTGGAAGATTTCTGTAAAACTTTTGGAGTAACCTATGATCCCCCCAGATAATTCATTTCGTGATAACCTTCGAAAAGAACGGATATGGTTTGTAAAAAAGTCCGTAGAGTGGGTAAATTCTGTTCCAAATGAGATCTGGAGTAAAGAACAGTGTGATTTTATTGACTCACTCTTTTCAAACAGAAAAAATTTCCCCCTAACCCGTGAGCAATATCTTCACATGATTGAAAAGGCTCGTTCTCTATCTACCCGGAGAAAAGGAAATCCACCTATGCCTGCAAAAAAGTAAAAATCCCTCATCTGTCAGACAAAACAAGAGTCTGGTACGTCCGGCGGGCTGCTTCCATCAGTATTTTGTCAGTATGCTCAAAGGAGGGAACAAAACCCCGTTCACTCCATTTTATCTCCTCCAATATTTTTCTACTACCCGGAGACATTCTGACTGTTAGCCGCTCACGGTCTGAATCATTCATGGGAACGCAGGTTAATGCATCTCTAAACTTCCTGGTGATAGTCATAAAATCTCCCGCTTATTTACGAACGAACTGGATAGTGTGTCCACCAGATCCAAGTGGTTCTCTTAATCGCCTGTTACTCTTTGTTGAATCAGGTGGTGGTATGTATGTTTATTGTACTGAATTGGAATTTTTTATATGAGATATTGTTCATATTCATAGTCCTTAACCTTATCTAGATAATTATTAAAATGATTTCAGCTTTCAAAATCTCCAGATTGAGATTCGCCTACTTCAAAATAGAGAGTAAGGTTCCTTTTTTGTTCATGATGAAGGGGAACAGCAAATGATTGATCCCCTCGCTGCAAAATGACATGATCACCCACGAGTACGCCTGACAACTGCTCCATGATGACAGAGAATTTTTATCAATTCCCTTCCGGATAAAACCGGGAGTTTATGAGACATTTGCAATCTCTATCCGGGCTACCTGAGTCGTTGATAGAGCAAGCTTATCTCTTAAATCATCCTGTAGTACATCGAGAAGAAGTTCAATCGCTTCTTTAATGTTATCCAGAGCCTCCTCAACAGTTTCTCCCTGGCTTATCGCTCCAGGTAATTCAAGACATTGAACGGTGTAGCCACCTTCTTCCTGAGGCATTATGAAAATTGTGTATTGCATAACACCACTATAGAACAATAATTGCACCTCTTAAAGAATATAGATAACTATTCATGGATTTTCAGATACTTTTCTCCATATGATCGGCCATATCAGACTGCCTATTTACTAGGTCAAATCGATTTTTTTATTAACATGAGTGAAACATTATTATTATCGATCTCATGATATTCACGATTCCTCTCCATATCTCCATTCACTCGAAAGATTTTCGATGTGAAGAAAATGCCTAAAATTATGTTTAGGCATCATGACCCTCCGGGAGACGTGAATGTTTCGGAGGTCTTTGGAGGATGGGCACTTTTGAGAGGCGTTCTGGTACCAGGAATTACTAGATTTATCCTGATTTTTATAAAAGGGCCATTCCCTCCAGTTGATGGTATGCTTTTTTTGATCTCTCCGATTCTTTGGGGATTTCGGTTTGTTATTCCGGACAATCCACAACATTCCCGAAATTCAAGGCAGGTTTCCACACACCTACAACATCTGATACATTATTTGGATCTGGAAAAAACACAGGGCATACTAAAAAATTCAGAGAGGTTATGATGAAAACACCCGAATTGCTTAAAACTATAATCGTATGTGTACTGGTAACAGCACTGCTCATAATTCCCGCTTTTGGAGATGGAAATATCACAGAACCGTCTGACAGCGGAGTGATTGACAGCGAAACATCTCCACAGCAGCCAGCCGGTGACGGAGATTCTGGCGTCGGTGATGATCCCGGAACTGATTCTCAGCAGCCTGAAGGATCTGGAACGAACGAAGAGAATACGCCGGATGAAAATACAGAGGATGAAGAAACCGATAACACAGGTGATGATCCCGGAACTGATTCTCAGCAGCCTGAAGGATCTGGAACAAACGAAGAAGATACACCGGATGAAAATGCAGGGGATGAAGATTCTGAGGGTACAGGAGAAGATGAAGGGAGCGATGGTGAATCTTCAGAGATTTTTGAGACTTTATCGCCTGAACCTCCTGTTCTCATGAAGAGCATGACCACTTCCCCTGACACCGGAGCACCTGATCCCCTGGCAGAGTCGGGGACTTCAGATCCGGGTGCTGGTACCGGAGTGGTTACTCTTGGGACGGTTCATATCACCGCAACCGGAACAGAATTAACGCCCGGTGGAGGAAATGGTTACACCTTCACCGGAACTTACAGTGATGGTCAGATTACGATAACCGGCCAGGGTGATAATGCAGGACAATATTATCTTCGGGAGGATCTTCACAGTTCAGCTAATGATTTTGCGATCCAGATTCAGACATCCGGAGTCACCCTGGATGGAAATGGATTCAGTGTTATCAAGACCGGATCTGCCGGATCTTCTGGAGGGATCTCTCTCACCAGTGAAGCGGACGGAACCACTGTAAAGAATTTTGATGGGAGTAACGCATTAAGTGACCACTCAGGTATCACTGATTTCAACAGAGGGATTGAGTCATATGGTGATAATGTTGTTATCACCGGCAACAAAGCAACCGGTAATGTTAATGCTGGTATCTATTCTGGTGGGGATACAGTAACGATCTCTGATAACTTAGTTCAGGGAACACACCCCAACGGGGATGGAATCTTTGTAATAGGATCACAACCGAATGTAATCGGCAACACAGTCACCGATAATCCCGGGGCATCTGGAATTAACACGGATGCAATCTCTGCAACTATATCAGGAAATACCCTACAAAGAAATGAAGGAGGAATTATGTCCTATGGTGAGGGTTCTACCATACGAGACAATACTATATCGGACAATATTTACGGGGGTATCTATTTGACTGACAGCGAAACGGGCGTTACGATAACCGGAAATACGGTTCAGAACAATCCGAGAGGTATTATGTTTGAAGATCAGGGCGGAAGTGGAAATGGTCATATCTACAATAATTATTTCGCAAATACACAAAATGTTGATACCTCTGATGACCCTGATATCAGTGCCTACACCTGGACCAACCCCTCAGGACCCACTCCCGGAACAAACATTGTCGGCGGCTCGAACATCGCCGGAAACTATTGGAGCGACCCGACCGGGACCGGCTGGTCAGATACCCATGCAAGAGATTCCCGTGGATATACCGATGACCCGTATGAGATCGCCAATGGAGTGTATGACAACAAACCACTGGTGAAAACACCTGCACCAAATCCCAATCCAAGCCCGTCACAGAACCAGGATACCGACTCTGCAACAAACCAGAATACCAATAATCCAGGCTCAGGATCATCAGATACACCTCGGATAAACGTAGTCCTCACCGCTGCCTCTGTAGGAAATCCCGCTTCTCCGGGCACTACGACGAATCTTATTCTTACCCTTGAAAATATCGGGACATTACCACTCTCACCGTCAGCCAGAATTATTCTTGTTCCGGTGAATGAACGTGCAGAACCAATCGGAGAACAACCCGTTGAATATGTTGACGGGAAATTTATCCTGAATTATCCTCTATTGATCCCAACCGAACCAGGAACATATACGTACATCTTCAGTCCGGTCATGGTGACAGAGGATCCGGATACCGGAGAAGAGGTACGGATTACCGTAGGGGATAAAGTTCAATTCACTGTTGTGGTCGGTGAGGATGGAACCGTAACGGTGACAATGGGGTAAGGACTGGAATAGAATCACGATTTAATAATCAAAACTAATATGCGGCCACAAATTTCACTTTTTCACTAAAAATTTCATTTAGTATTGAACATATACATATAGACATGAAACCGATCCCGGTATCCCATGAAATACTGGCAGACATTATCAGGGATGTGTTTTCATCCCATGAAACATCAATTGATTCCATTATCCTTTTTGGGAGCCGTGTATCAGGAAATACCAGGGCGGATAGTGATTGGGATTTTCTCATCGTCACTACAAATAGAATTAATCATTCATTGAAACGAAAAATTACTTCAGAAATAAGAAAAAAGTTCATCTTCGCCTATGATATAGATGTAGATCTTGTTGTGGTACCAAAAGAAGACATGATATCAGGAAAAACTGACACCGGGCGAATTTCTTACTATGCACTTCGAGATGGTATTGCGATATGACAGACCGGTTTAAAACGGTCACGCATTGGTGCCACAAAGCTGATAACGATCTGAAAGCTGCAAATCATGAGATAGATCATGAGGATGGAGCATTTGACACAGTTTGCTTTCATGCACAGCAAACTGTGGAGAAATATCTAAAAGCATACCTCGTCTTTCATGGAAAGGAGATTCCAAGAACTCATGCTCTAATCAGACTGATCAAGGACTGTATATCGATAGACGGATCTTTTGAAAAATTAATTGAAAAAGAGATCGATGAACTTACAGATTATGCTATAGAAATTCGTTATGCTGACGACTTCTATATTCCAAACAGAGAAGAAGCCAGAAATGCGATAGATAAAGCTGAATATGTAAAAGATTTCGTGAAATCGCGATTGTCTAAAGGTGGATTCATTGACTAGCCCGACAATGAAAGAGCAAAAAGGAATAATCTCACCAGATTCATCATTTTGGAAACTCGTTGGATCAATAAAAACACCCCGTATTAACGGGCGGAATCATGACGAGTATCTCTATGACAAAGCGTGATAGTATCTTTGTTGATACGAGTGCTCTCTATGCCCTTTTTAATGAGAATGATATCGACCATTCATCTGCAAGAACCTGTATGAATGAATTGATACAGAGACATACGTCATTTATCAGGGTAATACGGAAGTTATGGGCTCTCGGGACGCAATTCGCCAGGCTTTCTCTCTCGGACTCATTTCAGATGGAAAAACCTGGATGGCAATGACAGACAGTCGTAACCTTACTTCACATACCGATGATGAGGAGACTGTTGAGAATATATTGGAACAGATAGCCGGTGAGTATTTCCCTTTGTTTGTAGAATTTCAGGAGAAAATGAGTCACCTTGCAAACAAAGACTAATACAGATTGTGGGCTGTCCCAGGATGATATAATCCGGATACAGCAGGTATTTGCCTCCTGTCCCCGGCTGAAAAAAGCAATTCTCTTTGGATCACGTGCCATGGGAACCCATCGCCCGGGTTCTGATATTGACATTGCCCTTGACGGAGAGGAACTGACTATTCAGGATCAACTCAGGTTAATGGGCATGATTGACGAACTCAATCTCCCAAATTTTTTTGACCTAATCCTCCTCAAACAAGTGAATAACCAGGATCTCATTTCACATATCAACAGGGTTGGAAAAATAATTTATTCGAACAAGTAACCGAAAAAACAGAATATGTCTATACAATATTAACCATATCCATACCTGGTTAATTGCTGTTTTAACACTATAATCTCATTATTACAGGTATCCCAGACAATCTGCCAATCTGTATGAAAGTATTGATGACATATGAAATTCCTCATTCCAATCATTCCACTCCAGTCAATGTCTGGTATTTGCGCCTGAACAATCGGATCAATTCTCCTTGCTGCTTCACCAATAATTTCTAAATTCCGTAAAACAGCATCCTGTGTTTTTTGATCTAAGAGAAACTCCTCGTAAGAAAATTCAGCAATATATGATTCAATCTTTTCAATAGCTTCAATGATGTCATGAATAAAAATATCACTGCTTCTTTTTTCAGACATACACAATATCTTCCATAATTGAACTGCGAAGAAGCGGGTGAAGTGCTCCTGGTGTGGTGAGATCCACATCTCTCCCAAGGAGTAAACGCATTTCATTTTGTAAATGTGACATCAAAAAAAAACCAACTGATTGATCAAATTCAACTAAAATGTCAATATCACTGGTATCTTTCAAATCATTTCTTGCAGCGGAGCCAAAAATGCCAATTCTTGTAATATGATATTTCTTTTGAAGATTTTTTCGATGAAGGTTGATGATGTCACGAATTTCATCACAGGTATCAACCCTGTTCATACCACATATTGAACCTTTCAGGTAATCAGAGTATCATTCACATGACAGAGAGGACCGGAGAAAAAAAGGAAAAACTATTGCCTCAGGAAATGAGGTCACAAAATTGGGTATTAACAATTTTTTTCAGACCTGATCTTTTCTGCGGCAACCGCCTTCTTTTCCCTGAACTCTTTCAAAAATTCAGTTACCCGGGCTGCAGAATCTTTCTTGCATTTTCCGCACATTAGTTCCCCAGCCTTGCACTGGCGACGGATTTCAGCAAGTTCTGCATCTTCCGGAACCATGTGGAAGAGATTCAGGAGGAACACCGGGCAGGTATCCGGCTCTCCCCCGAGTTCTTTCTGTTCCTGAAGAGTCATCCTTCCTCCGGTAAGGGCAGACATCACTTTCTTTGTGACCGTCTTGTCATCCTCAAAAAATCCGATGATGCTCTCCGGAACACTTGAAGACATCTTGCCACCGGTAAGCCCTGGCATGAACCGATGAAACGTTGCAGAAGGCGTAACAAACCCGTACCCGCCATGAGTCCGTTCAATCGCCCGGACGGTTTTTTTGACAACATCTAGCGGGACATTGGTAATATCAATATGTCCTTCGTACCGCTTAGATCCTTTGAATGCCTTGTTTACCGCTTTCATGGCCTCTTCCGGTGCCTCTTTCGACCGGACACTCACATGGGTATTCCGATCTTCAACCGTGAACATCCTAAGTTTATGGGCCACACCCCGAGTCAGCCGGATGTGTGGATCCTGGTCCAGACCTACCGGAACAATGGTCGGAGCCGGATCATCATTCACTTGGGGATGAAGGATATCTGCAACCTGGGTTAAAACACTCATTGCATGACCAATATCAGTATCAGGAGTAAAACCGTAAATTGCAGAGAGTTCTGAAAAGTTCACCTTTGCCGATGCTTCAAACGCCAGGTCCTGCACAACCCGGTTTGTGCTCTGTTCGTAGGTATTTCCGTGATATCCAAGAGCAAACAGACAGGAGAGATATTCATCACCATACATCCGGCAATCATCCCAGGAAAGGTTTCGAACTGCATGAGCTTCCCGGTCAGCAATGCAGATGTACCCCCTGCCTCCCTGCTGTACATGCCAGACAACCTCTTTCATGACCATCAGGTGCCCGAGGTGAGGATGGCCGGACGGCATAAACCCGGTCATGACATTAAACGGCTCATTATTCCGGATGGCATTTGCAATCTGGTGATAATCACGGTGTCCAAAGACAATCCCTCTTCTGATAAAATCAGGAATGTCCGGGAGGAGGTCTGTCACGGTTTCAATACGCTCGATGCCAAACTCGACATGGAGACGTTCGATATCGACTGACTGATCTGATGACCAGGGGTTAACGGATTCAGTATTCATGATGATTCTAAAGTTTTATTCGTGCAAATTCAATGAAGACAATGCCCTCATCATGTATACCGGCAAATAACATCTTCTTTTTGACACTGTGTGCCATCCGGACCGACCGTGAAATACTGTTCATCGGAAGGGTTTCTCCCTGTCCGATAGCCTGTACAAGCATTTCTGAGTGGATTTTTCTTCCTGAATATACACGGAAATGATGACCGAATTTATACCCGGTCTTGGGAATATAGTTCAGTGATCGCAGGTGACTGTAGACCGTATTCTTTTTCTCAAGTTCAGGATCATTTTCCCCGATAAGTGCACAATATACATCAGGAGTAAGCAGGTTTCCATCCTGCTCAATCGTGACCAGACCCTGTTTCATGAGATATGCAGCCTCAACAGTAGCTAAGACAATCCTGGAATCATCGAATCGTTTTCCATAAAATGCCTGATCATACCCAAGATCAACCCCTGCATAAATTATCGCGGAGATGCTTGAGAGAATTCCACTGGCAGGTAGAGGTTCCGGAGACTCTTCAAGGCCGGGCAGTTTCTGGATTTTTACCTCATAATAGGTGATCTCAAACTCATCATCAACCACCGCCAGAACATGCTGTTTTCTCATGTTAAGAGTAGTCTTAACCTCGCTCTGGACCACGGCAAAATCAATGAGGTCACGCTCCGAGAGCACCCGGACCATATATTGTGACTCACCTTTTCCAGGTTTTTCTCCCCTTCGAAATACCCGGAAATCATGCGGACCGGTCTGGACTACATATCCACGTTCACGGATGTCCCGGTAAACCAGGAATGACCGGATCATATGGGCATCCTGAGAGAACCGGACTAACAGTGAGTCAAAATCCAATCCGGGGATCTCAATCCTTCCCCGGTACACGAGATAGAGTGCTTCTACCGGAGAGAGCTTGAGCCCGTCTTTTTGCGGCCTGCCAAAACCACTCTGTTCATAAAGGGCATATCCCTCTGACCCCAGCAGGACTTTTTCATCTTCTATCCGTGCCTTCACGCCGTAATATTTGGAAGTTATGCATCATAAAACACCCCCGAGCTGAAGAGGGAAAACTATCAAATCATGAATTGTAAATATCATGATGCTATACATAAGGAATGAAAAATATTTATTCCAATATATTTTAAATTCAATCTCAAACATTTTTTATTTATAAAAAAAGGGGAATTTAGAAAAATTTTAAAATTTTTTGTTAAAAATCAGGAACCAAAAAATCCGGCTTTTCGGTTCTCAAGATTATTTATCTCATCGCGAAGCGAGGTCACGTTTTTCAGAACGATGAGAATCGCAGATATCAGCCCGTTTGCATCTTTCTCCGGGATAAATGTGGCATCCATAAGCATTTCCACACCTTCGTGACTGATAGTGAAGAGTTCATGCAAGGGAACTCCGGTAATAAAGACTGATTTAAACTGATCGCAACTGGGGAAGATTCTCCGGATCCCATGAGCTTCATTGATATGGTTGCCGATGATATGTTCAGGATTTATCCCAATCAACCTACCTAGAGAAGGATTTGCATACAGAATAGTACCGGCACGATTGATAACCAGAATATCATCAAGGACATGTTCTGCAATACCCCGCAGAATTGCTCCTTCATCGCGGATTTTCTCTTCTATCTCACGAAAAACCGTGATGTCACGAATTGACTGGATAGCACCGGAAACATCTCCTGACTCATTATAATAGGGAGTCACTTTGACCCAGTAAATCCGACTGCTCCCATCTTGCCGGTACGCGAGGGTTTCTGCAGTAAGAGCTTCTCCCTCCTGTTCCAGATTGTTAAAGAATGCAGCAATGGATGAATTAAACCGGTTAAAGATAAGGTCAGCAAGCACCGGACGACTATACCCATATATTGCCGGAACAAACTGCTCAATTGGTTTTCCAATCGTCTCTTCTGACTGAAGACCGGTCATCACCTCAAGCTGCTTATTCCAGAGAATGATTCTCTTGTTCTTATCCACTGCAAACGTTGGATCCGGAAGGTGATCCAGTATCCATTCCATCTGTTTTTGTGACTGTACAACCTGTCGTTCACGCAATATCAGTTCGGTGATATCAAAACCTGCAAGGATCATGGGTGATCCGACCTTCCCTTTTCGAAGTCGAATCAGGTTCCAGGAATATATAGAGGACGTCAACTGGTTCTGAATAATCAGCGGAGAATCCCAGCTTGAAAAATCAGAAATACCTGACCTGACATCACTGATTTTTTGTGATATTGTGGCGCCATGCTCATCAGTTACCGGGAAGAGAGAATGGAGAAGTGGCGGACTTTCCTGTTCTCCGTCATGAATATGGAAAATTTCCGAAGCATAATAATTACAATAAACAACCCTTCCTCCGCTATTTACTTTCAGAATGACAACCCTGACATTCTGAAGAAGGTCACGGATGACCCGCTCACGACTTGATACCTCCCGAACAGTACTCTTTACCTTTTCAAGATTTGTGGTAAGATCTGAATGAATCTGTGAGATCTGATATTCATATTCAGATTCAACAGAACGAGCCTTTTCTTTGCTTGAATAAACCTCGGTCTGATCCAGAATAATCATCACAGTCCCGGTTTCTCCATCAGGTAAATGCATTGCAAAAATACGATAATGAAGGAACCGATCTTGTTCAGGACCGGGTATCCGGATAATTCCCTTCAGTGATTGATCAGGTGGATGGAGAAGAGTATCAGTTATTTCCTCTGAAAAATATGCAGAAAGAGGGGAATAAAGAACCGATTTCCCTTTCAATTCTTCAGAGGTTAGAGAAAACAGGATCCCAAATGATGGATTAACCTCCCTTATAGTCCCATCCGGACCTGTTATCAGAATACCCTCATCAAGGATGGTCAGAATTTCTGAGCTGGATACACGAAATGAAGCACGATATATCTTCGCCGGACCTAAGGATCTCCTTTCAGCACGACCCGCATGATAGAGAGATTCAAGATAACGGGCTGCAGTTGTCCGGGTAATATGCAAAAACCGTGAAACTTCTTCAATAGTCAGCCCTTCCCGGTGAGAACATAACAGGCTATGAACCTCTTCCTCATAAGTCCCGGTTGACAAGAGAGAACTCCATTAAACAGACAGAGTCAGTTTGTAGGATATATAATGGTATCCTATACCAATGAATTGAACTCATTGATAATGCTAATCAGATCTACAAAATTATAAATAATAGTTTTACTAATTATTCAATAACCGGGTCTTGCAAAAATGTGATTTTTTATGACCAGTTACCCGGACTTCAATTGCTACCAGGGTATTCATCAATGCCCCGGGCTTTATTGTTGACCACCAGGAGGTGAAAATGATGAAAGGAACATATATTACAGACATTACCCAGATTCCCTACTTTCAGACCCTTGACAAAACAGAGCAGGAACGATTACTTCAGGTTACTTCGACATTTCCATTCAGGGCATCGAAACATTATCTCTCATTAATAGACTGGAATAATCCGGATGACCCAATAAAACGAATAATCTTCCCTAATCCCGGCGAACTTTCCATGACCGGCAGTCAGGATCCCTCCAATGAAAAGAACTACACTGTCCAGCATGGCCTCCAGCATAAATATGCACAAACATCTTTGCTCCTTTTATCCGATGTTTGTGGGGGCATCTGTAGATTTTGTTTTAGAAAACGGCTCTTTATGGACTCTCCCAGACAGACGGTCAGGGATTATGGTCCGGCCCTGTCATATATCAGGGACCATCCGGAAATCACCAATGTCCTCCTATCCGGTGGAGATCCTCTTATCCTTCCTACAAAGCATCTGACAAAGGTAATTCGGGAACTTCGTGAGATTGAACATGTAGGGATAATCAGGATAGGATCAAAGATGCTTGCATATAATCCGGCAAGGATAACAGAAGATCCAGATCTTATATCACTGATTCAGGAAGCATCAGGAGATGAGAAGAAGATCTATATCATGGCTCATTTCAATCATCCGGCAGAAATTTCTCCCCTCTCAATACAGGCAATTTCAATGCTTCAGAAAGCAGGTGCAATAGTTGTCAATCAGACGCCAGTGATAAAAGGAGTAAATGATAGTCCGGAAGTAATGATTGAGTTATTCAGAAAACTCTCATTTCTTGGAGTGTCACCCTATTATGTCTTCCAGTGCAGGCCAACGGTTGGAAACCAGGTGTTTTCGGTTCCGGTTGAACAGTCATACAAGACCATGCATGAAGCTTTTAAGCAATGCTCCGGCCTAGCGAAAAGAGCCCGGTTTATCATGTCACATTGCACGGGAAAAATAGAAGTTGTCGGCATGAATGACCATAATGTATTCATGAGATATCACCAGGCAGCAAATCCTGAAAATTATGATAAATTCATGGTAGCCTATTCAAATCCGGAGGCTCTGTGGTTTGATGACTATGAAATGCTATCTCCGGGATATGTTCCGGGACGGGAATGGCTCTTTGAACATGACCCCCGTTCATATGGGGGCACAGCTTCTTATTAAATCTTTTTTGGGACCTCAAACGAGAGTTGTCTGAAAACCGAACGAATTTTGAACATCTCCATGTTCTGATGAAAACATCAGAATTTATCTGTAAAACAATGACAAACGTAGAGACAATTCCTGCATCAGGACCAGAACCAGTACAACAAAACAACGCGAAGTGGAAGGACTGGAAATGGCAGGTCGGCCATAGTATTACAGATATCACAACTCTGGAACAGACGCTTGGAATGAACCTTTCAAAATCCGAGCGTGAGGATATGATTAAGACATGTGATATCTTCCCCATGTCTATAACCCCCTATTACCTCTCACTTATTAACACCGATGACCCCCTACATGACCCCATTTTCAGACAGGCAGTTCCCTCACCAGGAGAACTGATTATTGAAAATTATGACCTGCACGATCCCTTATCAGAAGATGCCGACAGCCCATGTCCGCTGATTACCCATAGATATCCGGACAGGGTGTTATTCCTCATCAGCAATACCTGTGCCATGTACTGCCGGCACTGTACAAGGAAAAGAAAAGTTGGGCAGGTATTATCAGCACCTCTTAAAGAAGAACTGGATGAAGCATTTTCATATATCGAAACCCACTCGGAAATCCGGGATGTATTACTATCAGGAGGAGATCCCCTGATGCTTTCAGATAAAGAACTGGATACTATCTTGCGGAGGTTGCGAAAAATACCTCATGTTGAGATAATCAGGATCGGATCCCGTGTTCCTGTTGTTCTACCATTCAGAATTACTGACAATCTTGTTTCTATTCTCAAAAAATATCATCCGCTCTGGCTGAATACTCATTTTAACCATCCACATGAGTTTACTACTGAATCATGTGAGGCACTTGCAAAACTTGCTGATGCAGGTATTCCACTCGGAAATCAATCTGTATTACTTGCCGGAGTAAATGATTGCCCGGAAATTATGCGAAAACTGGTTCATGAACTGGTAAAAAACCGGGTACGGCCATATTACCTGTTCCAATGTGATCTTGCAGAAGGGCTTGCCCATTTCAGAACTCCGGTAGGGAAAGGAATCGAAATCATTGAGAGCCTTATTGGTCACACCTCCGGACTTGCTGTTCCAACCTATGTAATAGATGCACCCGGAGGAGGAGGAAAAATCCCGGTAATGCCATATTATCTTGTTTCCTGGTCTTCCAACAAGGTTGTGCTTCGAAATTATGAAGGTATGTTTACCACGTATCAGGAACCTGACAACTATCAGGGAATAACCTGTGACCTCAATTGTGAAAAATGCAGACTTCAACACATTGAGGATCAGGAAACTATGGTGAAAAGGGCACAGGGTATAGAAGCACTGCTATCAGATTATGAGAACAGCATTACTATCCTTCCGGCTGTTTTAAACCGGATTGCACGGAGACAGGATGGAGAGTGATTTTCTCGTAACAGTTGGAAAAAGTCTGATTCAACATGGATATTACAATAACCGGATATATCTTATTTCACTCCATCCAGAAGATACCGACAGAGTAAATGAACGAATACATTTTTTACAACACATCTACTCATATCAAAAAATTATCCTTAAAATACCCCGTTCATTAAGGAGAGACTTTGATACTCCGGATACACGAATTGAAGCAGAAATTTTGGGATATTACCAGGGAGTTGAAGATGCACTTTTTCTGGCACGCTTTTATGACGCAAAAAGAGAAGAAGAAGATGCATACGATAAATTAATGCGCAATATCCAAACCTGCAAAGAAAAAAACCTTCCATCAGTTCAAAAAAAAGAGCCGAAAGATATTATAATCAAAATGGCAGATTCTTCAGAGATTCCTGCAATTTGTAATCTCTATCAACAGGTCTTTGAGACTTATCCTTTTCCAATTCATGATCCGGTGTATCTCAAAAAAGTTATGAATTGTGGAATTACATTTTTCGTGGCAAAGTTGTCTGGCAATATTATTGCTACAGGTTCCTGCGAGATTGATATTCATGCATCTTCAGTCGAGATGAGTGACCTTGCAGTAGATCCAAGGTACCGGGGATATGGTTTGTCAAAAAAAATCCTCTCTTTCATGGAGAAAGAAATGAGAGACAGAGGAGTTAAGACTGCTTTTACGATTTGCCGGGCTGAACCTCTTCAGATAAATCGGTTATTCTCCGGATTTGATTACCAATACGGGGGAACACTTATTAAAAATACAAATATTTGTGGAAAATTTGAGAGTATGAATATCTGGTATAAGGCTTTATCCTGACATAGATTATTCTCTTTTAAAACAATTTTATGAAATATTTCCGGATCATACCAGTTACATAATAAACCTGGTTACGACCCGTGAATTTTTTCAGGCGGGAGCGAATAAAACTGGACAAAAGGCGGGGCTGCCTTTTTCATCAACCCAAATAGATTCCAGATCATCCGGTCGCTTATAATATTCTCAATCCCGTAAAAAATTGTCTTCTCAAATATGCCCCTCTCACGAAGTAACGATTCAATATCAACACACACCATAAATCCTGTTTCAATAGAAAATGCTGCGAGTTTTCTACAGTATCCATATGGAGACTAATAACTCATCCTGCCTGATATTACAAGATTTATTCAATAAACTGAACTTCTTTCTTCCTCTGTTCCGTAGTAGAGTGATCCTATAAGGTTTGTCTATAAAGTAGGATAAAGAAGGGAGGAAAAAATGTCTTTTCATTTTTTAAAGAAGGTGGTATAAGATAACATGATTGTAATAAATAATTCAAGAGATAGGATTACGGCGTTTTTTACTCCACTGAAGGATTATTTTATAAAAACTGGTCGAATTTTTTATATATGATTCACATATCATGCTGGAAAAAAAAGCAATACAAACATACACAAATCGGCTATTCGATCATTGGATTACTGGGAATGGTTATTCTGGGTTTATCATCATTATGCATTTATGCTAGAAGTCAGAATATGCCTTGGAATTCGCTGTTTAATTATATACTTATTTTAGTCCTCAGTATTCTTGGACTATGCTTGCAAAAATGTCTTTTATCAACTCATTCCTAATTTTTATTGATATCACAATCTGGTTTCTTTTTACTATCAATCGTGGACATCAAAAAAAAATTATTCATTACTTCCATTTAAAAAACTGTACTAGATCTTATATTCCATATATTCAGAACGAACTCTGAACCACGATTACGGGATAAATAATATTTTAATTGGCCATTTAAAATGGATTGTTAAAAGACTGACATATATGATTCACACACTTTAGGCTACTACCAGAGTGTATCGCAATGATGAAATCTTGAACATGTTTTACCTTCGTTATAACCACCTTAAATCAAATATCTCACATGAAATGACAAAGAGTCAAGATTATTCAATTGATTTCTGGTACTATCATAAAGAACCTTAATTATTATCATTCATTCTGATGTTCATAATCATTCGGCGCTGAAGATTCCAAACATCCTGAACAAATTTTTCTTTGGTGACTCCTCTGATTTCCAGTTTCTCAGTGAATGCAGGTCGCATAGTGGGAATATTATCTGCTATCCAGGATAGGACAACATAAATTTCTACCGGATCCAAATCAGAGCGGATAGTACCATCCTGAATACCCAATTCGATAGAAGAAATGGAGAGGGAAGCAATTTCATTACCAATTTTTTTATATTCTGTCAGACACTCACTATCAGTTATTGCTGTGATATCAAATCCCCTTGTCCGGAAAAATAATCCGATTCGATAATAATCAGGATAATCATGAGCAAATTGATAGTATGCTTTTCCTATCGCACTGATTTTTTCAAGCCCTAAAACTTCTCGTGTTTCAGATTCTTTTACCATCCGAAGAAGGATCCGTGAACCCCGGGTAACCACTGATAAAAAAAGAGATTGTTTATCTTTAAAATAATAATAGAGCAGAGCTTTGTTCACCTCAGCCTCCTCTGCTATGCTATTCATGGTAATTGAATCATACTCTCCAGAAAAAAATAATTTTTCTGCTGCATTCAAAATATCTTCGCGTCTCTTTTCCTTCTCTCTTTTTTTCCTATCTGCTATTGACACATTTGATCCTCGCAATCCATATGTTACACTTTCACAACCTTATTCAAAAAAGTTCCCATTATTGATTCAACTATTATGATTTACAAAGAGAGCATAAAATAGATATCTCTAATAATTCTGTGTAGATTACTCATCATAATAACAGACTGTGGGTCTTACATTCATTCTCAATATCACCCCAGGATTTTGAAAGAATATTTTTTATGAGACCTATTCAACGAGACTACGATTGCTGATAAAATATCTTTTTTATAGATACCACTCATCTCCATATTCAAAAGATATATCTATTTAAAATTCTATACTCATTATTGACCTTGAGTTAAATTTTAAACTTGGGTTAATTTTCTCACAGGAGAAAAAATGAAAGTAATTGCAATTATAGTTAGTTGCAATACTTTCTATACTATTGAATTTAAATATGGTTTATGGTAAA